>DDKN01000001.1:64645-118916 GCA_002339725.1 Thiobacillus sp. UBA2597
ATGGCCACCCGCTGCTGCTGGCCGCCCGACATCTGATTGGGCAAGGCCTGCAGATGGCGTTCCAGCCCGGTGGCGCGCAACATCGCCTCCGCCTGGCGGCGCCGCTCGGCCCGGCTCACCCCGGCATAGAGCAGCGGCAGGGCGACGTTGTCGAGCGCGCTCACCCGCTTGAGCAGGTTGAAGCCCTGGAACACGAAACCGATGGAACGGTTGCGGATGGCGGCCAGCTCGTCGCCGGACAGGGCGGAGACATCGCGCCCGGCCAGCACATAGCGGCCGCCGCTGGGCACGTCGAGGCAGCCCAGGATGTTCATGAAGGTGGACTTGCCCGAACCGGACGGCCCCATGATGGCGACGAACTCGCCCGCCTCGATGGCAAGGTCGATGCCGTGCAACACCGGCACCTCACGCCCACCGGTGCGATAGCTCTTGCTCAGTTGTTCGACCCGGATCAGCGGCGCCATCAGAACAAGCGGAACTGGAAGGCGCTGCCCTTCTTGTCCTGGCTCGGGGCGAGCTCGCGCACGATCACCGCGTCGCCCGGTTTCAGCTCACCGCCTTTCACCTCGGTGAAACTGCCGTCGCTGGCGCCGGGCTTGATCTTGACCGGCACCGGCTTGCCCTGGACCAGCTTGTAGACCTGGTTGCCGCCACCCTTGCCCTTGCCGCCGTTGCGGCCACCCTCGGCGTCCTTCGGCTGATAACGCAGCGCCGCATTGGGCACGCGCAGCACATTGGTATGACGCCCGACGTCGATCGAGACATGCGCGGTCATGCCCGGCAGCAGCCTGCCTTCCGGATTGTCGACCAGCAGCACCACGTTGTAGGTCACCACGTTCTGCTGCACCGTGGGGTTGAGCCGGATCTGCTTGACCCGCGCCTCGAATTCGCGCTCCATGAAGGTGTCGACAGTGAACCGGGCGACCTGGCCGATCTGCACCTTGCCGATGTCGGCCTCGGCCACGCTGGTGTCGATCTGCATGGCCTTGAGGTCGCCCGCAATCTGGAACAGGGTCGGGGTCTGGAAGCTGGCGGCCACGGTCTGGCCGACGTCGACGTTGCGCGCCACCACCACGCCGTCGACCGGCGAGCGGATCACGCTGTAGTTCAAATTGGTCCGGCTGCGCGCCACCTGGGCCCGGGCCAGCTCGACCTGGGCCTGGGCCGATTCGAGTGCCTGGCGCGCCTGGTCCAGCGCCTCCTGCGAGACGAACTGCTGCGCGAACAGCTCCTTCGCCCGCTTGTCCTTGGCCCGGGCCAGATTGAGATTGGCCTCGGCATTGGCCAGGTTGGCCTGGTCCTGGCGCAGCTGGGCCTCGATCAGCGCCGGGTCGAGCTCGGCCAGCACCGCGCCCTTCTTCACCGCGCTGTTGAAGTCGGCGTAAAGGCGCTTGATCGTGCCCGACACCTGGGTGCCGACATTGACCAGCACCACCGGGTTGAGGGTGCCGTTGGCCGAGATGGTCTCGACGATGTCGCCGCGGTCGACCGCCTGGGTCTTGTAGGCAGCGGCCGGGCTGGCACCGCCCCACTGGCGCCAGGCCAGCCAGCCGGCGACGGCCAACACCAGCAGGATGAGGGAAAGCATCAACTTGCGCGACATGGGGTGACTCGAACCTTATTTGAATCTGAGAATCGGCAATCCGTGCGATGCCGCACTATAGCGTAAATGGTGCCTTTGCTTGAGGCGTCGGCGCCCGGGAAAGTTCCGGCCGCGGCCGATCAGCGGAACAACCGCCCCGGCAGCCAGCGCAGATAGGCCATCATGCCGAACAGCTCGACCAGCGACTGCAACACGATCACCACGGCCGCGGCCTCCCAGCCGGCCGGCAGGCTCAGGGCGAAGGGCAGCACCACGAAGGAATTGCGGGTGCCCAGGCTGAAGGCCAGGGTGCGCCCCTGGCGCTTGGGCAGCCGCATGAGCCGGGCGAGCCACCAGGCGATGAGCGCCGCCGCCAGCAGGAAGAAGGCGAACAGCGGCAGCAGGATGGGCATCAGATGAAAGGCCCCCCGCACCGCGCCGACCTGGGCGCCGGCGATCAGAAACACCACCAGGGCGAGCAGCGGCACCGGCCACCAGGCCAGCCGGTCGCGCCAGGGCGAGCGCTCCGGCCGCGCCTCGATCCAGCGCTCCGACAGCGCCGCGGCGGCAAGCGGCAGCACCACGACGACCAGGGCCGGCAGCAGGTCATCGGCAGCGAGCGCCCGCTCGAGCTCGGCCCCTGCCATCGCCCACAAATAAAGCGGCAGCAGCAGCAACTGCAGCAGCAGATTGAGCGGCGTCACCGCGATGGCGCGCGGCACGTCGCCGCCGCCCAGCTGGCTGAAGGTGATGAACCAGTCGGTGCAGGGCATGAGCAAAACCAGCAGCACGCCCAGGCGCAACACCGGGTCGGCCGGCAGAAACTGGATGAGCAAAAACACCAGCAGCGGCAACAACAGGAAATTGCCCAGCAACAGCGCGGTCACGAAACGATGGTCGCGCACCGCCTCGGCCAGGTGCAGCAGGGGCACCTGCACGAAGGTGACGTACAGCAGCGCGACCAGGGCCGGCCAGAGCAGGGTTTCGAAAAGCTTGCCGAGTCCGGGCGCCAGGCTGCCGGCGGCCAGACCGAGGCCGATGGCCACCAGGTAGAGCCAGACCTGCCGGCGTTCCAGCGTCAGACGGTCCATGCCGGGCCCCTGACCTTGCCCACGCCGTGCCTGTGCCACAGCGGCGTGACAGCGACGCGGCGGCTGGCGCAAACCCTGGCGAGCGCCGCCTTCATCGCCGGAGGATGAACAAATCGGCGGCCGGCAGGCCCACCGTGCCCGGGCTGCCCGCCTGCCAGCCGTATTTGCGCAATACGCGACTGCCGCAGCGGACTTCCAGCAAGGCACCGCTGTCGGCGCGGAAGTGCAGCAGGGCGGCCTCACCCAGGTCGAGCACGGCCTCGAAGCGTCCTGTCAGCCGGGTCTCGCCATCACGCGGCGGGTCGTCCGGCTGGCGCAGCGCCACATGTTCGGCGCGGATGGCGAGCAGCGTCTCGCCGTCGCCCGCCGCATCCCCGCTTGCGGCCAGGCGACCGCCCAAGGCCGGGCAATCCACGATGCCCGCCTCGAGCCGACGGGCCGGATACAGGTTTTTCAAGCCGAGGAAGCGCGCCACCGGCTCGCTGGCCGGACGCCGGTAGACCGTGGCCTTGGCGCCACTCTGCTCCTGGCGGCCGTCGATCAGCACGGTGATGTGGTCGGCGAGGAAATAGGCCTCGGTGAGGTCATGGGTGACCAGCAGCACAGTGAGGCCACGCTCGCGTTGCAGGTCCTTCATGAGCCACCACAGCTCCCGGCGCAGGCTCTCGTTGAGCGCCGTGAAGGGCTCGTCCAGCAGCACCAGGCGCGGGTTGGCGGCCAGCGCCCGCACCAGGGCCACGCGCTGGCGCTCGCCGCCGGAGAGGGTGCTGACGCGCCGATCCAGCAGCGCGCCGATGCCGGTGATCTCGGTGAGGCGATCCAGCAGCGGCCGGTACTCCGCTTCGGGCACGCGCCGGGCGCGGGCGCTGTAGCGCACGTTGTCGCGCACCGAAAGATGCGGAAACAGGCCGAGCTGCTGGGGCACATAGCCCAGATGCCGGTGCTCCACCGGCAGGCGCGTGATGTCTTGGCCGGCGAGCCGCACATGGCCTGAACTCACCGGCAGGGTACCCAGCACCGCAGCGAGCAGCGTGCTCTTGCCCGAGCCCGAGGGCCCCAGCACGGCATGGCACTCGCCCGCGCCCACCGTGAGCGACACACCGTCGAGCCGGAAGCCGCCGGCCCGGGCGCTGAGTGTTTCGAGTTCAAGCATGCACACTTCGACCCAGGATGCGCCGGGCGGCGAACAGGGCGGTCAGGCCGATGGCCACCAGCACCAGGATCAACGCCACCGTGCCTTCGATGTCGGCGGACGAGAGCTTCAGGAAGATGGCGATGGGCAAAGTCTCGGTGCGCATGGCCATGGAGCCGGCCACCATCAAGGTCGCCCCGAACTCGCCCAGGGCCTTGGCCCAGGTCAGGATGAAGGCGGCGATCAGGCCGTTGCGCGCCAGCGGCAGGGTGACGGTGAAAAAGCCGTGGCGCGGGCTCGCCCCCAGGGTGCGGGCCACGGTCTCCAGCTCCACCGGCACCTCGTCGAAGGCGGCCTTGAGCATGCGCACCGCCAGGCCCAGCACGGTGATGAACTGGGCGAGCACGATGCCGGCGAAGCCGAACACGAAATAGATGGTGTTCTCCTGGATCCACTCGCCCAGGGGGTTGTTGAAGAAGATCAGGATGATGGCGCCCAGCGCCGCCGGCGAGACGATGATGGGGAATTCCAGCACCGTCTCCGCCGCCTCCCTGCCCCAGAAGCGGTAACGCGACAGGGCATAGGCGGCGGGAATGGCCAGGAGCAAGGCCAGCAGGGTCGCGACCGTGGCGGCCAGGAGGGAGAGCCTGATGGAAAACGCCGTGCGCTCCGAGAACAGGGTCTCGCGCAGCGTGGCCGGGTCCAGGAACCAGAACAGGGAGACGATCAGCCCGGCATACAGGGCCAGCACCGTGAGCGCCGCCCCGATGCTGGCCCGGAAGCCCTTGCCGGGCATGGCCATCACGGCTTGACGACCTTCTTCGGATCGACCGTGGCGCGCAGGTTCAGCCATTCCTTGGGCACCACGTACTCGCCGCCCACGGGTTTGACCGCGCCGATCCACTTGAAGGCCTGTTCCGGTTCGGCGAAGTAGCTGTACCTGGCATAGATCTTCTGGCCCTCAGGCCCGGTGAGAAAGTCGATGAACTGCTGGGCCAGCTTGGGCTGCTTGCTGAATTTGCTGATGGCGATGGGAATGTAGCCGATGCGGGTGATCTGCTCCTTGGGCAGGGGAATGGTCTCGATCCGCTCCGGGTCCCAGTACTGGAACACGCGCCAGCCGATCACGGCATCGGCGAGCTTCAGGGAGATGGCGGTCGCGGTCTGCTCGCAGGAGCCGGTGTAGTTCCTGATGTTCTGCTTGAGCTGCTCGCGTTCCGCCTTGGTCAGCTCGTTCTCGAAGATCTCCACGGCATAGGCGCCGACGCAGACGCCTTCCGGGTTGGCGATGGCCACCCTGAGGCCGGGCTTGAGCAGATCCTTCAGCCCCTTGATGTTGTGCGGATTGCCCTTCTGCACGTTGATGGCGGGCACCACGTAGACGATGATCTTTTCCGTGTTGGGCAGCACGTCGCCGTCGCGTTTGGCGACCTCCATGTAGTCGGAGGAACCGGGGAAATAGATGTCGCCCTGCTTGGCGAGCTTCATCTGCGACAGCACATAGCCCGAGCCACCGAACACCACGTCGACCTTGACGCCGGTCTTCTTCTCGAAGGCGCGGGCCGCTTCGGTGGTGGGCGGCACGGTCGCCGCGCCGGCGAACACGAGCAGCGATCCGGCCGCGTGCAAGGCCGGGGCGAACAGCAGTGAGCAGGCAAGCAGGAGGGCGCGCACGGCAGGCATGGTTCAGGTTCCTTTCCGTCGATGTTGGCAAAGCCCCAACGCTGCGGCCATCGCTGGGAGTCATCAACGTGGCCACGGCGTTAGGTCTGAAATGACATAACGGTTAAGATAACGCAAAGCGCGGCAGCGAACAACCGAAGCTCAGGCGGCCGGCCGGCCGGCCAGCTTGCGCAGGATTTCCAGCTCCGGGGCGGCCTCGGCATTGAGACGCCTTTCCAAGGCCTGGTAGGCGGCCACGATCTCCTGCCCGAGCGGGGTCAGGCAGGCACCACCGCCGCCCCTGCCGCCGGTCGTGGTGTCGACCACCGGGCGGCCAAAGCCGACATTGAGCGAGTCGATCAGCAGCCAGGCACGCTTGTAGGGCAGGCCGAGCGAACGGGCCGCCGCGGCGATGGACCGGGTCGCGGCCACCGCCCGCAGCAGGTCGATCTTGCCCGGCCCGATGGCGATCGCGGGTCCGATATAGATGCGCGGCCGCACCAGGGCGGCACTGGCCTTCTGCTTGCTGGTCATGCGGCCAAGACTAAGGGAAGTCAGCCGTTTTCCCAAGCCCTGAGGAACCGGGGTCGAACACTGAGCCAGCCGATGCGGCGCGGGATGCCGTCAGCGCGCCGGCGCGAACGGGTGCCGCCAGCCCAGCCGTGCGCTGCCGCGCCACATCCCGTACTATGCTGGAAAGCCACCAGACGCGCGGCTGCCCGTCTGACAAAAAATTGCCGGCGCCGAGCCGCGTCACCGCACCGAATGAGGTTCCATGCATTTCGAGCTTGAGCGACTACCCTCACCGCCCGTCTGGCGTTGCGCCGGCGGAAACGGTCGATGAAGTTCGCCCAGCTGCGCGAACTGCCCAGGGCGGTGTGGCTGATCGGCGCGATCAGCCTGATCAACGATTCGGCCTCGGAGATGCTCTACCCGTTGATCCCGCTCTATCTCGCCTCGGTGCTGATGGCCGGCCCCAAGGCGCTGGGCCTGATCGAAGGCATCGCCGAGGCGACCGCCAGCCTGCTCAAGCTCTTCTCCGGCGTGATCCACGACCGCCTGCAGCGGGCCCGGCCCTGGCTGCTCTGGGGCTATGGCCTGGCCGGCTTCGCCCGGCCGCTGATCGCCTTCGTCACCAGTTGGCCCTGGCTCTTGGCCATCCGCTTCACCGACCGGGTGGGCAAGGGCCTGCGCACCTCGCCGCGTGACGCCCTGCTCGCCGCCAGCGTGCCGCCCGAGCGGCGCGGCCTGGCCTTCGGCGTGCACCGCGCCCTGGACAACGCCGGGGCGGTGGTCGGGCCGCTCGCCGCCGCCCTGCTGCTGGCGGCCGGGCTCGGTCTGCGCGAGATCTTCCTCTGGTCCCTGCTGCCGGCCCTGCTCTGCCTGGCCCTGGTGCTGGCCATCCGCGAGCCGCAGCCGGTGCAGGTGACGCCGACCCGGTTCGACTGGCGCATGCGGGATCTGCCGCCCGCGTTCAAGCGCTATCTCGTGGTGGTGGCCCTGTTCACCCTGGGCAATTCCTCCAACATGTTCCTGCTGCTGCGGGCGCAGGAATTGGGCGTGGCGCAGGCCACGGTGCCCCTGCTCTGGATGACGGTCTCGGTCGTGGCGATGCTGGGCGCCGCGCCCCTGTCGGCCCTGTCCGACCGGGTCGGCCGCGTGCGCCTGCTGGTCGCGGGCTACCTGGCCTATGGCCTGGTCTATCTCGGCCTGGGCCTGCTCGCCCACGACGGGCCGATCCTGTTCCTCACCTTCGCCGCCTACGGCCTGTTCATGGCCGCCACCGAGGGCGTGGAGAAGGCGCTGGTGGCCGATCTCGCGCCGGCCGACAGGCGCGGCACCGCCTTCGGCTGGTTCAACCTCACCGCCGGCAGCCTGCTGTTGCCGGCCTCGATCATTTTCGGCTGGCTGTATCAGACCTTCTCGCCGCTGGCGGCCTTCGGCTTTTCCGCCGCCTGCGCGGGCGGCGCCGCGCTGTTGCTTTCGCTTTGGCTGAGGCTGCCACGTCCGGCCTGAAGCGTCAGGCCGCTCATTTGGGTGGATTGCACTATGGCGAGCCGCCCCGCACAAATTAAAATAATCGTTTGATTAATCCTCAGAGGCTGCCATGCAGCATCAAGCCAAGATTTTGGAACTGCGCCGCGCCCTCGAGCGCGTCATCGTCGGCCAAACCGCCCTGCTCGACCGCCTGGTGGTCGGCCTGCTCGCCGGCGGCCATATCCTGATCGAGGGCCTGCCCGGCCTGGCCAAGACCACGGCGGTAAAGACCCTGGCGGCCGGCATCCACGCCCGCTTCCAGCGCATCCAGTTCACGCCCGACCTGTTGCCCGGCGACCTCACCGGCACCGACATCTACCGGCCGCAGGAAGGCGCCTTCCATTTCGCCGAGGGTCCGCTGTTCAACGAGATCATCCTGGCCGACGAGATCAACCGGGCGCCGGCCAAGGTGCAGTCGGCCCTGCTCGAGGCCATGCAGGAACACCAGATCACCGCCGGCGGGCAGACGCGCCCGCTGCCGCCGTTGTTCATGGTGCTGGCCACGCAGAACCCGATCGAACAGGCCGGCACCTATCCGCTGCCCGAGGCCCAGCTCGACCGCTTCCTCCTGCACGTGACGCTGGATTACCCGAGCGCCGAGGAGGAACTGGAGATCCTGCGGCGCGATCGCAGCCAGCACCTGGCCGAGGCGCGCGAGCCCATCGCCCCGGTGCTCGATGTCGCCAGCGCCCTGGCCGCGCGGGAAGAGGTGCGTCAGGTCTACGTCGCGCCCGAGGTCGAGCACTACATGGTGAGGCTTGCCCGCGCCACCCGCGCGCCGGGCGAGTGGCGGCCGGACTGGGCGGAGGCGGTGGAGGTGGGCGCCAGCCCGCGCGCGGCGCTGGCCCTGGCGCACGCCGCTTCGGCCCTGGCCTACCTGCGCGGGCGCGATTTCGTCACCCCGGACGACGTGCGCGAGATCGCGCCCGACTGCCTGCGCCATCGCATCATCCTGAGCCTCAACGCCCGGCTGCAAAAGCTCTCGCGCGACGCCCTGATCGCCGGCCTGTTGGATGCCGTTCCCGCTCCGTGAAGTCCTGAGCCGCCTGCGCGTCCGGCCGGCTGCCAGCCTGCCGCCTGCCGCGCGGGCCCCGCTGCTCGCGGCCGACGAGATCGCGCAGCTCGCCGTCCAGGCCGAGCTGCTGGCCGAGGTGCAGCCGGCGCGCGAGGTGCACGACCACCATGCCGGCGACTGGTCCTCGCCCTGGCTCGGCCATGGCCTGGACTTCGAGGAATCGCGCCCCTATGTCGCCGGCGACGACATCCGCGACATGGACTGGCGCACCACCGCGCGCACCGGCCGGGCCTATCTCAAGAGCTATCGCGAGGAGCGGCAACCCACGTTGCATCTGGTGCTCGACCGCTCGGCCGGCATGCGCTTCGGCACCCGGCGCCGCTTGAAAGTCAGCCAGGCCGCCCGCGCCACCGCCCTGCTCGCCTTCGCCGCCGCGGGCCACAACGCCACCATCGGCGGCACACTCTGGGACAGCAGCGATCTCGAACTGCCGCCCCTGCATGGTCGCAGCGGCGCATTGGCCCTGATCGAGGCGGCGGCCCGGCCCTGCCCGCCGCTGCCCGACGCCGCCGCCACCGAGCCGATGCACTACCGCGACCGCCTGGCCGCGCTGGATGCCGGCCTGGCGCGCGGCACCGAACTGGTGTTGCTGAGCGACTTCGCCTGGCTGAGTGAGCAACACGAAGCGCTGCTCGCCCGTCTGGCCGAGCGCATGGACCTGTTGGCCGTGCAGATCAATGACCCGGCCGAGCGCGCCCTGCCCGATGTCGGCCTGGCCCGCTTTCATGACATGACGCGCGGCGACGAGTACTGGATCGACACCGGCCAGGCCTCGATCCGCGCGGCCTGGGCCGCCGCCTTCCGCGCACGCCAGGCCAGCATCGCCCAGCACCTCGCCCGTGCCGGTGCCCGCCATCTCGTGCTGGGCAGCGAGGTGGACGCTTTGTTGCCCGTCTTTTTGGCGCACCATGCCTGACCCGACCCAGGACCTGGCCGACATCGTCGAGCCGCAGATCCCGAGCATCGCCCAGACGGGCAGCGACTGGCCCCTCATCGCCGCCGGTGCCGTGATGGCTATCGCCTTGCTGGCCGCGCTCTACTGGCACTGGCGCCGGCGCGCGCCGCGGCGCGCCTTGCAGCGATTGCGCGGCCGCACCGACCCGCAGCGGGCGGCCGGCGAGCTGGCGGCACTGCTGCCGCGCTTCAAGCGTGCGCCGGAACCGCAGTGGTGGGAAGAACTGCAACGCCTGCGTTTCGGTCCGCCGCAGGACGATGCGCAACTCGTGTTCGAGCGGCTGCGCCGGGAAGCGGCAACGCTGCTGCAAGGGCGCCGGTGATGCTGGAACTCGGCCAACCCCTCTGGCTCGTCGCCCTGCTGCCCGTCGCGGCCTGGCTCGTGCTCGCCCTGCGCCGCAGCGGCGAAGGCATGCGCGCGCGCTGGCGCCTCAAGCACCCGCACCTGCCGCCGGCCACCCCAGCCGAACCCAAGCTGGCCGGCGCCCGCCTGCCGGCCTGGCTGACCGCGCTCGGCCTCGCCCTGATCGTCGTCGCCTTGAGCCAGCCGCGCGAGGTCGGCCAATGGCTGACGCCGCCGCCCGAAGGCCGCGACATCGTGCTGGTGATCGACACCTCGCAGACCATGAGCATCAACGACTTCCAACTCGACGGCAAAAAGGTCGAGCGCCTGACCGTGCTCAAGGCGGTGATGGGCCGCTTCATCGAGGGGCGACCGGCCGACCGTTTCGGTCTCATTGTTTTTGGCTCACAGGCGGCGACGCTGACGCCGCCCACCTTCGACCGCGCCCACGTCCTGGCCCAGTTGCAACGGCTGCAGGTGGGCATGGCCGGCGACAACACCGCCCTGGGCGATGCCCTGGGCCTGGCCCTCAAGCCCTTGCAGCCGAAGAAGCTGCGCCCCGCGCTGATCCTGGTCAGCGACGACGCGCCGAGCAACAGCGGCGATCTCACCCCGGCCGAGGCCCTGGCGGTGGCCCGGCAGCTGGGCGTGGCCATCCACAGCGTGCAGATCGGCAGCGACCTGTTCGCCGAGGGCCGCATCGAAGTGGCAGACCCCGACCCGCAGCCGAACATGGCCGATCTCGCGCGCGCCACCGGCGGCCATCACTATTTCGTGCGCGGCACCGAGGAGGCCGAGCGGGTCATCCGCGACATCGGCGCCCTGGAAAAGACCCTGGCCCGCCCGGCCAGGCATCGGGAAATCCGCGAGTGGTATTGGCTGCCGCTCGCCCTGGCCGCCGTCCTGCTGACGCTGGGCCGCGTCTTGGCGCTGAGGCGCGAGGCATGAGCGAACTGTTCGCCCTCGACTGGCGCGAGCCCCTCTGGGGCCTGCTCGCCTTGCAGCCCCTGCTCATGTGGGGTCTGGGCCATTGGCGCCGGCACCGGCTGGCCGCTTATGCCGATGCGGCCCTGTTGCCGTGGGCGGTATTGAGCGGCGGCGCGCGACCGATGGCGCGCTGGCGCCTGCCCGGCCACGTCATCGCCTGGGCCCTGCTGGCGGCGGCCGCCGCCGGGCCGCGCCTGCCGCTGGAAGAGAACGCGGGCGCTGGCCAGCCCGGCCAGCGCCATCCGCTGCGCGTCGCCATCGTGCTCGATGTCTCGGCCTCGATGAACGCGGCCGATGTCAGTCCAAGCCGACTGGTGCGCGCCAAGCTGGAATTGCACGACCTCATCCGCCGACTGCAAGGCGAACGCGTCGGCCTCATCGTCTATGCCGGCGAGCCCGGCCTGCTCAGCCCGGCGAGCGACGATGCCGATCTTTTGCGGCGCATGCTCGATCACGCCGAGCCGGCGCTGATCGCCGACCCCGGCACCAACCTCGCCGCCGCCCTGCAGCTCGCCCAACGCGATGTCGGCCAAGGCGGCGCCATCCTGCTGGTGACCGACGCCGAGGCCGACAGCCTGGCCGGCGCCGCAGGCGCGGCGGTGCGCGCGGCGGTGCAGGATTTGAAAACGGCCGGCATCCCGCTTTATGTGCTCGGCGTCGGCAGCGCCGGCGGCGCGCCGGTGCCCCTGCCCGAGGGGGGCTACGCCGAGCAGGACGGCGTGCAGGTCGTCAGCCGCATGGCCGCGACCCGCTACGGCGAATTGGCCCAGCGCACCGGCGGCGTCTTCGTTCCCGCCGTCGACGGCGATGCCGACTGGGCCAGCCTCTACGACCACCACCTCGCCCGCCTGCCGGCCGCGCCGCCACCGGCCGATGCGGTGCGGACCTGGCGCGAACTCTATGCCTGGTGCCTGGCGCCGGCCCTGCTGCTCCTGCTCTGGTTGCACCTGCCACGGGCGCTGCCGCAAGCGGCGGCGCTGCTGGTCGCCGGCCTGATCGCCCTGCCCACGCACGAGGCGCAGGCCGACGATGCCCTGCACGCCGCCTGGCGCGAATATCGCGCCGGCCGCCACGCCGAGGCGCAGACCCGGTTCGAACGGGTTGGCGGCTATCTCGGCCAATCCGGCGCCGGTGCCGCCGCCTGGCGGCTCAAGGACTACGCGGCCGCGCAGCGCCACTTCGGCGCGGCCCTGCTGCTCGCGCGCACGGCCGCGGAAAGAAACGACGCCTTGTACAACCTGGGCAACGCCCACTATGCCCTGGGCAACTGGCTGGCCGCGGCCGAGGCCTACCAGGCCGTGCTGCGCGAACGGCCGCAGGACAGGCGCGCCCAGGCCAATCTGGCCAGGGCGATCTATCGCCTGAACCAGCAGCGCGCGCCGGTGTCCGGCAGCACCGACCTGCGCGGCCGCATGGGCTTTTTCGCCGAGGGCATCACCAGCACCGAATGGGATCGTGAAACCGCGGTAAAGGAATTCGAGCGCCAGGAAACCGGCACCCTGATCGACAAGGACAGGGCGGCCGGCCAAGGTGCCCGGCTCGACGGCGCAGCGAGTCGGGCCGGCGGCGTCGGGGCCGACGCGCGCCGCCTGCAATCGGGCCTGAAGAAACTGGAGCTCCTGCACGACAAGCCGAGCGCGCTGTACCAGGGCCTGATGAAGCAGGACGCCTCGGGCAGCCCCGTGGAGCTGCCGCCATGGTGAAGCGCTTCGCCTTGTGCCTCGCGCTCGCGTTCGCCGGTCAGGCCTGGGCGCTCACCGCCCAGCTCGACCACAAGACCCTGGCCCTGGGCGAGCCGCTCACCCTGAGCCTTTCCGGCCACGCCGCCACACTGGACGCGATCGACCTGGCCCCGCTCCAGGGTGATTTCGAGGTCTTCGCCCGCACCCTGAGCCAGAGCGAGACCCAAGGCATCCTCCAGCTCACGCTCTATCCGCTGAAGACCGGGCGACTCACCATTCCTGCCCTGGGCGGCGGGCGCGAGCGCAGCCGTCCCCTGGCGGTAGAGGTCACCAGCGGTTCGAGCGACATGCCTGCAGTGCGCATGCGGCTCTACACCGAGCCGGCCCAGCCCTGGGTGCGGCAAGCCACCCGGTTGACCCTGGAGCTCTGCGACGACGGCAGCCTGCAATGGCAGCGACCCAAGCTGCCGCTGTCGGGCCAGATGCAGCAGCGTGCCCTGGGCGAGGAACAGATCGAGATCGAGCAGGACGGCGTGCGCTGCACCGCGCAGCGTTATCACTGGGCCGTGCTGCCCACCCAGGCCGGCGTGATCCGCGTCGAGCTGCCCACGCTGGAGGCCAGCAAGTTCGGGCGGCGCCTGCGCCTGCCGCCGCCGGTCGCGCGCTTCGCCGCGGCGCCGGTGCCGGCCTGGCTGCCGCTCAACGTGCCGGTGGGCAAGCCCAGCCTGAAGGCGGAGGCCCTGCCGGAAACCTGGCCGCTGCAACGGCCGCTGGCCTGGCGCTTCACGGTCGAGGGCGGCTACAGCGTGGATGGCCTGAAGGCCCTGCTCGCGCTGCAATTGCAGCCGCACGCCACCTGGCGCGCCTACCCACCCACGGTGGAGTCATTGGCGCCGGAAGACCGCAATTCGCCACTCACGCACCTGGCCGTCACCCTCCATGCCCTGCCGGACACGAGTGGGCCACTGGCTGCGCCCAAGCTGGCCCTGCCCTACTTCGATCCGGGCAGCGCACGGCTGGAACAGCTCGCCCTGGCGCTGCCGCCCCTGCAAGTCTACGACCCGTTCTGGCGCAAGCTTGGCCAGACGGCGGCGCTGGTGGCCGGTGCGCTGGCCTTGCTCGTGCTGTTGCAGTGGCTGTATCGGGAATGGCAGTGGCGCCGGCGCCGGGATGCCACCCTGCTCGCCATTGAAAACGCGGCCGACCCGGCCGAACTCGGTCTGCTGCTGCGCGGCTTTTCGCTGTCACCGAGGCCAGCCGCGCCGACGCTCGGGGCATGGCTCAGCCGCATGCACGGGCAATGGCAGGGCACGGCGGCACTGGCTGACCTGGTCGCCGCCCTCGAGGCCCGCCGCTACGACCTGCAGTACATCCCGTTGGCGGATTTGAAGCGGCAGGCAACGACCGCCATCGCGGGGCTGCGCCCGCGCACGGCCTTCACCCGGCATCGGCGGCAGGAAACATGAAAAAAGGGGGCTTGTGGCCCCCTTCGAAACCCGGCGTCTTTTAGACGCTGGCGGTATAGTCGGCGATGCCAGGATCGTTCTGCTTGACGCCGATGAGACGGGGATTGTTGAGCTTGCGCGGGGTCACGGTCTTGACCGTGCGCAGGTATTCGGCCACCACATCCCAGATCGGGGTGCCACTGGCCCCCTCGGCCACCGGCGCCCAGCCGGCCACCTTGTAGGTCTTGTTCGGATCGAGCGGCTTGCCCTTCAGGCGCAGATCGGAGATGCGCTTGCCCATTTTTTCGTAGGGGTTCAGGGCATAGGTGATACCGCCCACGCGCACCATGTCGCCCCCCTGCTGGTAATAGGGGTCGGGGTTGAACAGGTTGTCGCAGACGTCCTCCATGACATCCTTGATGGTCTGGCCGGTCATCTCGGTCAGGGTACTGTAGGAATAGGTGGTCGCGGTCTGATCGAGCAGCAGTTCCATGGTGATGGTGTCGCCCGGCAGCAGCGAGGTGCCCCAGCGGAAGCCCGGCGAGAAGGCGGCATCGGCGCCCTTCACCTGCATCATGGCATCCATGATCAGCTGGTCCCAGGAGCCGTTGAAGTTGCCGCGGCGATAAAGCAGACCCTCGGTCACGGCCAGCTTTTCGTTGAGCTTGGCCTCGTAAGGCTTGCGCACGCGCTTGATCAGCGCCTCCATCTTCTTGTCCGCCGGCAGCAGGTTGGAGAACACCGGCACCAGGCGGTACTTCCAGCCGCGGATCTTGCCGCCCTTGACGTCGAAGTCCATGACGCCGAGGAACTTGCCGTTGGAGCCGGCATTGGTGACCAGGGTGACGCCCTTGGCGTTCTTCACCGGCACCGGCTGCGGCACGCCGTCATGGGTGTGGCCGCCGAAGATGACATCGATACCGGTCACGCGGCTGGCCATCTTGAGGTCGACGTCCATGCCGTTGTGCGACAGCACCACCACGACCTGGGCGCCCTTGGCCCGGGCCTCGTTGACGAACTTCTGCATGCTGTCGTCGCGGATGCCGAAGCTCCAGTCCGGCACCATGTAACGCGGGTTGGCGATCGGGGTGTAGGGGAAGGCCTGACCGATGATGGCGACCTGCACCCCGTTGATGGTCTTGATCACATAGGGCTTGAACACCTGGTCGCCGAAATCGTTGGTCACCACGTTCTGGGCCAGGAATTCGATGCCGTGCTTCTTGAAATCGCCATTGACGATCTCCATCACCCGCTCGGCACCCTGGGTGAACTCCCAATGCGGGGACATGACATTGACGCCCAGCTCGATGCAGGCCTCGACCATGTCCTGGCCCTTGGTCCACAGCGCGGTGCCGGAACCCTGCCAGGTATCGCCGGAATCCATCAGCAGCGCGCCCGGACGGGAGGCGCGCACCCGGTCGACCAGAGTCTTCAGATGGGCAAAGCCGCCGACCTTGCCGTAGGTGCGGGCCGCCTGCTCGAAGTTGAGATAGGTGAAGGCATGCGCCTCGATGGTGTTGGGCTTGATGTTGAAGTGCTTGAGCAGATGCTCACCCACCAGATGGGGAACCTTGCCCAGCGCGCCGCCGACCCCGATATTGACGCTGGGCTCGCGGAAATAGATGGGCAGCAGCTGGGCATGGCAGTCGGTCATGTGCAGCAGCGACACATTGCCGTAGGGCGGAATCTCATAGAAATTGCTCGGCACATTGCCAGCCAGGACCTGCTTGCTATCCAGCACAAGGCCGGCGGCGGAGGCAGCCGCCAGCACTTGCAGAAACTCGCGACGGGTCATCGACATAAAAGGTCTCCTTGGGACTACGAATTCAAAGGGTTCACTGCTGACGCCTGCCGGATTGTCGATAGGCAGACGGCCGGCGTAAATGGTAACTATGGCCCAAATGGCGGGCGCTGCGGCCGGAAAAAAAATCCGGGCCACAGCCCGGATTGAATCGGTTTTTGGCCTGGGCTTACTTGCGGAACACGGAGGCCTTCATCTCGAGGCCGTTGCTCAGGTAGGACTCGAAGAACTCCAGGTTCTTGTAGCGGGTGCTGCCCACCTCATCCGGGACGTGGCGCACGGAGTTGTGGCAACCCTTATAGCGCACCTGCAGGGTGACCAGATTGTCACCACCGCGGAACACCGGCCAGTGCGTGGTGTGGCCCAGGGCAGGCGACAGCAGTTCCGAGCGCAGGCGCACACCGGCGCTGTGGACGTGGCAGTTGGCGCAGGAGAAGTTCAACTGGCCCGCGCGGCTGTAGAAGGTCTTCTTGCCGTCTTCATAGGCGGCCAGGGCAGCCGGGCCGTTGACCTTGACATTGACCTTGGCGCCATCCGACAGGGTGCGGGCATAGGCAAGCAGGGTGCCCATGGTCTTGGCATCGTCCAGCTTGTAGGGCGCTTCGCCGTTGGCGACACGGCATTCGTTCAGGGCTTCGTCGAAGATCACGACCTGGCCCTTCTTGTCGTCGAACATCGGGTACATGGCCGCAGCGTTCTTGCCGCCGTTGGGGAAGCAGTCGGCGTATTTCTTGCCGTTCTTGAACGGGGTTTCCCACATCTTTTTGCCGTTGTCGAGCACCTCGACGTAGGGCGGAAATTCCATGATGCTGTCGTACTGGGCCTTGGCATCGGGGTCCAGGGCGAGGGCGCCGTAAATGTAGTCCTCGAACTTGACCTCCGGGAATTTCTGCTTGAAGTAGTTGACCAGGGCCTTGCGGTCCTCTTCCGGACCGGCAGAGGCAGTCACCGCTCCCAACAAGGCGCCGGCTCCCACCAGCATCATCAGCAATTTCTTCATGCGGTCGTCCTCCAATGACGGTATTCAGGGCAGGCCGGCCCTGGCGGCCGGCCTCTGGGTTGCGCGCGCGGATCAGCCGATGGTGGCTTCGGCGCTGTTCTTGTCGCCCTTGTTGTCAACCCAGCTGACGGTGACCTTGTCACCGAGCTTGGCGCCCTTGACCTTGAAGCCAAGGAACGGATTGCGCGAGACGGCGCCGCCGATCTCGGCCTGAAGCACGGTCTTGCCACCGACGGTGGCGACGATGCTGTTGATGTGGTGCGCGGGGACCAGTTGACCCGTCTTGGCATCCTTGCGGGTGCCGGTTTCCATAACGTGGTTCATCAGAACCTTGATGTCGGCAACGTCGCCGGTCATCGTGGCGCGAATCTTCATCGGCTCAGCCATGATTGTTTCCTTTTCGATCCAGTGTCAGTTACGTGTGAAAGCCGGGCAGGGGCGCATCAACCGCCGCAGCCGCCGATGGTGACCTTCACTTCCTTGGCCGCGGTGAACACCTTGCCGCCGGCCTTGACCACGGCGCGGACGTGGGAGGTGTTGGCCAGCTTGATCCGGGTGGAGATGAAGCCCTGGGCACCGTTGCTCAGGTCGAACTCGCCGACCATCGGGAAGGCGTTCTTCTCGGCGATGATGGCGATGCTGTCGGTGCCGGCGATGCTGCTGGTCACCTCGACCGGCACCACAGCGCCGTTCTCGGCGATGTCGGGGGCCTTGACGACGATGTCCCGGCTGTCGGCGGCGCCGGTGGCCTTGAGGGCCTTCATCACGGCATCGACACCCTTGGCGTCGAAGGCCGAGCGGTCGGCGGCAAACACGGCGGTCGGCTTGAGCAGGCCCGCAGCGGCAGCCACGCCGACGGCGGCGGCAGAGCCCACACCCTTCAGTACAGTTCTACGCTGGTGATTCATGGATTGA
Organism: Thiobacillus sp. UBA2597; assembly: GCA_002339725.1. GTDB lineage: Bacteria > Pseudomonadota > Gammaproteobacteria > Burkholderiales > Thiobacillaceae > Sulfuritortus. The sequence continues at coordinate 82,352 of DDKN01000001.1, forward strand.
CTCCTTATCGAACAAAATTAAAGGCTGTAGATATAATCCACGACCTTATCCAATTCCTGATCGCTCAGTATCTTGTGCTTGCCAAAGACCGGCATGAAGGTAATGGGATTGTCGGCCATCGGGTTGGCGATCTTGGCACGCAGCTTGGCCTTGTCGGGATAACGGTCTTTCATGGCGATCAGGGGCGGGCCGCTATTGCCCGGCTGCTCGGCGTCGGGCACGGTGGGCATGGCGTGGCAGGCCAGGCAGTTGCCCTTGCTGCGGTTGAACGCGATGTCCTTGCCAGTCTCCTCCTTCTTGGCTTCCTGAGCCAGAACCGGGGTTGCAGTGAGGAACCATGCACCGAGCAGTGCCGCCCCCAATGCGATCGGAGTGCGTTTCATAGTGTCTCCTTCATATTTGACGGCCATTTTTGACGCGTGACCGCGATGGCACGCGCATCCCTTGCTTAGGACGGCCTGAGAATAGACGAGTTCACTGCTTCGGCCAAGAGCCGGCCCGCCAAATAGTACGAATTTATCGGGTGGCTTCCTGGCGCTCGAGCTGGGCCTGCAATTGGCGCAGCCGCGCCTCGGCCATGGAGAGCCGATAGAAGTTACGGTCACCGCTTTTCAGGGCCAGTTGCAGCTGATCCACCGCCGCCCGGTATTCGTCGCGGCGCGCATAGGCCTCGGCCAGGGCCATGTGGGATTCCATGGGGCGTTTGAGCGCCTGATAGGCCTGGGCCTGCAATTCATAGAGTCGGGCATCGTCCGGGTAGAGCAGCAACTGCTGGCGCAGCAGGTCCAGGGCGGATTCGGCCTGCCCCTGTCGCAACAACCCGCTGGCATAGGCGTAGATCAGCGGTTTGGCATCCGGATTGGCCGCCAGCCCCTTGCGCAGCAGGCCGAGCGCCTCGGCCGCCCGGCCCCGGGCAAAAGCCACCTCGGCGGCAAGGTTCAGCACGATGGGCGACTGCCCCAGCTTGCGCGGCATGGCCTGCAGTTCGGCCGCGGCGCGCTCGGCCTGATTGCTCCGGAGCAGGGCCAGCGCCAGGCCATAGCGCCGTACCGCCTCCTCCTGTTCGTCCTGGAAGCTTTGGCTGGCGAAGCGCTTGACCGCCTCGTTCGCCTCGCCCTGCCTGGCCTGGATCTTGGTGCGCAACAGACGGTATTCGAGCGAATCCGGCACCTGCTGGTAGGGCAGACCCTGCAAGCGGTGCTGCATGTCGGCGATGCGTTCGAAGTTGAGCGGATGGGTGCGCAGATAGGACGGCGCATTGTTTTCGTAGAACCGGGTCTGGGTCTGCAGGCGCTCGAAGAAGGTCGCCATGCCCGACGGATCGAGCCCGGAGCGGCTCAGGGTCTGAAAGCCGACCCGGTCCGCCTCGCGCTCGTGCTCGCGGGTGAAATCGAGCTGGGTCTGCACGCTGTAGGCCTGGGCCGAGGCGATCGCCGCCTGGCTCACCTGGCTGTTGGAGCGGGCGGCCAGGATGGCCACGGCCAGCGCCGCGAGCGTGGGCAGCAAGGCGTTGTTCTGGACCGAGACGATGCGGGCGATGTGATTCTGGGTGACATGGGCGATTTCGTGGGCGAGCACCCCCGCCAGTTCCGACTCGCTGCGGGTGGCGGCGATCAGGCCGGTGTGCACGCCGATATAACCGCCGGGCAGGGCGAAGGCGTTGATCGAGGCGTCGCGCACCACGAAGAACTCGAAGCGCCGGCCCGGGTCTTCGCTGGCGGCGGCCAGGCGGTTGCCCAGGGCGTTGAGATATTCGCTCAGTTCGGGGTCGTCCAGATAATCCCGGTCGGCCCGGATCTGACGCATGATCTCGCGTCCGAGCCTGGCTTCCTGGGCAGCGGTGAAGCCGGTGCGGGCGGATTCACCCAGATCGGGCAGCTCGGCCGCCTGCACGGGATAGGTCAACAAAAGCGCAACAGCAATGGCGCGGAGAGATCGCATGGGCCTATGATAACGGCCTTGTACCCGAGTTCCCCATCTCCATGAGCGATTTCACCCATTTCGACAGCGCAGGCCACGCCCACATGGTGGATGTCGGCGCCAAGGCCGAGACCGAGCGCTCGGCCACCGCCGGCGGCCGCATCGTGATGCAACCGCAGACCCTGGCCCTGATCTGCGCCGGCGACGCCAAGAAGGGCGACGTCCTTGGCGTCGCCCGTCTGGCCGGTATCATGGCGGCCAAGCGCACGGGCGATTTGATCCCCCTCTGCCATCCGATCGCCTTGACCCGGGTTGCGGTGGCGTTCGAGATCGACCAGGCCGGGCACGCCATCGACTGCCGGGCCACGGCCGAGACGGTGGGCCGCACCGGGGTCGAGATGGAGGCGCTCACCGCCGCCAGCGTGGCCCTGCTCACCATCTACGACATGTGCAAGGCGGTCGACCGCGGCATGGTGATCGAACAGGTACGGCTTCTGGAAAAACGCGGCGGCAAGTCCGGCCACTGGCAGGCAAGGTGAAGACTCCCGACATGATGAACGAAAGCCTCACCCTCCCCCCCTTTGTCCATGACCTGGATGTCCAGGCGTTGCGCGCCCTGCAGGCCGAGGCGGCGCAGGCCTGCCAGCGCGCCGTGTTCTTTCACGACACGCTGAAGGACGGCAGCGCCGGGCCTGAACTGGCGGTGATCCCGCCCGGGGTGTTCGAGATGGGCGCGCCCGAGCCGGAGCGCCGCTTCGGCGAGCTGCCGCTGCACCATGTCCGCATCGAGCGGCCTTACGCGCTCGGCCGCTATACCGTCACCGCCGAGGAATTCCAACGCTTCGAGGAGGCCTGCGGCTTCTTCTGGCAGGAGCATCTGCTGCGCGCCGAGGGCCGTCAGCCGGTGATCAACATCGACCTGGCCACCGCTCAGGAATACCTGAATTGGCTCTCGCTCGAGACCGGGCAGCATTACCGGCTGCCAACCGAGGCCGAGTGGGAATATGCCGCCCGGGCCGGCAGCCGCAGCGCCTACTGTTTCGGCGCGCATCTCACCTGCAGCGAGGCCAATGTCGCCTCCTTCGCCCCGCCGCAAAAAGCGGTATCGGGCTGGCGCCGCTTCCTGCCTTTCTGCGTGCCATTCAATCGCGCGGTCGAAGTCGGCAGCTACCCGCCCAACCTCTGGGGGCTGTTCGAGGTGCACGGCAATGTCTGGGAATTCACCTCGGATCGCTGGACCGGACCGATCGATGCCTTGAGCCGCAAGCCGGCCCAGGGCGACTGGCGCGTGAGCAAGGGTGGCTCCTGGTTCGAAGGCGCGCTCGAGGCGCGTGCCGCGGCGCGCAAGGCGCGTTTTCACCACGAACTCGACGTCAACCTCGGACTGCGCGTGCTGCGCGAGTTGTGAGCGTCGTGCGTGCCAAAAAAAACGGGGGCCAAGCCCCCGTTTTCATGTTGGCCGGGCCTTGGCTCAGAACGGCAGGCCGTGCGCGTGCGCCGTCATGCCGAGCAGCATGGGAATCGACAGCATGGTGTTGGTGCGCGAGGCCAGGAACGCGATGCGTTTCGCCTTGGCCTTTTCCTCGTCGCTGGCGGACACGATGCCCAAGACCTTCTTCTGATTCGGCCAGATCAGCACCCAGACATTGAACAGCATGATGGTACCGAGCCAGGCACCGATGCCGATGGCGTAGACCGAAGGGTTGGCCAGGGTGAAGGCATCCTGGAGGATGCCCATGTGCCCCAAAGCGCCGGCGCCCGACAGCCAGGTCAGCACGGCGGCCCAACGGAACCAGAACAGGGCGCGCGGCGCGACGTACTTGTTGATCGCGGCCGGGCCGGGGTTGCCGTCGGCGGTGGCGGCGGCCACGGCCGGCACCTGCACGGCGTTGAAGTAGTAGAGCAGCCCGATCCAGGCGATGCCCACCACAACATGGAACCAGACCGCGATTTCCAGCGGGTTGATCGCGCGCGCCGTGCCTTCGGGCATGGGCGCGATGAAGGTCAGGATGACGGCCAGCAGGATGCCGGCGATCACGGTACCGCCACGGGTTTCCAAGGGATTCATCGATTCATTCTCCTCATCGTCAGGTTGTATTGGTATTGCAGGTACAACAAAAAGCGATGCCCGCACGGGGCGGGCACCAGTTTAGCGGTTCTGCGTCGGTTGCGTAATTTGGCTCACACGCAGCCGGTCGGCTTCGGTGTCCCGGCATAGCGGCCGGCCTGCTTGGCCGGGCCGAAGGGGAACAGGTCGAACAGGAACTTCTTGTCGCCCCACTCGGGACCGAATTCCTCCTTCAGCGCCTTTTGCAGAATGCGCAGATTGGGCGCGGTACCGTACTCGTTGAAGTAGTCGCGCATGTAATGAATGATCTTCCAGTGGTTCTCACCCAGCTCCAGCTTGTCCTGGGCGGCGAGATAGCTCGCCACGTCCTCGGACCAGTCGGACAGGTTGACCAGATAGCCTTCGGGGTCGGTCTCGACCACTTTGCCGTTGATTTCGATTTCCATCTTGATACGTCCTCTCTTCACAATCGATGAATCACCCAGGCCCGATCGGGCTGAAGTTAAACACATTCTATAAAACCCGACTTGCTTTGTCAACTATTCAGCGCAACAGGAATGCTAGGCTGAGCCATGCATGACCGCCGCCTGATCTACCTCGCCAGTTTCCTGCGCGCCTGCGCCACCGGCCTGATCGGCGTGCTGCTCGGCCTGTATCTCGCCCGCCTGGCCTTCAGCCCGGCCGAGATCGGCCTGACCGTGAGCGCCGGCCTGGCCGGTGCTACCCTGGCCGTGCTCCTGGTCGGCCTCAAGGCCGACCGCTGGGGGCGGCGCCGGACCCTCATGCTGCTGGCCTGGCTTTCGGTGGCCGGCGGCCTGGGCGCCCTGGTGTTCTCCGATCTCGCGGCGATCCTGCTCGCCGCCTTCGTCGGCATGCTCAACGGCCAGGGGCGCGACCGGGGCGCCAGCCTGGTGCTGGAACAGGCCATCCTGCCCACCACCGCGACCGATGCCGAACGCACCCGCGTCTTCGCCTGGTACAACGTGCTGCAGGATGCCGGCCATGCCCTGGGCAGCGGGCTGGCCGCGCTGCCGGCCTGGCTGACTGGCTGGGGCGGTCTATCCGAGCTGGCCGCCTTCCAGCTGGCCCTGGGCCTGTATGGGGTGCTGTTCATCGCCCAGGCCCTGCTCTTTGCCCGCCTGAGCCCGCGCATCGAGCGGGCCGGGCCGGATAAGCCGGCCCCGCTTTCGCCCGACAGCCGGCGCCGGCTGGGCCGGATCAGCGCCCTGTTCGCGCTCGACGCCTTGGCCGGCGGCTTTCTCGGCACCGCCCTGATCGCCTATTTCTTCCATGCCCGCTTCGGCGTCGATGCCCAGACCATCGCCGCCCTCTTCGTCGCGGCCCGCCTGCTCAACGCCGCCTCGCACCTGGGCGCGGCCTGGCTGGCCCGGCGCATCGGCCTGGTGAACACCATGGTCTTCACCCACATGCCCTCCAGCCTGCTCCTGATGACCGTGGCGATCGCCCCCGATTTCACCACCGCGGCGCTGCTGTTTCTGTTGCGTGAGGGTCTGGTCGAGATGGACGTGCCGACCCGGCAGTCCTACGTCATGGCGATCATCCGGCCCGAGGAGCGCACCTTCGCCGCCAGCCTCACCCATCTGGTGCGCCTGGGCGGCTGGGCGCTCGCCCCCGCCTTCGCCGGCCTGCTGATGCAGGGCCTGAGTTTGGGCACGCCACTTGTCGTGGGCGCCGCCATGAAGATCGGCTACGACGGCCTGCTCTGGGCGGGCTTTCGCCGAATCCGGCCGCCGGAGGAGATTAATAGTTAAGAATATTAGTCAAGTATTGTTCTCTTATCGACCAAACTTTAGAATAGGTCTCGTTTTTTCGACCCTGTCCTGGAGAAGCCACATGGAACACCAACTGCCTCCCCTGCCCTATGCCATGGACGCCCTGGCCCCGCACATGTCCAAGGAAACCTTCGAGTACCACTACGCCAAGCACCACCAGGCCTATGTGACCAACCTGAACAACCTGATCAAGGGCACCGAGTTCGAGAACAAGTCGCTGGAAGACATCGTCAAGACCGCGCCCGCCGGCGGCATTTTCAACAACGCCGCCCAGGTCTGGAACCACACCTTCTTCTGGAACTCGATGAAGCCCAACGGCGGCGGCGCCCCCACCGGTGCCCTGCTCGAGGCCATCAACAAGAAGTGGGGCTCGTTCGACGAGTTCAAGAAGGCCTTCCAGGCTTCCGCCGTGGGCAACTTCGGCTCGGGCTGGACCTGGCTGGTGAAGAAGGCCGACGGCTCGGTCGACATCGTCAACACCAGCAACGCCGGCTGCCCCCTGACCAGCGGCGACAAGGCCCTGCTGACCGTCGACGTCTGGGAGCACGCCTACTACATCGACTACCGCAACCTGCGGCCCAAGTTCGTCGAGACCTTCCTCAACCATCTGGCCAATTGGGACTTCGCCGCCAAGAACTTCGCCGCCTGAGCACCGTCTTACGGCAAACAAAAAAGGCCCGGGCAACCGGGCCTTTTTGCATCCGAGTCAGCCAGAATAGCGTCATGGAATCCGCCAAGCCCTTGTTCTCCTACCGCCCCTACTGGGCCAAACGCTTCGGCAGCGCGCCCTTCCTGCCGATGTCGCGCGCCGAGATGGCGGCGCTCGGCTGGGATTCCTGCGACGTCATCCTGGTCACCGGCGATGCCTACATCGACCACCCCAGCTTTGGCATGGCCCTGGTCGGACGCCTGCTCGAGGCCCAGGGCTTTCGCGTCGGCATCATCAGCCAGCCCGACTGGCGCTCGGCCGAGCCCTTCCGGGCCCTGGGCAAACCCAACCTGTATTTCGGGGTCACTGCCGGCAATATGGACTCCATGGTCAACCGCTACACGTCCGATCGGAAGATCCGCTCCGACGATGCCTACACCGCGGGCGCGTTGCCCAACCGGCGGCCGGACCGTGCGGTGACGGTATACGCCCAGCGCTGCCGCGAGGCGTTCCGCGACGTGCCGGTGGTGATCGGCGGCATCGAGGCCTCGCTGCGCCGCATCGCCCACTACGACTACTGGTCGGACAAGGTGCGCCGCTCGGTGCTGGTCGATGCCAAGGCCGACATGCTGCTCTACGGCAACGCCGAACGCGCCCTGGTCGCGCTGACCCACCGCCTGGCCGCCGGCGAGAAGATCGGCGAGATCCGCGACCTGCGCGGCAGCGCCTTCATGGTGCCGCGCGGCTGGCTGCCGAACCCGGAATGGGTGGAGCTGGATTCGACCCTGATCGATCTGCCGGGCCGGGTGGATAGGCATCCCGATCCCTATGCGGAAACGCCCTCACCCCAGCCCTCTCCCGCCGGGGGAGGGGATGGGGGTGAGGGAAAGGTGCAGCCCCTCCACTTCATCTCCCGCGAGCAACGCCGCGCCGCCAGGCAGCAAGCGCGCGCCCACAGCGTCATTCGCCTGCCGGCCTATGAGCAGGTGGAGAAGAACAACGTGTTCTACGCCCACGCCTCGCGCGTGTTCCATCTCGAATCCAACCCGGGCAACGCCCGCGCCCTGGTCCAGGCCCACGGCGAGCGCGACGTCTGGCTCAACCCGCCGCCGATCCCGCTTTCCACCGAGGAGATGGACCGGGTGTACGACCTGCCCTATGCCCGGGCCCCGCACCCGAGTTATGGCGACGCCCGCATCCCGGCCTGGGAGATGATCCGTTTCTCGGTCAACATCATGCGCGGCTGCTTCGGCGGCTGCACCTTCTGCTCCATCACCGAGCACGAGGGGCGCATCATCCAGAGCCGTTCGGAAAAATCCATCCTGGCCGAGATCGAGGCCATCCGCGACAAGACCCCGGGCTTTACCGGCATCATCTCCGACCTGGGCGGCCCCACGGCCAACATGTACCGCCTCAAATGCAAGGACGCGAAGATCGAGTCGGCTTGCCGCCGCCTGTCCTGCGTGTTCCCCGACATCTGCCCCAACATGTCCACCGACCACGGCCCGCTCATTCAGCTCTATCGCAAGGCGCGCGCCCTGCCCGGCATCAAGAAGGTGCTGATCGGCTCGGGCGTGCGCTACGACCTGGCGGTCAAATCGCCGGAGTACGTGAAGGAACTGGTGCAGCACCACGTCGGCGGCTATCTCAAGATCGCGCCCGAGCACACCGAGGCCGGCCCGCTCGAACACATGATGAAACCGGGCATCGGCAGCTACGAAAAGTTCAAGCAGCTGTTCGAGAAATATTCGAAGGAGGCGGGCAAGGAGCAATACCTCATTCCCTACTTCATCGCCGCCCACCCGGGCACCACCGACGCGGACATGCTCAACCTCGCGCTCTGGCTCAAGCGCAACGGCTTCCGGCTGGACCAGGTGCAGACCTTCCTGCCCACGCCCATGGCCATGGCCACCACCATGTGGCACACCGAACTCAACCCCTTGAAGAAGGTGCTGGGCGGCAAGGCGCGCGCCGTGCCCATCGTGCGCGCCGGCCGCACGCGCAAGCTGCACAAGGCCTTTCTGCGCTACCACGACCCGGAGAACTGGCCGCTGCTGCGCGAGGCGCTGAAGGCGATGGGCCGCGCCGATCTCATCGGCAACGGCCGCCAGCATCTGGTGCCGAGCTTCCAGCCGGCCGTCACCGGCCATCCGGCGGCAGGCGCACGTCGCCCCGCTGCCGCCCCGAAAGCGGCTGCCCCACAACGCGGCGCGGCTCCGGTGCGCAAGCCGCGCCCGCGAAAACCCGCGCCCCGGCGCGCCCCGTGAATCAGGCCGGGCAGCCGGCCTGCCTCATTCCCCCCGGCCTGCCTGGCCTGGGTTGTTGCCCCGGCTGCTATGCAGCTTGAGCCACAGCACCACCGAGGCCAGGCACAGCGTGATGCCGTTGGCCACGATCACCGGCAGGCTGCCGATGGCCAGACCATAGAGCAGCCAGCAGGCCACGCCCAGGGTGAACAGCAGATACATGGGCAGCGAGATGCCGGAGAGATCGCGCGTGCGCCAGGATTTCCAGGCCTGCGGCACGAAGGCCGCGGTGGTGAGAATGGCGGCGGGATAGCCGATCAGTTCCGCGAGGGCCATCAGTCGAACACCACCGTCTTGTTGCCGTAGACCAGGATGCGGTTGTCGATGTGCCACTTCACGGCGCGCGACAGCACCACCTTTTCCAGATCGGCCCCCTTCTGCATCAGGTCATCCAGGTCGTCGCGGTGGGAGATGCGGGTGACGTCCTGCTCGATGATCGGGCCGTCGTCCAGCACCTCGGTCACATAGTGGCTGGTCGCGCCGATCAGTTTCACCCCCCGCTCATAGGCCCGCTGGTAAGGCCTGGCGCCGTGGAAGGCGGGCAGGAAGGAATGGTGGATGTTGATGATGCGATTGGGCCAGCGCCGGATGAATTCGGGCGACAGCACCTGCATGTAGCGGGCCAGCACCACGAAGTCGATTTCATGCTGCTCCAGCAGGGCCTGCTGCCGCGCCTCGGCCGCGGGCTTGGTCTCCTGGCTCACGGGAATGTGCTCGAACGGCAGCCGGTAGGCCTCGGCCAGCCAGTGGGTGTCCGGATGGTTGCTGACGATGAGCGGAATCTCGCAATACAGCTCGCCGGCCTGCCAGCGATAGAGCAGATCGGCCAGGCAGTGATCGTAGCGGGAGACGAAAACGGCCAGACGCGGCTTCACGCTGGACAGGGCAAGCCGCCACTGCATGCGGTATTCGGCCGCGACCGGTTCGAAGGCGGCAGCGAACTGGCGCAGGTCCAGGTCGAAACCGGCCAGGTCCCATTCCACCCGCATCAGGAACAGCCCCGCCTCGCGGTCCTGATGCTGGTCGGCATGCAGGATGTTGGCATTGTGCCGGTAGAGGAAATTGGCGATGGCCGCAACCAGCCCCTTGCGGTCGGGGCAGACGATCAACAGGACAGCGGTATTGCGCATGAGGCTTGGAGCTTGCAGGTGCCGGAAAAAGCCAGCATGATACCGGCAAACCGCCCCGAAGCCGGGATTCAAGCCCCGCGCGTCGTGGCCGATAACAATCGGTCAGCCTGCTGGCCGACCAACAAGACCAAGAAGTGGGCCGCCGTCGAGCAATTGAGAGGAAGAAAACTGCCATGACGAGGCCATCTCACGATTCCATGGGACTTACCGCCCGCTGCCCGGGCGTTATGCAGCGTTGGGCCAGCCGCGGCCTGCTCGCCGCCTGGCTGCTTTACAGCGCCGGCGCACTCGGCTGGTTCCTCGCCCAGGATCCCCTGCTTTCCCTTTATGTCTGCGGAGCACGCTGAAATGACGATCGCCATCGACGAAGAAGCCATCCTCCAGCCCGGCCGCGTTGCCGCCGACCGGCTGATGCTGGGCACCCTGGTGTTCCTCTTGGTCGTCGCCCTGGGGGTGGCGGCCGCCACCTCGACCTGGGCGGTCGCCCTGATCGTCGGCATCCCGGCGCTGCTGGTGCCCTATTTGCTGTTCAAGCTCAACCCCGGCAGCCTGATTTCGCGCATCGCCGTCGCCTGCGCCTTCATGATCTTCTCGGCGCTCACCATCCAGCAGACCCGGGGTCTGATCGAGGCCCATTTCGGCATCTTCGTGCTGCTCGCCTTCCTGCTCTACTACCGGGACTGGCGCCCGATCGTCGTCGCCGCCGGCGTGATCGCCGTGCATCACCTGGCCTTCAACTACATGCAGGCGGCCGACCTGGGCGTCTACGTTTTGGCGAGCGGCCCCAACCTCGGCATCATCATCCTGCATGCCGTCTACGTCGTGGTGGAATCCGCCGTGCTGGTCTACATGGCGGTGAAGCTGCGCAGCGAGGCGATCGAGAGCGCCCAGGTGGCCGGGCTGGCCGAACGCATCGGCCAGGGTGATCTGACGCTGACGCTCGAACCCGCCGCCGTCGCAGGCCGCCCGCTCCTGGCCAAGGTCGCCAACATGCAGCAGCAGCTGATCGCCACCCTGGGACAGATCAACGCCCTGGCCAAGCGGCTGGCCGACACCACCGAGCAGATGGCGCACAAATCGCAGGCGGTCGACAGCGCCATCGACCGGCAGACCGAATCCACCTCGGCCATCGCCGCCACCATCGAGGAACTCACGGTCTCGGTCAATCACCTGTCGGATGGCTCGGCCGAAGCGGCGCGTCTGGCCCAGCAGAGCGCCCAGTCTTCCAGCGCCGGGGCCGAGGTGGTGCGCTCCACCATCAATGAGATCCGCAGCATCGCCGACTCCATCGGCACCCTGTCGAGCAACATGGATCAATTGGGCGGGCAGTTCGACAACATCACCAGCGTGATCAGCCTGATCAAGGACATCGCCGATCAGACCAACCTGCTCGCCCTCAATGCCGCGATCGAGGCGGCCCGGGCCGGTGAGCAGGGCCGTGGCTTCGCCGTGGTGGCGGACGAGGTGCGCAAGCTGGCCGAGCGTACCCGCCAGGCGACCGAGGAGATCGGCCACACCATCGACCAGATCAAGGTCAGCAAGGACTCCGCCCTGGGCAGCATCGATCAGGCAGTCAAGCGCGCCAGCGCCGGGGTGGAACTGGCCAGCGGTGCCGGCAGCTCGATCGAGACCATCGGCCAGGACGTGCAGCAAGTGCAACGCGTGGTCGAGGAGATCTCCAACGCCCTGCGCGAGCAAAGCGTGGCCACCGGCGAGATCGCCCGCAATATCGAGCAGATCACCATGATGGCGCAAACCAGCAGTCAGGCGACCGAAGAAGTCAAAGGCGATGCGGAAACCCTGAACCGCATCGCCCACGACCTGACGCAATCGGTCATCCGCTTCCGTCTGCCTTAAGCCGGCTCAGGCCGTCAAAAAAACCGGGGCCCGCCCCGGTTTTTTTATTGCCAGCTCCCAGCATCTGCTCAGGGTTTGGGCAGAAAGCGGACAGCGAGGCCCGGTTTCACTGCCTCATCGTCTTGATGCAAAAGCCATTTTCCCGACCGAAGAAAGAATCTGCAAAAAGCGGTTGACGGCCACCTCAAGAGCACTAGAATTAGTGCCGATAACGAGATACACCACTAGATTTAGTGTTTTCTAATACGGCGTTGAAACCCGCGCCATTGACGCAAACGACAGTCAGAGGAGACCAGCCGATGCAGCTTTCCACCGAGTTTCAGCCTGCCAGCCCCGATGTTTCCTTGCCTCCCGCTCAGGACATGACCGCCCAGACCGCCCCCTATGCCGGCTACAAGGTCATCCGCCGCAACGGCGCCGTGGTGGCGTTCGAGCCGAGCAAGATCACGGTGGCCATGACCAAGGCCTTCATCGCGGTGCATGGCAGTCAGGCCGCGGCCTCCGCCCGCATCCGGCAAATGGTGGATGAACTGACCAACAACGTGGTCAACGCCCTGATGCGGCGCCAGCCGCACGGCGGCACCTTCCACATCGAGGACATCCAGGACCAGGTCGAGCTGTCGCTGATGCGCTCGGGCGAGCACGAAGTCGCCCGCGCCTACGTGCTCTATCGCGAGCGCCGGGCCGAGGAGCGGGCCAAGCAGAAGCAGGACCAGGTCAAGGAGCACGCCCTCTACTGCACCGAAAACGGCGAGCGCAAGCCGCTCGATCTCGACCAGTTGACCCAACTGGTGCAGTCCGCCTGTGAGGGCCTGGCCGAGGTCAGCCCCGAGCCCATCCTCAACGCCACCGTACGCGACCTGTACGACGGCGTGCCCATGGACGAGGTGCGCAAGTCGCTCATCCTCTCCGCCCGTTCCCAGATCGAGAACGACCCGGACTACACCTACGTCACCGCCCGCCTGTTGCTCAACAGCATCCGGCGCGAGGTGCTGGGCGAAGAGGTGAGCCAGGCCGAGATGGCCACCCGCTACGCCGAATATTTTCCGCAATACATCAAGCAGGGCATCGAGGCCGAACTGCTCGACGAGCGCCTGGCCCAGTACGACCTGGCCCGTCTCGGCGCCGCGCTCGACGCCAGCCGCGACCTCCAGTTCCAGTATCTCGGCCTGCAGACCCTGTACGACCGCTATTTCCTGCACATCGAGGAACGCCGCATCGAGCTGCCCCAGGCCTTCTTCATGCGCGTGGCCATGGGCCTGGCTTTGAACGAGATCGAGCGCGAGGCGCGCGCCATCGAGTTCTACAACGTGCTGTCCAGCTTCGACTACATGGCCAGCACCCCCACCCTGTTCAACGCCGGCACCCGCCACAGCCAGCTCTCGTCCTGCTATCTGACCACGGTGCCGGACGATCTGGACGGCATCTACCAGTCGATCAAGGAAAACGCCATGCTGCAGAAATGGGCCGGCGGCTTGGGCAACGACTGGACCCGCGTGCGCAGCCTGGGCGCCTACATCAAGGGCACCAACGGCAAATCGCAGGGCGTGGTGCCCTTCCTGAAAGTGGCCAACGACACCGCCGTGGCGGTGAACCAGGGCGGCAAGCGCAAGGGCGCGGTGTGCGCCTACCTGGAAACCTGGCACATGGACATCGAGGAATTCCTCGAGCTGCGCAAGAACACCGGCGATGACCGCCGCCGCACCCACGACATGAACACCGCCAACTGGGTGCCCGACCTGTTCATGAAGCGGGTGATGGAAAACGCCGACTGGACCCTGTTCTCGCCGTCCGACGTGCCCGACCTGCACGGCAAGTGGGGGCGCGACTTCGAGGCGGCCTACACCGCCTACGAGGCCAAGGCCGAGCGCGGCGAGATCAAGAACCACAAGAAGATCCCCGCCGTCACGCTCTGGCGCAAGATGCTGTCCATGCTGTTCGAGACCGGTCATCCCTGGATCACCTTCAAGGATGCCTGCAACGTGCGCTACACCAATCAGCACGTCGGCGTGGTCAACAGCTCCAACCTGTGCACCGAGATCACCCTGCACACCAACGACAACGAGATCGCCGTGTGCAACCTGGGCTCGGTCAACCTGGTGAACCACCTCACGCCGGCAGGCGGGCTGGACATGGAGAAACTCCAGCGCACCATCCGCACCGCGATGCGCATGCTCGACAACGTGATCGACATCAACTTCTACTCGGTCGGCAAGGCGCGCAACTCCAACCTCAAGCACCGGCCGGTGGGCCTGGGCATCATGGGCTTCCAGGACGCCCTGCACAGGATGCGTATTCCCTACGCCAGCCCCGAGGCCGTGGAATTCGCCGACCGCGCCATGGAGGCCGTGGCCTATAACGCCTACTGGGCCTCGACCGAACTGGCCGAGGAACGCGGCCGCTACAGCAGTTTCAACGGCTCGCTCTGGTCGCGCGGCATCCTGCCGCAGGATTCGCTCAGACTCCTGGCCGAGCAGCGCGGTGGCTACCTGGAAGCCGACCTCTCCGAGACCCTGGACTGGGCCAAACTGCGCGAGCGTATCCAGACCGTGGGCATGCGCAACTCCAACTGCCTGGCCATCGCGCCCACCGCCACCATCGCCAACATCGTCGGCGTCTCGGCCAGCATCGAGCCCACCTACCAGAACCTGTTCGTCAAATCGAACCTGTCCGGCGAATTTACGGTGGTCAACCAGTACCTGGTGCGCGACCTCAAGGCCCGCAACCTGTGGGACGAGGTCATGGTCGGCGACATCAAGTACTTCGACGGCTCCCTGGCCAGGATCGACCGCATCCCGGCCGAGCTGCGCAGCCTGTACGCCACCGCCTTCGAGATCGACCCGGTCTGGCTGATCGAGGCCGGCGCCCGGCGCCAGAAGTGGATCGACCAGGCCCAGAGCCTGAACCTCTACTTCCACGGCGCTTCCGGCAAGAAACTGGACGAGACCTACAAGCTCGCCTGGCTCAGGGGCCTCAAGACCACCTACTACCTGCGCGCCCTGGGCGCCACCCACGCCGAGAAATCCACCGGCCGCGGCGGCGAGCTCAATGCCGTGCCGGCCGATGGCGGCCTCGGCGGTGCCGGCGGCCTCGCTGCCACCGGCATGGGCAGCGTCGGCGGCAGTGCCGGCGGCGTCTCGGCTGCCGCGGCCAGCGCCATGGCCAACCTGCCCGAGCCCGAGATCGTCGGCCGCGCCTGCACCCTGCGCCCGGGCGACCCCGGCTTCGAGGAATGCGAGGCCTGCCAGTAAGCACCGAGCAGGGGCGGGCGCCGCCCGCCCCTTGATGCAGCCACCCGACTGTAATCACCGATTCACGGATCGAGGAGAAAAACAGAAATGCTGAACTTCGAAGAAGACCTGAGCACCCCGAGCACGTCCGCCCCGACCCTGCAGCCGCAATTGCGCAGCCTGGGTATGGACAGCCCGGCCCCCGGGACGGGCGATATCCCCGCTGCCGCCGCCAACCTGATGCGCGCGCAGGAAGAACAGGCCGAGAAATACCGTCGGGTGCGGGTCGAAGACAAGCGCATCATCAACGCCAAGGCCGACGTCAATCAGCTCGTGCCCTTCAAGTACAAGTGGGCCTGGGAAAAGTACATCGCGGCCTGCGCCAATCACTGGATGCCGCAGGAAATCAACATGAACCGCGACATCGCCACCTGGAAGTCCCCCAACGGCCTGACCGAGGACGAGCGCCGCATCGTCAAGCGCAACCTGGGCTTCTTCGTCACCGCCGACTCGCTGGCCGCCAACAACATCGTGCTCGGCACCTACCGCCAGATCACCGCGCCCGAGTGCCGGCAATACCTGCTGCGCCAGGCCTTCGAGGAGGCCATCCACACCCACGCCTATCAATACATCGTGGAGAGCCTGGGGTTGGACGAAGGCGAGATCTTCAACGCCTACCATGAAATCCCGTCCATCCGGCAGAAGGACGAATTCCTGCTGCCCTTCATCGACGTGCTGGCCGACCCCAACTTCAAGACCGGCACGCCCGAAACCGACCAGACCTTCCTCAAGAGCCTGATCGCCTTCGCCTGCATCATGGAAGGTCTGTTCTTCTATGTCGGCTTCGTGCAGATCCTGGCCATGGGCCGGCAGAACAAGATGACCGGCGCCGCCGAGCAGTACCAGTACATCCTGCGCGACGAGTCGATGCACTGCAACTTCGGCATCGACATGATCAACCAGATCAAGATGGAAAACCCCCATCTGTGGACCCCGCAGTTCCGCGAGGAGCTGAAGGCCATGTTCCACAAGGCGGTCGAGCTGGAATACGCCTACGCCGAAGACACCATGCCGCGCGGCGTGCTCGGCCTGAACGCGCCCATGTTCAAGGAATACCTGCGCTTCATCGCCAACCGCCGCGCCACCCAGATCGGCCTGGACGAGCTGTTCCCCGGCGCGACCAACCCCTTCCCGTGGATGGCCGAGATGATCGATCTCAAGAAAGAAAAGAACTTTTTCGAGACGCGGGTCATCGAGTACCAAACCGGCGGCGCCCTGTCCTGGGACTAAGTGCGTGCCACGCGAAAAAGTTCTTTCGGCGAAGGCTAATGTGGGCGCAGCCCACGTTAAGGTGTGCGCGCTTCATCCGCACACCGGCCGGAGCCAAAAGAACTTTTTCGAGACGCGGGTTATTGAATACCAAACCGGCGGCGCCCTGTCCTGGGACTAAGTGCGTGCCACACGAAAAAGTTCTTTCGGCGAAGGCTAATGTGGGCGCAGCCCACGTTAAGGTGTGCGCGCTTCATCCGCACACCGGCCGGAGCCAAAAAAACTTCTTCGAGACCCGGGTCATCGAGTACCAGACCGGCGGCGCCCTGTCCTGGGATTGACGGAGAAAGGCGCAGGCGACTGCGCCTTTTTCACAGGTGCAATGCTTTGCCAGGAGAAACCCCAATGCCCATGAGCGCATACGGCAGTCTCTTACCGAAGCAGGCGGATGAACTGCGCACTCTGTCGGCCGCGCCGATCACGCAGCTCTTCCACCGCCATGTCGTGCCCATCCACTTCGAGTTCAGAAAGGGCTGCGTCACCAAGAGCCGCATCGTCACCGCCTTCGTCATGGCCATCAACGGGCAGTGGTGCCTGGTCACCGCCGGCCGCTGCATCGAAAGCATCGAAAACGAATACGACCAGGGCTACGAGATCGAGCGCTGCTGCCTGCTCGACTGCAATGGCGTCGACACCCCGCACGGCACCACCATCCCTTTCGACTATGTCGAATCGTGCGCCACCCGGCTGCGCTACGACCCCGCCTACGACTGCGGCGTATTCCTTTTGAGCCCCCACCACGTGCGCCTGCTGAAGGAGAGTGGCATCGAGGCCATGCCCGAGGAGGTGTGGGAGAACCAGCCCCCCGCCGTGGACTTCCACGCCATGATCGGCGTGCGCGGCCGGCCCGTTGGCAACGCCCGCAATGACATGCGGATCGTCTCCACCCTGCACAAGGTCACCCCCCTGCCCCACCGCCCCGACTGCTTCGCCGACACCGGCACGCCAACCTTCTGGGCCAGTGTCAGCCCCGGCGGCGAACCGGGCGACATGCCCGACCTGAGCGGCAGCCCGATCTTCGCCTTCCGGCAAAAAGAGAACGGTGAACTCGCCTACTGGCTGCACTCGATCCAGAACCAGTGGGTGCAGTCGCGCGGGCTGATTGCCGCCTGCTTCGCCCGGCCCATCGGCAAGTTCCTCAAGGAGGTGGTCGAGGGGGAACGGGTGAATCTGGTGACGCTGTGCTGAGCACATTGATCCCCGCTCTCTGTCTTCCCTTCCTTCACGCCCTGCCCTGGCCGCCATCCTCCGGACCCTGCCGGTTCGGGTGGCGCTGAGCCATCCCGCCCAGGACTTAGGCCTGATGCCCAGGGCCGAGCGCGCCTGCTACACTCGCGCCATCCGCCGCTTCGGAGCTCACCGGATGTCCGACCTGAACGACCCGCGCGTGCTGTTCGCGGCCGAGCGCACCCTGCTGGCCTGGAACCGCACCAGCCTGACCCTGATGGCGTTCGGCTTCGTGATCGAACGCTTCGGCCTGTTCGTGCACATGCTCGCGGACGATCGGGCCGCGCCGCTGCAACGCAGTCATTCGTTCTGGATCGGCCTTGCCTTCATCGCGTTGGGGGCGCTGGTCTCGGTCAGCTCGGTCGGGCAGTACCGCACATTGCTGCGCAGCCTCAAGCCGTCGGAGATCCCCGCAGACTATCGCGTGAACCTGGGTGTCTACACCAATCTGGCCGTTGCCGGGTTGGGCGTGGTGTTGATCGCCTATCTCTTCCTGCACGGCCCGGCCATTTGAACGGCAGGGGCCGGGCGCACCCCCCGTCTTGTGGGCCCACCCGCACGGTCATTGAACCTGAGCCGGCCGCTCACTAGAATCCGCCTGCCGGCTGTTTTGCCGCCGACCATCCGACTGTTCCTGGCCTGCCATGAGCAATCCCTGCCAACAATGCGGCGCCTGCTGCGCCTATTTTCGCGTGTCGTTTTATTGGAGCGAGGCCGAGCCTCTGCTTGGCGGCCCCGTGCCGCCCGAGCTGACCGAGCGGGTCAATGCCCACTATGCCGCGATGCGCGGCACCGCCTGCCGGCCCGCGCGCTGTGTGGCCCTGGAGGGTGAAGTGGGCCAGGCGGTGCATTGCGGCATCTATCCGCAGCGCCCCAGCCCCTGCCGCGAGCTGGAACCGTGGGATGCCGCAGGCCGGCCGGAAGCCAAATGCAACCGCGCCCGCGCCGCGCACCGGCTGCCGCCGCTCAAACCCCGCCCCACCCCCTGACCACCCGAATCCGGACAGCGGGCTTGGGCGCTGAAGGATTTGCCCCCGGAAACCACGACCCTGGCGGCCAAAGGGCCACTGGTGGAACAAACCACCGGCTGTCCTATAAACTGCCATTCAGGGAGGCAATTGCCACCCGATCTTGCCAAAGGAGGATGTCATGTCCAATAACACCATGCGCATGCTGACCGTCGCGCTGGCCGCTGCGGCCGTGCCCGGCATCAGCACAGCCAAGCAACCGGAAGAAGTTCTGCAGGAACTCATCGCCAAGCACAAATCTGCCTATCTCACGCAGAGCCCGCAGAACATGATGATGATGCCGGACAACCCGGCCTACGAGCTGATCGACGAGGGCAAAAAGCTGTTCATGCAGGCCCGCGGTCCGAAGAACGCTTCGCTCGAGAAGTGCGATTTCGGCAAAGGGCCGGGCGTTCTGGCCGGCGCCTATGTTCAGCTGCCGCGTTATTTCGCCGACACCGGCAAGGTGATGGATCTCGAATCCCGCCTGGTGTACTGCATGCAGACGCTGCAGGGCTTCACCGATGAGGACCCGGCGATCAAGAAGCGCCACGGTTCCGATTCGGACATGATGAAGCTGCAGACCTACATCGCCAGCCAGTCCAACGGCATGGCCTGGAACCCGCCGATGAAACATCCGCTGGAGAAGGCCATGCGCAACGCGGGCGAGGTGCTGTTCTATCGCCGCTCGGCCAACCTGGACTTCAATTGCGCCGCCTGCCATACCCAGACCGGCAAGCGCATTCGCGCCTCGGTGCTGCCGAACGAGAAAGTGCCGCAGGAATGGACCCGCGCCATCTCCTGGCCGGCCTATCGCGTGAGTCACGATCACGTGCGCAGCAGCCAGCATCGCGTGTTGGAGTGCCTGTGGCAGATGCGCTATCCCAACCTCAAGCCCGGTTCCGACGCCTCGATCGCATTGATCTCGTTCTGGACCGATGCCGCGCGTGGCCAACCGGCGATCCTGCCCGACCTGAAGCGCTGAGCGCGACCGACGAGGAGATTCCAGCATGAACCAGAAAACCACCCTGGCGGCCGCCATCGCCGCGACCGCATTGTTCACCCTGAGCCATGGCACCACGGCCCTTGCCACGGACAAGGCCGCAGCCAAAGTCGACTACACCAAAATGAAGCCGGAAGCCCTGGCTGAATACCTGGTCTTCGAGAGCGGCAGCTTCGATCTGGAGCAACCCACGCAGGAAGGCACCAACGGCCGGGCGCGCCTGACCCAGGACGAGCTGATGCAGCTTTGCACCAAGGCCGCGCGCTCCAAAAAGGGGCTGGATGCCAAGACCGCGGACAAGATTCGCGCCATGGCGCAGGCCACCATCAAGTACCCGGAAGGCGGCATCAAGCTGGGTGACTGGAAGAAGGGGCGCGACCTGGCCTGGTCCGGCTTCGGCTTCCGCACCGCGCACAATCCGGACAAGCATGGGCCAAACAACCCGCCGGGCGCCAACTGCTACAACTGCCATCAGCTGGCCACCGATCGCACCGGCGGCGACCTCGGCCCCAGCCTGACCGGCTTCGGCAAACTGCGCGGCAACAGCCCGGAGATGCTGAAATATGCCTATGACGTGATCTACAACCCGCACGTCTACTTCGCCTGCACCTACATGCCGCGCCTGGGTGCCAACGGCGTGCTGACCCCGGAGCAGATCGCGGACGTCATGGCCTATCTGTTCGATCCGGAATCGCCGGTCAACAAGTAAGCAACCACCGGCCCGGGCAGGGCTCAGGCCCGGCCCGATGACAAGCCACCGGCGGCAACGCCGGTGGCTTTTCTGTTATGGGGCATGCCGTTGCGATCGCTGCAGCTCAGATGAACTCGATCTCGCCTTCCTTGAGCAGATAGGTGCCGCCGGCACGCTCGAGGTCGACCGGCTTGATCTTGCCGGCGATCTCGATCTGGACGTTGCCGAACACGGTTTTTTCGATCACGACCTTGGCGTCCTGGGCCAGGCTCATCTCCTGCTCCAGGTCTTCTTTCTCGCGCTGGCACTGGGCGAGCTCCTGGTTCAGCCGGGCCCGGCTGTTCTCGGCCTTGGCCCGCACCTGCGGCGTGCTGCGCGTCGGGTTCTGCGCCAGGTAGCTGAGTATCTTGGCGATGTCGTCCAGCTCCTTGGCCTTCTGCGCGATCGTCTTGTTCAGCGTGTTGAGTTTTTCGCTCAGATAGGGATTGCTGCCCACCGCCACCCGGGTCTTCACCCCGGCCGGCGAGCCGATCACCCCGGCCTGGACCAGGAGGGTGGCACGGGTGTAACCGCCGATGATGCTGCCCTGGCCGCTGCCCGGCTGGCCCACCACGATCTGGTTGGAGGCGGTCAGTTCGCTCTGCCGGGCCAGGCGGCCGATCAGGATGCTGTCGCGCGCCTCGATTCTGGCGTTTTCCACGAACAGGGCCGAGCAGGAACCGCCGCAGCGCACCACGGCGGTGGCCTTGTGTTCCTCCCGCACGTGCTCGTGCGCCTCGCCGTGGCCGATGATGCCGCCCTTGACCACCACGTCGCCCCCGGCCTCCAGGCTGGCGGCCTCGACCGTGCCGCCGACATGGATGTCGCCGGTGGCATACACGCTCAAGCTGGGCTGCACATCACCGCTGATGCTGATGCTGCCCTCGAACCGGATATTGCCGGTGGTGAGGTCCACGGTTTTCAGGCTCAGCGTCGGTTCGACCATCATGCCGTTGGCCACCAGCACCGGCTGGCCGGTGATGGCCGCGACCAGGATGTTGGGATCCTGCGGATCGAGCTGGGCGCCGGTGAGCTGCGCGGCGAACTGACAGTCCTTGCCCGGCTTGGCCGGCAGGGTCTGGCCCAGCACATCCATGCCCGGCTCACCCGCCGTGGGCGGAATCCGCTGCATGAGGCGCTCGCCGGCATGCACGTTGACGATGCCGCCAAGGTCGCGGTAGTCGGCCACGCCACGCGCATCGAAGCGGGGCCGCCGTTCCTTGCTCAGATCGATCAGTGGCCGCAATTTGCCGTCCACCCCGTGCTCCGGCTTGCGTCCGCGCGCGATCACGACCCGGTCCGCCTCACCATCGGCCAGGATGCGGCCGATCGCTTCGTGCAGGATGCCGAAGCGGATCTGCTTCTCGGCCAGGGCCTGCATCACCTGCTCGCGGCTCAGGGGCTTGCCGCCGTAGGGCCGGGTGGCCGTGAGACTGGCGCTCAGCCGGTCGGCGGCAACCTCGATTTTGAGCTCGGCATCGCGCAGCTCGCCGATCTCCAGCGTGAACGGCTCCCCGGCCGTGGCGCTGCGGCTGACCAGCTGCTGCAACGCGGTCTCGAACAGGAAGGCGCGGCCGAACCCCTGGTCGCGGATCGCCGCGTCCAGGACGGCCCGCTCGATGCCCTGGCCCGGCTGAACCGGGACCCAGCTGGCCCGCAACTTGCGGCCGTCCTCGCTCAGGGCCAAAGTCAGGCCGGATGTCTGCGCTGTATTCAACTCGATTTCCTTTGGTTTTACCTCGAGCTTGATCTCGGTCCCATCGTACAACCGCCATCTTGACGATGGCCGACACGCGATAAATTAAGCCTTGCCCATCCGAAAGTCCTCACGTTACCATGCTCGCCGCCGATAATCCCGGTATTCCTATCACACAGAGGCGACAATGAAAAAGCTGGTTGTGGGAATGATTGTGGTTTTGTCGATCAGCGCCGGCAATCTTTGGGCACAATCCCCGAAGCCCTATAAGCCCGGCGGCGTCAAGGCGAAGGATGTAGTTTACAGCTTCGCCCCGCATCCCTATCTCACACCCAAAGAACTCTACGCTGCCTATGAGCCGATCATGCGCTATCTGGAGCGCAAAATTCCGGGCGCAAAATTCCAGGTTGAGACCTCAACGGACTACGCCGACTACGAAGCCAAGATCGCCAGCCGGCGCTTTCATTTCGGCTTGCCCAACCCCTATCAGACCGTATTGAGCCTGGGCCATGGCTACCACGTCATCGCCAAGATGGCACCAGACGAGGATTTTCGCGGCCTGATGGTGGTGCGCAAGGATCGCAAGCCACGCCAACCCGGCGACCTGGCTGGCCAACCCCTGTGCTTTCCCTCGCCGACCGCCGTGGCGGCAACCATGCTGCCCCTGCTTTATCTGCACGATCACGGCCTGAACCTGAAAGAATCGCCGATCAAATATGTCGGCTCGCCCGCCTCCGCCATCATGCACGTTTATACTGGCGATGCAGCAGCCTGCGGCGTCTCCATCCGGCATTGGCGCATTTGGCGCCAGGACAATGCTGACAAGGCATCTGAATTGGACACCCTGTGGCTGACCGGCAGTCTGCCGCACAACAGTGTCATCGCACGCGATGACGTACCGGCCAACCTGGCACGGCAGGTTGGTGCCGCCCTGATCGCCATGGACAAGGACCCGCAGCTGGATCAGACCCAGTTCAGGGCAGGTCAGAGCCATTTCGAACCCGCCAATGACGCCACCTACAAAGTCATGGCGCAATTTCTCAAACGCTACGATGAGGCAATCGGCCTACCGGCACAGATGAGAAAACAGCCATCTCGTTAACCCACTCCGTTGATTCGCACCCTCTATCATTTTCTGTTCTACAGTATCCGCGGGCGCATCATCGCCAGCGTGCTCCTGCTGCATGCCGTCTTGATGGGGTTGGTGGTAGTGGACATGATCCAGCGCCAACAGGATTTCATGCAGCGCCAGATCGCCAGCGAAGGTCTCGGCCTGGCCTCGACCCTGGCCGTCAATGCCCAACCAGGCCTGCTCAATAGTGATATCAGCGCCCTGAATGAATTGGTGGACAGCATGCAGTCGCTGCCCCAGCTTCAGCTCGCTCTGATTCTCGATGCCAACGGCAAGGTGCGCGCCAGCACCGATGATGAGCTGTTCAACCTGGTCCTTGAAGATGCGCCTAGCAAACAGTTGCTCGGTGGCTCCAGACAGCTCTGGCACGACAGCATGGTAGACAGCATTGCCCCGATCACGGTCGACGGTCGCCACCTGGGCTATGCGCGGGTCATCCTCAATGTCTCAAAGCTGCAAGGAGAACTGAATGCGGTGGCGCGCAACGGTGCACTTTATGCCGTTAGTGCCATTTTGCTCGGCGGCCTGCTGGCTTGGGGGGTGGTGCGCACCCTGACTGCACGACTTGAGCAACTGTCCGCCGCAGCCGACGCCATCGCTGCCGGCGATCTCAGCGTCGAGCTGCCACAACATGTCGGCCAGGATGAAGTGGCCCGGCTCAGCCGTGACTTCAACCAGATGGCGCGTGCTCTGGAAAGCGATCGTGCCGAGCGCCAACGCTTCGAAGCCATGTTGTTTGAGGAAAAAGAGCGCGCCCTGGTCACTTTGCAATCGATTGGTGATGCCGTCATCACCACGGATGTCGAGGGCCGGGTGACCTTTCTCAATCCCATCGCCGAGCAGCTCACCGCATGGACGGCCGCGGAAGCCTGTGGCAGACCGCTGACCGAAGTCTTCCACATCGTCAATGAAATCACCCGGATCGAGGTGGAAAATCCGGTGGACAAGGCACTGCGTCTGAATGGCATCGTCGGCCTGGCCAACCATACGCTGCTGATCAATCGCAAGGGCGAGGAACTCGCCATTGAGGATTCAGCTGCACCGATTCGCGACCGCGCGGGCAACATCATTGGTGTAGTTCTGGTTTTCCACGACGTGACCGCATCACGCCAGATGGCGGAAGAGATCGCCTACCAGGCGAGCCACGACGCCCTGACCGGCCTGGCCAACCGGCGCGAGTTCGAACATCGCCTGAACCAGCTGATCAGCAATGCTGCCCTGGAACAGCGCCAACACGCCCTGCTCTATCTCGACCTCGACCAGTTCAAGGTGGTGAACGACACCTGCGGTCACCGCGCGGGCGACGAGCTGCTGCGCCAGCTTACCCTGATCATGCAGGACCGGGTGCGCGGTAGCGATCTGCTCGCCCGCCTTGGGGGCGACGAATTCGGTGTGCTGCTGGAAGACTGCCCGCTGGACAAGGCACAACAGGTCGCCGAGGAACTGATCGAGCTGGTCAAGGGCTTCCGTTTCGTCTGGAGCGACAAGACCTTCGCCGTCGGTGCCAGCATCGGCATCGTCGCCATCAGCGAGCAGAGCCTGGACTGGGCCAGCCTGCTCGGCAACGCCGATACTGCTTGCTACCTGGCCAAGGAAAAAGGCCGCAACCGGGTTCAGGTCTACCACGCCGAGGATGCAGAACTCGCCCGGCGCCACAGCGAAATGCATTGGGTCGGCCGCATCAACAAGGCCTTCGAGGAAGACCGTTTCCTGCTCTATCGCCAGCCCATCGTGCCGACTACGCAGTCGGCACGCAAGCATCCGCACTTCGAAATCCTGGTGCGCATGCTCGACGAGGAAGGTCAACTGGTCACGCCCGGTGTCTTCATCCCGGCGGCAGAGCGCTACAACCTCATGGGCGCGCTGGATCGCTGGGTGGTGAGCAACGCCATGAATTGGCTGGTCGCCCACAAGGACAGCCCCATGATCTGCGCCATCAACCTCTCCGGCCATTCACTGGGCGACGAAGCCTTCCTGGGCTTCGTGACCGACCAAATCAAGGGCACCGGCGTGCCGCCGCACTGCCTCTGTTTCGAGATCACTGAAACCGCCGCCATCGCCAATCTGGAAAAGGCCATTCACTTCATCCGGGAACTCAAGCGCCTGGGCTGCCGTTTCGCCCTGGACGATTTCGGCGCCGGCCTCTCCTCCTTCGCCTATCTCAAAAACCTGCCGGTCGATTTCCTCAAGATCGATGGCAGTTTCGTACGGGACATGGACAAAAACGAAACCAGCCGGGCCATGGTGGAGGCGATCAATCACATCGGCCACACCATGAAAATTCAGACCATCGCCGAGTTTGTCGAAACTCCAGCCATCTTCCGAAAACTCGCCGAGATCGGGGTCGACTTCGCCCAGGGCCACGGCATTGCCCAGCCCACGCCGCTCGACAGTGAAGATGATCAACATTTCTTTCACCCTGACTGACAGCCGACACCGTCACAAAGCCGGAAGATTTCCATCAGTCTGGACAATCTGTTTTCCGGCCCTGTTTCTGTTCTGGCTGCCTACAACGGCGCAGACGGCCGATGCCCGCATCGTGCGCGACGGCATGGTGCTGAGCATCGGCATGCGCCATGCGGAAGGGGTCGGCGCCTTTTACGCGGCGCGCGGCTTTCCCAAGACCATGCTCGAGGCCATCGGCCAGACCTGCTTCGTCGGGGTCGGCCTCTACAACGAACGGCGTGACACGCTCTGGCTGGAACTCGCCAATTGGCGCTTCACCGCTGCCGACGGGCGCCCGGTGCGGCGCATCACCCGGCCCGAGTGGGATGCCCGCTGGCAGGCGATGAACGCGCCCTATGCCGCGCGCGCCACCTTCGATTGGACCCAGTTGCCGGAGAGCCGCGATTTGCAACCGGGCGAACCGGTGGGCGGCAATGTGGCCATGCTGGCGCCCGCCGGCGAATTCAGCCTGACCGCCCGCTTTCGCACCGGCAGCGGCGAAGTGCTCGAAGTGACGGTGCCGGGCCTGCGCTGCCAGGAGGCCGGGCCATGAGGGCCGCGCAGCGGGCATGGCTGTTCGTGCTCGGTTTGCTGCTGGCTCAGGCGGCCCCGGCCGCCGAGCCGGTGCCGCCGCCCGGCCTGCTCAGGCTCGACGGCCGCCCCGCACCGGAACTGAAGCTGGCCGACATGGATGGCAGGCTCACCGACCTTGCCCAACTCAAGGGCCGCTGGGTGCTGGTGCATTTCTGGGCGAGCTGGTGCGGCCCCTGCCGACGCGAGATGCCGACCCTGGGCAGGATGCTCCAGGCGCTGCCGGCCGACCGGCTGACCCTGCTCCTGGTCAACACGGCGGAGACCGACGACGAGGTGTTCAGCTTCCTCGCCTCGATCGATCTGGATCTTGCGCCACTGATGGACCGCGACGGGCTGACCACCCGCCGCTGGCAGCCACGCGGACTGCCGTCCACCTTCCTGGTCGATCCGCAAGGTCGCCTGCGCTATCTGGTGTTGGGCGGGCGCGACTGGGCCTCGCCAGCGTATCTGGACTTTTTGCGGGTGCTCACGAAGCAGTGACCGGCTAGCGTCCGGCATGCTGCGCGGGCGAAAACACGGTGATCGGCTCGAATGTGAGCGGCTGGCTTTCAGGCTGGAAGCGGCCTGGGGTAAGACGCGGAAACCGTGTTGGAACTGACTTGGGGGAGTGCCCCCGATTCTCCGCTGCCGGTCTTCACTCGACGGCAGAACGCAAGAATGGGCGGGTATCTGGCCGGGTGTTACCGGTCTTGTGCGATCACACGCCGATGGCGCCATACTCGCCGCAGGGCTGCACCGCCGGCTCGTATTCGGCGACCACGATGGTCTCGACCTTGGCAGCCAGGGTGTCGGCGAACTCGACGCTGCCCAGGCACATGGCCTGGCTGTTGTTGGCGCTCTCGTAGTCGGTGTAGGAATAGCAGGCCTTGTCGGAGGCGATGGCGCTGCCCGCGAAGAAGGTGCCAACCAGCAGGGCGATGAGGGTGGTTTTCATGATTCGATCCTTTGCGTCGGTTGTTTCGTCAAGTCGGTTGGGGCAAACTGCGACCCAGCTTCGGGCACCTCCGAACCCATGTGTTCGTTCAGCGCACGGTTCCCATCTTAGGGAAGGCAAATGCCGGCAATAATCGTCAGGGTTACCAAAACCCGACTCCGATGAATACTTATGACTGGCCAGGAAATAGGTGAAACCCCGTAGAAAAATGGACGCTTCGACCCCATGAGCCCGCTGCTCGTCATCGGCAATGCCGTGCTCGACATCATCCTGAGCGTGGATCACTTCCCCGCGGAGGACGAAGAAATGCGCGCCAGCGCGCGCCAGGCCACGCTGGGCGGCAATGCCGCCAACACCGCTCAGGTGCTGGCCGGCCTCGGCCACAGCGTTTCTCTGCTCGCCAGCCTGGCACCGGATGCCGATGCCGTCGAACTGCGCCGCCTGCTCACGGCCGCCGGGGTCGACATCCATTCCATGGTGATCGCCGCCGCGGGCCACACCCCGGTGTCGTACATCCTGCTGCACGAGGCCAACGGCTCGCGCACCATCGTGCATCACCGGGACCTGGCCGAACTGGCCTTCGAGGATTTCCGCGCCCTGCTGCTGCACCGTTACGGCTGGATCCATTTCGAAGGCCGCAATGTGGCCGAGGTGGCGCGCATGATGCGTCATCTGCGCGCGCGTAGCTTCGCCGGCCGCATCTCGGTCGAGATCGAGAAGGACCGGCCCGGCATCGAGACCCTGATGGCACAGGCCGATCTGGTGCTGTTCTCGCGTGCCTTCGCCCAGGCACGCGGTCATTCCACCGCCGCCGCCCTGCTCGCGGCCATGCGCCCGCTCGCGCCCCAGGCCATGCTCAGTTGCACCTGGGGCGAGCAGGGCGCCTGGGCCCTGGACGACGCCGGGCAACTGCACCACGGCCCGGCCAGCCCACCGGCGCGGGTGGTGGATACCATCGGCGCCGGCGATGTCTTCAATGCCGGCATGATCGCCGCCCTGAGTGGCGGCGCCGACCTGCCCGCGGCCCTGGCGGCGGCCAATGAGCTGGCCGGGCGCAAGGTCGGCCAGCGGGGTTTCGCCGGCCTGAACCGACTTTCCCTGCCCACGCCATGATCAGCCTGCCCCCTTTCAGCTCGACCCTGCTGCAGACCGCGGTCCTGCTCGCCCTGTCCAATCTGTTCATGACCGTGGCCTGGTATGCCCACCTCAAGCACCTGAACGACAAGCCCTGGTGGATCGCCGCCCTCGTCAGCTGGGGCGTGGCGCTGTTCGAGTACCTGCTCCAGGTGCCGGCCAACCGCATCGGCTACACGCAATTGAGCCTGCCCCAGCTCAAGATCCTGCAGGAGGTGATCACCCTATCGGTATTCGTGCCCTTCGCCGTGTTCTACATGAAGGAGCCGCTCAACTGGAACTATCTGTGGGCCGGCCTGTGCCTGGTCGGCGCGGTGTATTTCATCTTCCGGGGCGCTTGAGCCCCATCAACCCAAGGATTGGAGCTCGCATGCACGCCCCCAAGCACGGTCCCCGCTTCTGGCTCGGCAACGGCATCCTGGCCCTGGCCATGGCCGCCATCTTCTTCATGAACACGCTCTGGGCCTATCTGGGCCAGGGCGCACTGTTGCTGTGGATGGTGCTGGCCGGTCTGGGCATGTATTTCCTGATGACCGACAAGGGTGGCGAGCCGCCGCTGTCGGACTGAACGAGAACAAAACCATGAGTGAGCGAACCAACCCCCCGAGCCGCTCGGCCTCGGGCTACGATCTGACCCCGCTGACGGCTGCGGAAAAGGAAAAATTGGCGGCTGGCTTGAACGCGGAGGAGCGCCGGGTGATCCTGCACCAGGGCACCGAACGGCCTTTCTGCGGCGGCCTGCTCAAGGAAAAGCGCCCGGGCGTGTTCGCCTGTCGCCTGTGTGGTTTGCCGCTGTTCCGGTCGGACACCAAGTTCGAGTCGGGCACCGGTTGGCCCAGCTTCTACGCCCCGTTCGACCCGGACCACATCCGCTCTGTGCGCGACACGAGCCACGGCATGATCCGCACCGAGATCCGCTGCGCCCGCTGCGACGGCCACCTGGGCCATGTGTTCGACGACGGTCCGCCCCCGACCGGCCTGCGCTATTGCCTCAATTCGGTCTCGCTCAAATTCATCGAGTCGGCCTAAAATGGGCGGATTCCCGGCTGAGCCGCTTGAGCCCGACAACCCAAGGAAGAGACCCCGATGTCCACCCAGCATCCCATCGTCGCCGTGACCGGCTCCACCGGGGCCGGTCTGTCCACGGTGCGGCATGCCTTCAAGGACATCTTCCGCCGGCTCGGCATCAAGCCCGCCATCGTCCACGGCGACGGCTTTCGCCGCTACACCGAGCGCCAATTCGATGCCCTGCTCAACGAGGCGCGCGCCAGCAACCGCCACCTCTCCTGGTTCGGCCCCGACTGCAATCACTTTCAGGAACTGGAGGCCTTCTTCAAGGCCTATGGCGCGACCGGCAGCGGCGTGCTGCGCGAATATGCCCACAACGCCGTGCGTGCCCGCAAGCTCGGCGTGGCGGTCGGCGAATTCACGCCCTGGCATCCGCTCGAACCGGGCAGCGACCTGTTGCTCTATGAAGGCCAGCATGGCGGGGTGGTGGCCAACACCTGGACCCGGCGCAAGGTCGATTCCCGCCACTTTCCGCCTGAGATCGACCGTCGGGTCGGGCGCAAGGGTATCGACGTGGCCCAACACGTCGATCTGCTGATCGGCATCGTGCCGGCGATCAACCTGGAATGGATCCAGAAGATCCATCGCGATTGCGGCAGGCAGCATTGCACCGAGCAGGAGGCGGTGGAGACCATCCTGCGCCGGCTGGACGACTACCTGCACTACATCGTGCCCCAGTTCGGCCTGACCGACATCAACATCCAGCGCATGCCGCTGGTGGACACCTCCAACCCCTTCATCGCGCGCGACGTGCCTTCGCCCGACGAGTCGGTGCTGGTCATCCATTTCCGCGATCGCAAGCGCCACGACTTCCCGGAACTGATGCGGCGCATCCCCGGCGCCCGCATGACCCGGGCCTCGACCCTGATCGCGCCCGGCGGCAAGCTCAAACACGCCCTGGAGGCGATCTGCGGCCCGATTTTGAACGAGATGATGGAAAAGCGGCGACGCGCGCCTCATTAG
Organism: Thiobacillus sp. UBA2597; assembly: GCA_002339725.1. Lineage (GTDB taxonomy): Bacteria > Pseudomonadota > Gammaproteobacteria > Burkholderiales > Thiobacillaceae > Sulfuritortus. The sequence goes on from DDKN01000001.1 coordinate 112,567, forward strand.
ACCGGCGCGGCCCAACCGTGACACAGAGTGACAATGCTCAGGAGGCGAAGATGGCGACCGACGACAGCAAGACCCGCGTGATCATCCTGACCGAGACCTATCGCATCACCGGCCAGATCGATCTGATCCCGGGCGCCCGGGTGACCGACTATCTGCACGAGGCGCGTGACTTCATCGCGGTAACCGAGGCTGAGGTGTGGGACGTGGCCGGCGCCCGCAAGGTGTTCAACTCCCCCTTCATCAACGTCAGCCGCGCCCATATCCAGGTGGTGACGCCGGAGCACTGAGCCGCGACCGGCCGTCACCCCCGGCGTCTGCGCGCCGGGTCGCCTCCCCCGGCGTTTTTTCAATGCCCACCCCGCCAGCCGCTCCATGTCGGTACCCAGCGCCTTTCTGTCGGTGATCGCGATCTGGTCGACCACGCCGCTCGCCATCAAGTGGAGCGCGCTCGGCGCCGGCCCGGGCTTCGCCGTGTTCTCGCGCATGGCGCTGGGCCTGCTCTTGAGCCTGGCCCTGGCCGCGGCGCTGCGCATCGGCCTGCCGCGTCATCGCAAGGCGCTGCAAAGCTACCTGGCGGCCGGCCTTAGCCTGTTCGGCGCCATGAGCCTGACCTACTGGTCGGCGCAATACATCAGCTCGGGCCTGATCTCGGTGCTGTTCGGCCTGTCGCCCCTGATCACCAGCATCGCCGCCGCCTACTGGCTGGATGAGAAGGCGCTGAGCCCGGCCAAGCTCGCCGGCATGCTGCTGGGCCTGCTCGGTCTGGTGCTGGTGTTCCACGAGGGCCTGACCCTGGGTCCGCACGCCCTGGCCGGCATCGGCGGCCTGCTCGGCGCCGTGCTGATCCAGTCGCTCGGCCTGGTCTGGCTCAAGCGCATCGGCGACGACAGCTCGCCGGTGGCGATCAACCTGGGTTCCCTGCTGGTGGCGCTGCCCGGCTTCTTCCTGGTTTGGCTTTTGAGCGATGGGGCGTGGCCCGCCGATCTGCCGGAACGGGCGGCGCTCGCCATCGTGTATCTGGCCGCCTTCGGCTCGGTGGCGGGCTTCGTCCTCTATTACTACCTGATCAAACACCTGGAGGCCGGCCGCATCGCCCTGATCACCCTGGTCACGCCGGTGCTGGCCCTGCTGCTCGGCCACGGCCTGGACGGCGAGCCGGTGAGCCTGCACATCGGCTTCGGCACGGCCGCCATCCTGCTTGGCCTGAGCCTGCATGAGTGGGGCGGGCGCGCGCCGGCCGGCCTGACAGCCAGGAAGTCATGAACCGGTGCCGATGATGCGCCCAGGCTCAGCCGGCCCTGGGTAGATCGTCCGGCAGCGGCGGCAGCACGCTGGGCTCGGCCGCGACCTGCTGCTCGCCGTGGATGAGCAGATGGAACTGGCGCGGCGAATCGGCGTTCTCCTCGGCCACGTCGTAGCTGATCCGGCCCGCGCGATAGAGCTGGGCCAGGGCCTGGTCGAAGGTCTGCGCCTCGCCCATCAGGTGTTCTTCCATGCGCTGCTTGATCTCGTCCAGCCGGCCTTCACGGATAAGCTGTTTCATGCCCGGGTCGGCGACGAAGATCTCCAGCGCCGCCACCCGCTGGCCGTTGACCGTGCGCACCAGACGCTGGGCGACGATGGCGACCAGGCAAGCGGCCAGGTCGAACAGGATGGTGTTGCGCTGCTCGAGCGGGAAGAAGTTGACGATGCGGGTGAGCGCCTGGTGGCTGTTGATCGCGTGCAGCGAGGACAGGCAGAGCTGGCCGGTGTTGGCGTAGTTGATGACGTGGCGCATGGTCTCGGCATCGCGCGTCTCGCCGATCATGATCATGTCCGGTGCCTCGCGCAAAGCGTTGGTCAGGGCGCTGTCGTAGGACTCGGTGTCGGCCCCGATCTCGCGCTGGCTGATCACCGACTGCTTGCGCTGGAACACGAATTCGATCGGATCTTCCACGGTGAGGATGTGGCCCGGCAGCTTGGCGTTGCGGTGCTCGATCATGGCGGCCATGGTGGTCGACTTGCCGGAACCGGTGGCGCCCACCACCAGGAGCAGGCCGTGTTTCTCCAGCGCCAGCTGGCCCAGGATGGGCGGCAGGCCGAGTTCGGCCAGATCGGGCACGGTGACGGACAGGCGGCGGATGACCATGGCGACCGTGCCGCGCTGGCGATAGAGGTTGATCCGGAAGCGGCCGACGCCCTCCTGGCTGTAGCCGAAGTTCAATTCGTTGCGCGACTCGAACTGGCGGATGCGCTCGGCGTCCATCAGCTCGTAGGCCAGCTGCTTGACACCGTCGGCGCTGAGGTCGGGCATGGCGATGGGATGGACGATGCCGGCCACCTTGATGCCGACCGGCGCCCCCGCGGTGAAGAACAGGTCCGAGGCCTGCTTCTGGACCATGGCCTGGAGAAACTGGGCAATCGACATGGCGCTTTCCTTGGCGTTTTTAATTGAAAAATAGCCCAGAACGCCAGCGCCAGCAGTTGGACTAACATAGAAGCCGTTCCCGCACGCGCGCGAACCGATAACGTCGATAAGGATGGAGACCGAGATGACCCTTGCCCGCCGCCTTGCCGGCCCGATCTGGCCGATCCTGTTCGGCCTGGGCCTCAGCCTGCCCACCCTCGCCGCCGAGCCTGGCCCCAAGCGCGGCCAGTTCTACGGCGCCATGGCCACCGAATACCCGGCCTGGTTCAAGGAGAGCTTCCTCAATCTGGCCGAGGACATTGCCGAGGCCAAGGCCGCCGGCAAGCGGCTGGTGATCCTGTTCCACCAGGACAATTGCCCCTACTGCAATGTCCTGGTCGAGCGCAACCTGAGCCAGAAGGCGATCGAGAGCGCCCTGCGCCAGCGGTTCGACGTGGTGGCGCTCAACATGTGGGGCGACCGCGAGATCACCGGCCTGGACGGCAAGGCCTACACCGAAAAGAGCTTTGCCGCGGCGAACAAGGTGCAATTCACGCCGACCATGCTGTTCTTCGACGAGGCGGGCCAGGTCATCCTGCGCCTGAACGGCTATCTGCCGCCGGCCCGGTTCAAGACCGCGCTCGACTATGTCGGCCAGCGCCAGGAAACGCTCATGAGCTATCGCGATTATCTGGCCGCGCACGAGCCGCCCCCGGCCAGGGGCGAGCTGCACCCGCAGGATTTCTTCCGCCCCGCCCCGTTCGATCTGCGGCGCAAGGCCACCCAGGGCCGGCCGATCGCGGTGTTCTTCGAGCAGAAGGACTGCCCCGCCTGCGACGAGCTGCACACCCGGGTGCTGCCGGACCAGGCCACGCGCGAGCTGATCGGCAGGTTCCACGCGATCCAGCTCAATATGTGGGGCAACGAGCCGGTCACCCTGCCCGACGGGCGCCGCACGACGGCGCGCGACTGGGCCCGCACGCTCGACGTGAAGTACGCGCCGACCCTGGTGCTGCTCGACCCCGCCGGCAAGGAAATCGTGCGGGCCGAGGCCTTCTTCAAGGTGTTCCACATCCAGGGCATCTTCGCCTACGCCGAGAGCGGGGCCTACCGGCAGGAACCCAGCCTGCAGCGCTATCTGGAAGGCCGGGCCAGCGCGATCCGCGCCAGCGGTCAGGACGTCGACATCTGGCGCCTGGCCGACGAGCCGGTGGGCCACAAGCCTTAGAGCGATGAAGCGCAAGCCGGCAACGCCCGAACGCTGCCCCTGCGGCTCGGGCCGGCCCCTGGCCGCCTGCTGCGGCCCCTATCTGGCAGGGTCGGCCCCGGCGCCCGATGCCGAAGCCCTGATGCGCTCGCGCTACACCGCCTTCGTCCTGGGCGATGCCGACTATCTGCGCGCCAGCTGGCACCCGGCCACGCGCCCGGAACGCCTGGACCTGGCCGAGCCACCGGTGCCGAAATGGCTCGGTCTGACCGTGCGGCAGCACGGCCAAACGGATGCCGACCACGCCACGGTCGAGTTCATCGCCCGTTACCGGATCGAGGGCCGCGCCTACCGCCTGCACGAGCGCAGCCGCTTCGAACGCCTCGATGGCCAGTGGTATTACCGGGACGGCGAGATCGTCCCGCCGGCCTGACCTGGGCGACATCAATTACGACACCCCGGCCGATCGCCGCTGCCGCCTGAAGCGCGAAGCGCTGAATTGCGCTTAAATTCTGTTAACTTGCGTCCGTAATAATCATGTAACGAAGACAGGGGCGAACCGCCCCAGGAGCCCGGGTTGATGAGCGATACGGCTCAAGCAGGTGACGAGACCACGGCCGACCAAACGGCGGGCCTCATGCTGCCCGGCTTCATCTCGCGCAGTGCACAGGGAATCAGCGTCGACCTGTCCTGCCTCGATTCGAACCAGAGCGTGATCAAACTGGTCGACCGGCTGTTCGCCCATGGCCTGCTGCTGCGCGGCCTGGATTACGCCAACTTCCACAAACTGCTCTACGAATACGACGAGGAAACCATCGAACGGGTGCTGCGCCAGTTCAACCAGGCCGGCAAGCCGCCGGAGGTGTTCCTCGCCAGCGGCATCGAACCCTTCCCGGAGTCGCGCCGGCCGCTCTATCGCGGCTTCAAGGTCGATGCCCGGGGTGAAGTCGCCGATTACTTCTTCGAGCCGCTGCTGATCGACAAAGTGGTGGAAGAACCGATCTATGGCGAGCCGGATGCCGCGGGCAACCGGCCGCTGATCGAAACCCGCCGGCGCGAAATCAGCGAGCCGGTACGGTTGGACTTCGATGAGTTCGTCGCCGCCGCCTGGGCCCAGGGCCTGCGTTTCGGCCTGGATGCCGCCGCCATCCGGGCCGGCATCGAGAAAACCCGGCCGGAACGAATGACCATCGCCCACATGCGGCCGCCCACCCCCGGCCAGGATGCCAGCCTGCTGGAGCAGACCGATGCCCTGTATCGCAACGATGCGCCCCGGATCCTGCCCAATGGCCGGATCGACCTGTGCACCTTCAGCAACCGCTTTCCCCAGGTCAAGGCCGGCACCCGGCTGATGAAGAAGATCCGCCGCACCCTGGGCAGGAATGGCTGGGACGTCGCCGGCCAGGTGCTGGAGCCTGACCTGCCCAAAGACTTCGACATGCAAGCCCTGGCCGGGCCGGGCACCCGCATCGAGAGCAGCGCCGAGGGTGAGTTCATCGTCGCCACGATCGACGGCTTTCTCAATCTCGACACCGAGACCAGCCAGTTGTCGGTGACCGAGAAGATCGTCAACAAGGAGGGCGTCAGCCTGCGCACCACGGGTGATGTCAGCTTCCAATGCGACGAGTACGAAGAACACGGCGAGGTGCAGGAGGGCCGGGAGGTCAAGGGCAGGCACATGACCTTCCTCAACAACGTGTTCGGCCATGTCGTCTCGGACGGCGGTCGCATCACGATCAAGAGCAACCTGGCGGCCGGCTCGGCTAAAAGCCCCGGCGGCCAGATCCGCATCGAGGGCAACTGCTCGCGTGCCGTGCTCGAGGCCAAGGGCGGCGAGATCGACCTGAACTATGTCGACAGCTCCCTCATCATCGGCGCCAAGGTCCGGATCCGGCATGCCATCAGCTGCGACATTTATGCCGACGAGGTGCAGATCGAGTTGGCCGAGGGCTGCGCCATCGCGGCGCGCCGGGTGCAGATCGACATGAGCCGGGCCAAGCGCGGTATCGAAACCCTGGTCAACATCCTGGTACCCGACCCCGGCCTGTTCGACGAGGAACTGGCGCAGCTGAACCAGGCCAAGTCCGAGGCCATCGACACGATCAAGGCCAAGAGCGAGGAAACCCAGGCCCTGGCCAGCCAGCCTGCGCTGAAGACCTTTCTCCATGTCCAGCAGAAGCTCAAGGCCGGGGAGATCAGCCTCACGCCGGAGCAGAAGGCCGATTTCCAGCGGCTGCAGGCCAAGGTGGTGCAACCTCTGCAGCAGCTGCAGATCGCGCGCCAGCAACTGCAGGCCAATCGCAAGCGGCTGGAGGAAGTGGAGCGGGAAATCGAACAACTGCAGCAACGCCATGCCGCCCTGAGCGCCGAAGTCGGCTGCACGCTGCGCGCCGTCGATGGCGAAACCGTGGTGCGCACCCTGGTGCCACAGCCCAACGCCATACCGCTTGACGATCTGCCGCCCGGCCAGTTGCGCGCCCGCCTGCGCGAGGCGGCCCCGGGTGAGAAGCTGTTCGCCAACGACAGCGGCGGCTTCGCCTGGCAATTGGCCGACGCGACCTGACGGTCCCGATGCGGACCGGCTCCAGCCAGCCGCTTCTGATTTTGGTTGACCGCATTTTACCAACCGCGTATAAGGCGAACTGTGTTTGGTTTCAAGCGGTTTGCGGTAGGGTCACCACCAGATGCCACCTTGAGATGCGAACATGTTGTACCGCTGGGGCAACCCGGTTTTTTATCGTTTTGATTAAGGATTGA
>DDKN01000124.1:0-5396 GCA_002339725.1 Thiobacillus sp. UBA2597
GCGGTGCGACCCTGCGTGTCCTTTATCCTCGCGTAGCGGGTGCTCTCCCCAGCGGGGAGAGCACCCTGAAGGGCATAAAGGCAGGGGTGAGGGGCGAAGACTTAGCCAACACGACTCGCATCACTTCTTGCCCTTGCGCCAGAGATAGAGCCGCAGGCCGCCGTGGCCGATGACGCCGAGCAGGGCCAGCCCGGCCAGGCTCCAGCCGGCGGTGTTGAGCCATTCGTTGGCGCGCCGGCCAGGCATGTAGATCCCCGGCACCTTGTCCAGCCGGCCGACACCGGTTTGCGGCGCATGGCACTGGGCACAGGTCAGCGCATCCTTTTTCGGCGCGACCATGTGGGTGATGGGCCAGGACATCTCGGTCTCGACGAAGGCGAACTTGCCGCTGTACTGGGCGCCGATCTCCTTCATGCCGAACTCGATCGCCTTGTCCCAGTTGAAGTTCGACCACAGGGCGCTGTCGTCCTTGCCGTAGGTGTGGAACACCACCAGCTGGTTGTTGCCGATGTCATACGGCTGCTTGCCACGGAACACCTTGATCGGCCAGATCTTGGACTTGCCGTCGGTCGGGCTGCCCTCGAAGCTGTTGATCTTGATCACCTGGCTCGGGTCGAGCTTGGTCTCGCGCAGGGTGTAATTCACCGTGCCGTTGAACCAGATGTACTCGGGGATCACGTTGGCCTCGTACTTGAAGTCGCCCTTGCGGCTGTCGTAGGACTCGTGGCCGCCGCTGTCCTTGAGCTTGAACGGCTTGCCATCCTTGTCCAGCTTGCCCGCGGTGGACCAGTCCCAGAGCATCTTGGTGGGTTTGCCGCCGCGTGCGAACTCGGGGATGTGGCAAGTCTGGCAGGCGATCTTCTCGGTGTGGCTGTTGAGCTTGGCCACGGTCTTGTGCGGCTTGTTGCCGTGGCAGGACTGGCAGGTGGCCGGATTGTCGTTGGCCTTGCCCCGCATGTGCGGGCTGACATCCTTCGGCTTGGCCGTGGGGGTGTAACGGCTGCCCGGCACGTCGTGTCCCTCGGTTTCATGGCAGGTGGCGCAGGTGAAGTTGAGCCCGTCCTTGGCCATGTGGATGTCGAGGTACTTCTTCGGCTCCTTCAGGGAACTGTCCAGGTCGCCGTGTTTCACCGCATCGCCGCCGCCACCGTAGAAATGGCAGCTGCCGCAGGTGGCGCGGGTGGTCTTGCCCACGTTCTGGGCGATCTTCTGCAGATTCGCAGCCGGCACGATCTTGCCCGAGCCGGGGGGGAACTCCATGTCCTTGTAGGGCGGATGACCGGCCAGGCCCGGCAGCTTGCGATAGGTGCCGGTGTTGTCGTGGCAGGCCAGGCAGTCGACGTTTTCCTGCTTGGTGAAGTCGAAGCTGCTGTCCTTCCAGCCGTAGCCGACGTGGCAGGCCGTGCAGAACTCATAGTTGGACGGCACGGCGGTACAGAAGTTGTTGATCACGTTCTTCTTGCCCAGCCGCTGCTTGGACTCGGGATTGAGAAATTCCCAGGTCCAGTGCTTGGTCTTCATCACCTGCTTGGCCGCCTCGGTGTGACAGGTGAGGCAGGCCTGGGTTACTTCCGGCCCGGTCTTGAAGTCTTTTTGCAGTTCCTTGAACTTGCTGTGATCGGCGGTCGATCGGATCTCCCTGGCCGGGGCGGCCGGTGCGGCGCCGTTGACGGGGCCGTAGCCGTGTGCCCCGGCGGCCGGAGCGGGGGCTGCCGCCTCCGGCTTGGCCTCGGCGGCGGGGGCCGTGGCGGCCTGGACCGTGGGTAGCGCCCAGGCGATACCCGCGACCAAGGCCAGGAACTGGAGTCGTTTGCCTAGCATCATGTCACTCCTCTGTTATGGGTTGAGTTCGTGTTGCCGGCTGCTCAGCAACCGCCGCCTGCGCCACCCGCACCGCCACCGGTCGCGGCCTTGGGCAGGATGATCTGCGGGGCCGGGGTGTTGGGGTCGAACTCGAGGAAGCTCTTCTGGTCCGCCGCCACGTGGCCCATGATCTCACCCACCAGCGGGCCGAACATCTTGCCCATGAGGCCGGCGTTCATGGTGCCGATATAGACCTTGCCGTCGTTCTTTTTGTAGACGGAAATCTTGCAGGGCATCAGGATCGAAAGATAACGCCGATCGTCCGTTTTCAGGATGGGCGCGGAATACTTGGTGCTGCAGGCCTCGATCATCATCACCGGAAGCACGTTGCCGCCATCGGCCTGAACGGCCTTGGCGGGGTCACGCAGGCCGGACAGGCTCCAGCCGTTGGGGTTCTTTTCGATGTTGTGCTGGATGCGGGCGATGGTCTCTTCGAAACCGAAGGGGCTGACCTGCTCCCGGAACATGAGGCTGGGCATCATGAACAGGGCCAATACCATGGTGAAGATGACGCCGACGACGAAACCACCTATCAGTTTTCCCATTTCGGTCTCCTTGATCTAAGTCAAACTGCCACTGCTGGTTCAATTGTACTTACCTTAATCATATTAGCAATTCTAAATATCACAAGATATTTATATCCTAATAAAGCGCTCAGCTATGCAAGGGATAAGCCCTTGAATTCACGAAAGACAGGGTAAGGGGGGCGGGTGGGGCCGCTGGCTCGGCCGCCACCCAATGAGGCTCAGGCCAGCAGCTGATTCAACACATAGGGCAAAATGCCGCCGGCCTGGTAGTACTCGATCTCGATCGGGGTATCCAGGCGCAGCTTGAGCGGCACTTCCTGGCGGCTGCCGTCGGCGCGGTGGATGACCAGGCTGACGTCCTGCTGCGGCGTGATGCCGTTCTCCAGGCCCTTGAGGTCGAAGGTCTCGGCTCCGGTGAGGTTCAGGGCCTTGGCGTCGAGGCCGTCCTTGAACTGCAGCGGCAGCACGCCCATGCCGGCGAGGTTGGCGCGGTGGATGCGCTCGAAGGACTTCGCCACCACGGCCTTCACGCCCAAAAGCTGGGTGCCCTTGGCCGCCCAGTCGCGCGAGGAGCCGGTGCCGTATTCCTCGCCGGCAAAGACCATGAGCGGCACGCCGTCCTTCTGATAGCGCATGGCGGCGTCATAGATCGAGGTCTGGGCACCGTTGTACAGGGTCACGCCGCCCTCGCTGCCGGGGATCATCAGGTTCTTGATGCGCACGTTGGCGAAGGTGCCGCGCATCATCACCTCGTGGTTGCCGCGCCGGGCGCCGTAGCTGTTGAAGTCCTTCTGCTCCACGCCGTGCTCGATGAGGTATTTGCCGGCCGGGGCGGTGGGCTTGATGCCGCCGGCCGGGGAGATGTGGTCGGTGGTCACCGAGTCGCCGAAGATCGCCAGGGCGCGGGCGCCGCGGATGGCCGGATTGGGCTTGGCCGTCTGGGCGAAGAAGGGCGGTTCCTGGATGTAGGTGGAGGCGCTGTCCCACTGGTAGACCAGGCCGGTGGGGGCCGGCACGGCGTCCCACAGCGGGTTGTCCGCGCCGAGGTTCTTGTACACCTTGTAGGCGGCGGCATCCGAGGCGGCCGGCAGCAGCGCGGCGACCTCGGCCGGGCTGGGCCAGATGTCCTTGAGATAGACCGGGCCGTCCTTGCCGGCGCCGATCGGTTCCTTCGCCACGTCGAAGCCGACCCGGCCGGCCAGGGCAAAGGCCACCACCAGCGGCGGGCTCATCAGGAAGTTGGCCTTGACGTTCTGGTGCACCCGGGCCTCGAAGTTGCGGTTGCCGGAAAGCACCGAGGCGGCGATGAGGTCGTTGTCGAGGATGGTCTTCTCCACTGCCTCGGGCAGCGGCCCGGAATTGCCGATACAGGTGGTGCAGCCGTAGCCGACCACCGAGAAGCCCAACTGCTCCAGATAGGGCAGCAGATCGGTGGCCTTGAGGTATTCGGTCACCGCGCGCGAGCCGGGGCCGAGGCTGGTCTTGACATGGGTCGGCGTGAACAGGCCCTTTTCCACCGCCTTCTTGGCCAAAAGGCCCGCGGCCAGCATGACGCCGGGGTTGGAGGTGTTGGTGCAGGAGGTGATGGCGGCGATCACCACGCTGCCGTGGCGCAGTTCCCCGCCGCCGGCGACCGGGTAGGTTTTGGCCGCTTCACTTTCCGGCTTGCCGTAGCCGCCATCGGCCACGGGCAGGGAAAGCAGGGTGTTGAAGCTCTCCTTCAGGGCATAGAGGTTGATGCGGTCCTGCGGCCGCTTCGGCCCGGCGACCGAGGGCTTCACCGTGGCCAGGTCCAGGCTCAGGGTCTGGCTGTAGTCGCAGTCGCCTTCCTTGGGGATGCCGAAAAGGTTCTGCGCCTTGAAGTAGGCGCGGATCCGATCCACCTGCTTGGGGTCGCGGCCGGTGGCCAGGTAGTACTGGCAGGTCGCCTCGTCCACCGGGAAGAAACCCATGGTCGCGCCATACTCGGGCGCCATGTTGGCAATCGTGGCGCGGTCGGTCACCGACAAGGCCTCGGCGCCGGCGCCGAAGAACTCGACGAACTTGCCCACCACCTTGGCGCGGCGCAGCATCTCGGTGACGGTGAGCACGATGTCGGTGGCGGTCACGCCCGGGGCCGGGCTGCCAGTGAGGTGCACGCCCACCACGTCCGGGGTGAGGAAGTACACCGGCTGGCCGAGCATGCCGGCCTCGGCCTCGATGCCGCCCACGCCCCAGCCGACCACGCCCAGGCCGTTGATCATGGTGGTGTGGCTGTCGGTGCCGACCAGGGTATCCGGGTAATACACGCCGTCCTTCTCCATCACGCCGCGTGCCAGGTATTCCATGTTCACCTGGTGCACGATGCCCACGCCCGGGGGCACCACCTTGAAGGTGTCGAAGGCCTGCATGCCCCACTTGAGGAACTGATAACGCTCGCGGTTGCGCTCGAACTCGATGGCCATGTTCTGCTGCAAAGCGTCCGGCCGGCCGTACACGTCCACCTGCACCGAGTGGTCCACCACCATTTCCACCGGGGCGAGCGGCTCGACCCGTTTCGGGTCCTTACCGGCACGCGCGGCGGCCGAGCGCATGGCGGCCAGATCCGCCAAAAGCGGCACGCCGGTGAAGTCCTGCAACAGGATGCGCCCGACCACGAAGGGAATCTCCTCGACCCGCTCGGCGTTCGGCTTCCAGTTGGCCAGGTCGCGCACGTGTTGCTCGGTGATTTTTTTGCCGTCGTAGTTGCGCAGCACCGACTCCAGCACGATGCGGATCGACACCGGCAGCTTCGAGATCGCGCCGACGCCGGCCTGTTCCAGTCGGGGCAGGGAATAAAAGTGGCCGGTCTGGCCGTGGCCGAGGTCGAAGGTCTGGCGGGCGTCGAAAAGGTTGTGCATGGCGTGATTCCTGTAGGGCAGGGCGGGGAAAGGCGAAATTTTACCCAAACTTCGCGTTCCATCGTCAGGCCCGGCGCTCGCATCGCGCAATCGGGGGCGCTTGTCTCGGGCGGTCGACCTCGCTAGT
>DDKN01000124.1:5729-17455 GCA_002339725.1 Thiobacillus sp. UBA2597
GCTAGTCTGTGAGAACCGGTGTTGTGTCATGGGTGCCGCCCGGCCGGCAGGCCGGGCGGCGATCGGAGTCTTCCTGGAGGAGTGAGAACGATGAAACGCAAACTGCTCGGGCTGTTCGGTCTGTGTGCGGCGTTGGCCTTCGGTGCGGCCAGTGCCGACGACTATCCGTCCAAACCCATCACCCTGATCATCCCCTTCGCGGCGGGCGGCCCGACCGATACCGTGGGCCGCCTGATCGCCCAGCCGATGTCCACCTACCTCAAGCAGCAGGTGGTGATCGAGAACGTCGGCGGCGCCGGCGGCACCCTGGCGGCCGGCCGGGTGGCCCGCTCGGCGCCCGACGGCTACACCATCTTCCTGCACCACATCGGCCACTCCACGGCGCCCTCGCTCTATCGCAAGCTGCCCTACGACGCGATCAACGATTTCGAGCCGATCGGCCTGGTCACCAGCGTGCCGATGACCATCGTGGCGCGCAAGGACTTTCCGGCCAGGGATATCAGGGAGCTGATCGCCTACGTCAAGGCCAACAAGGACAAGGTGACCTATGCCAACGCCGGCATCGGCTCGGCCTCGCATCTGTGCGGCATGCTGTTCATGACGGCGATCCAGACCGACCTGACCACCGTGCCTTACAAGGGCACCGGCCCGGCCATGAACGACCTTTTGGGCGGGCAGGTCGATTTCATGTGCGATCAGACCACCAACACCACCAGCCAGATCAGGGGCGGCAAGATCCGAGCCTATGCCGTGACCACCAAGAGCCGGGTCGCCTCGCTGCCCGAGTTGCCGACCCTGCACGAATCCGGTCTGCCGGGCTTCGAGGTGACCGTCTGGCATGGCGTATACGCGCCCAAGGGCACGCCCAAGCCGGTGATCGACAAGCTGACCAAGGCCCTGGCCTTCGCCCTCAAGGACGACACGGTCAAGCAGCGCTTCGCCGACCTCGGTACCGAGCCGGTCGATCCGAGCCAGGTGACGCCCGTCGCATTGCGCACCCTGCTCAGGTCGGAGATCGACAAGTGGGGTCCGATCATCAAAAAAGCCGGCGTCTACGCCGATTGATTGACCACACCGGGCAAACAATGCCCGGATGACAATGACACTCAGGGTGGGGTCGTGCCGTTCGGCACGGCCCCGCTTTTTTGCAGCTCGCAGAAGGGGCGTTGAATGGCCGTCATTCGCAATCCCAAGGACTTCTGGGCCGGACTGATCTACCTTGGCATCGGTTTGGGTGCCTTTCATCTGGCGCAGGATTATGAAATGGGCACGGCCGTGCGCATGGGTCCGGGTTATTTTCCCAAGGTGCTGGCCAGCCTGCTGGGGCTGATCGGGCTGATCGCCCTGGTGCGCAGCTTTTTGCGGCCGGGCGAGGCCATCGGCCGCCTGGCCTGGCGCCCGGCCTTCCTGGTGCTCGGCGCCACGGTGTTGTTCGGCCTCCTGGTACGCGGGGCGGGGCTGGCACTCAGTCTGTTCGTGCTGGTGCTCGTCAGCGCCTATGCCAGCCGGCAGTTCCGCTGGCGGCCCACCTTGCTGCTCGCCCTGGGGCTGACCGTGTTCAGCGTGCTGGTCTTCCTCAAGGGCCTGGGCATTCCCCTGCCCCTGCTCGGCAGCTGGTTCGTGAGGTAAGACATGATGGAACTGCTTGCCAACCTCGCGCTCGGTTTCGACACCGCCTTCACCCTGACCAACCTGCTTTATTGCCTGGCCGGCGTCGCCCTGGGCACGCTGATCGGCGTGCTGCCCGGCCTGGGGCCGGTGGCCACCATTGCCATGCTGCTGCCGGTCACCTTCGGCCTGCCGCCGGTCTCGGCCCTGATCATGCTGGCCGGCATCTATTACGGCGCCCAGTACGGCGGCTCGACCACGGCCATCCTGGTCAACCTGCCGGGCGAGACGTCGTCGGTGGTCACCGCCCTCGACGGCTATCAGATGGCGCGCCAGGGCCATGCCGGCAAGGCCCTGGCCACCGCCGCCATCGGATCCTTCTTCGCCGGCACCGTCGCCACCTTCCTGCTCGCCGTGTTCGCGCCGCCGCTCGCCGACTTCGCGCTCAAGTTCGGCCCGGCCGAGTATTTCTCGCTCATGGTGCTGGGCCTGATCGCCTCGGTGGTGCTGGCCCACGGCTCGCTCCTGCATGCCATCGGCATGATCGTGCTCGGTCTGCTCCTGGGCATGATGGGCACCGATATCAATTCCGGCCTGCCGCGCTATACCTTCGACCTGCCGGAACTGGCCGACGGCATCAGCTTCGTGGTGCTGGCCATGGGCATGTTCGGCCTGGGCGAGATCATCCGCAATCTGGAACACGAGGAAGTGCGCAGTGCCCTGGTGGCCAAGGTCTCCGGCCTGATGCCGAGCAAGGCCGACTTCAAGCGCATCGCCGCGCCCATCCTGCGCGGCACCGGCCTGGGCGCGCTGCTCGGCATCCTGCCCGGCGGCGGCGCGATCCTGGCCGCCTTCGCCGCCTATTCGGTGGAGAAGAAGATCTCGCCCAACGCCGCCCAGTTCGGCAAGGGCGCGATCGAGGGCGTGGCCGCGCCGGAATCGGCCAACAACGCCGGCGCCCAGACCTCGTTCATCCCCATGCTCACCCTCGGCATCCCGTCCAACCCGGTGATGGCCTTGATGATCGGTGCCCTCATCATCCAGGGTATCCAGCCCGGGCCGATGGTGATGACCGATCAGCCGGCGCTGTTCTGGGGCATCATCGCCTCGATGTGGATCGGCAACCTGTTCCTGGTCATCCTCAATCTGCCCCTGATCGGGCTCTGGGTGCGCCTGATCACCATTCCCTACCGGCTGCTGTATCCGGCCATCCTGGTGTTCTGCGCCATCGGCGTGTTCAGCATCAACAACCGCGAATTCGACATCTATCTCATGGCGCTGTTCGGCCTGCTCGGCTACATCTTCGCCAAGCTCGACTGCGAGCCGGCGCCCATGCTGCTCGGCTTCATCCTCGGCCCGATGATGGAGGAGTACCTGCGCCGGGCGCTGTTGATCTCGCGTGGCGACCCGACGGTGCTGATCACCCGCCCGATCAGCGCCACCATGCTGGCCCTGGCCGTGGTGGCCCTGTTCCTGGTGCTGGTCCCGGCCTTCCGCAAGACCCGGGAAGAGGCCTTCCAGGAAGAGGATTAATCCGCGCCATGCACTAGAATTGCGGTTTCACCCCCATCCGTTCTGAGGAAGTCCGAAGTGAGCGATCTCAAGCAACAAGCCCTCGACTACCATGAGTTTCCCCGGCCCGGGAAGATCTCGGTCGAATCGTCCAAGCCCTGCGCCACCCAGGCCGAGCTGTCGCTCGCCTATACCCCGGGCGTGGCCGAGCCGGTGCGCGCCATCGCCGAGAACCCGGAGAACGCCTACCGCTACACCAGCAAGGGCAACCTGATCGCGGTGATCACCGACGGCACCGCCATCCTCGGCCTGGGCAACCTCGGCCCCCTGGCGGCCAAGCCGGTGATGGAAGGCAAGGGCGTATTGTTCAAGCGCTTCGCCAATATCGACGTGTTCGACATCGAGGTGCAGGCGCCCAGCGTCGAGCAATTCATCGAGACCGTGGCCAACATCGCGCCCACCTTCGGCGGCATCAACCTGGAAGACATCGCCGCGCCGCACTGCTTCGCCATCGAGAAGGCACTGACCGAGCGGCTCGATATCCCGGTGTTCCACGACGACCAGCACGGCACCGCCGTCATCATCTGCGCCGGCCTGATCAACGCCGTGCACCTGCAAGGCAAAGCCCTGGACCAGGTGAAGATCGTCTGTCTGGGTGCGGGCGCCGCCGGCATCGCCTCGATGAACCTGCTGATCGAGATGGGCGCCAAGCGCGAGAACATCACCCTGGTCGACAGCAAGGGCGTCATCCACAAGGGCCGCACTGACCTGAATGAATTCAAGCAGCAGTTCGCCAAGGACACCCCCCTGCGCACCCTGATGGAGGCCATGACCGGCGCCGATGTCTTCGTCGGCGTCTCCGGCCCCAACCTGGTGTCGCAGGAGATGGTGAAGGCGATGGCGGCCAAGCCGGTGGTCTTCGCCCTGGCCAACCCCGACCCGGAGATCCTGCCCAAAGACGCCCATGCCGCGCGCGACGACCTGATCATGGCCACCGGCCGCTCGGACTTCCCGAACCAGGTCAACAACGTGCTCGGCTTCCCCTTCATCTTCCGCGGCGCGCTCGATGCCCGGGCCAGGCGCATCACCCGCCCCATGCTGGTGGCGGCGGCCCGCGCCTTGGCCGAACTGGCGCGCGAGCCGGTGCCGGCCGAGGTGCTCAAGGCCTACAACGTGGCCAAGCTGGAATTCGGCAAGGACTACATCCTGCCCAAGCCCTTTGATCCGCGCCTGATCCAGCGCGTGCCGCAGGCGGTGGCGGCGGCGGCAGCCTGATTGGGTCTATTATTCGTGATGTGAGGCCTATAGGGGATAGCGATGCTGACACAGACCAAAGCGCTACTGGAGCAGGTGAAAAAGCTGCCGGAGGATGAGCAGATCGAGCTTGCCGATTTGATTTATGCCGAGGCTTCGATCACGCAGGAAGAATGGGATGCCGTCTGGGCAAAAGAATGTGCGCGTCGATTCGCCGAGTTCGAGAACGGAAGAGCACAGGCAATAAATGCCGATCAGGTCTTTGCTGAGCTGAAGCAGAAATATGGCTGGCAATGAGGGTCAGGTACCTGCCTGAT
Organism: Thiobacillus sp. UBA2597; assembly: GCA_002339725.1. Classification (GTDB taxonomy): domain Bacteria; phylum Pseudomonadota; class Gammaproteobacteria; order Burkholderiales; family Thiobacillaceae; genus Sulfuritortus. The sequence goes on from DDKN01000124.1 coordinate 10,421, forward strand.
GCCTTGCGTGAGATGCATGAGGCGGTCGCCTGGTATCACGAGCGCAATCCCATGGCGGCAAGGCGATTTGCCGAAATGATCCGCATGAGCGAGCGCCTGATATCCGAGTTTCCCGGTGCATCGCCACAACTGGCCGAGGGCCAGCGGATATACCGCATGCCAAGATTCCCTTATTCACTGATATACCGACCGCATGCCGAGGAGATACTCATCATTGCCGTGGCACATCATCGCCGTCGACCGGCATATTGGAAGAAGCGCTAGGGAATCAATCACTGACAGGCATGATGCAGCGTGTGTTCATGACTAAGCACCCCTACTATCTCAACCTGCTGCAAATCCGCCTGCCCATCGGCGGCTGGGTGTCCATCCTGCACCGGGCGAGCGGGGCGCTGCTGTCGGTCCTGGTGCCGGTGCTGCTCTATGGGCTGATGCTGTCGCTGGCTTCGCCCGAGGGCTTTGCCCGGGTGCGGGGCTTTCTCGCCGGCGGCCCGGGCTGGCTCATCGGTTTGTTGGTGAGTTGGGCGCTGCTGCATCACTTCCTGGCCGGCCTGCGCCACCTCGGCTTCGACTTCGGCTGGGGCGAGGACCGGCGGCGGGCGCGGCAGACAGCCTGGCTTGTGCTGAGCCTGGCCCTCGCGCTGACGGCGCTGATTGCCCTGGGGAGTCTCTGACATGCCGCACGTCGCCGGCGCCCATCGCGGCCTTGATATCTGGCTGATCCAGCGCGCCTCGGCCCTGGTGCTGGCCATCGGCCTGCCGGCCTTCCTGCTCTATGCCGCCAGTCAGCCCGTGCTGGATTACGCCGCCTGGCGCAGCCTGTTCGTCCCGCTGCCGGCCAAGGTCGGCGGCCTGCTCTGCATCCTGGCCGTGCTGGTGCACGCCTGGATCGGCCTGCGCGAAATCTTCATCGACTATGTGCACCACCTCGGCCTGCGCGTCCTGCTCTATTTCGCCTTCGGCGTGCTCTATCTCGGTTGTCTGATTTGGGCCGTGGATATCCTGTGGGGCGTGCAGTGATCGAGAAACGCACTTTCGATGCGGTCATCGTCGGTGGCGGTGGCGCCGGTCTGCGCGCCGCGCTGCAGCTGGCCCGCGCCGAGCAGAAGGTGGCCGTCATCTCCAAGGTCTTTCCCACCCGCTCGCACACCGTCTCGGCCCAGGGCGGCATCACCGCCGCGCTGGGCAACGTCGACGAGGACAACTGGCACTGGCACATGTACGACACGGTGAAGGGCTCGGACTACCTGGGCGACCAGGACGCCATCGAGTTCATGTGCCGCAATGCCGCCTCGGCGGTGTACGAGCTGGAGCACATGGGTCTGCCGTTCTCGCGCCTGCCCAACGGCAAGATCTACCAGCGCCCCTTCGGCGGCCAATCCAAGCACTACGGCGGCGAGCAGGCCACGCGCACCTGCGCCGCGGCCGACCGAACCGGTCACGCCCTGCTGCACACCTTGTACCAGCGCAACATCGCGGCGCGCACCCAGTTTTTCGACGAATACTTCGCGCTCGACCTGGTGCGCGATGCCGAAGGCTACGTGCTCGGCCTCGTCGCGCTCGACATCGCCCGTGGCGAGCCCATCCTGTTCGAGGCACGCGCGGTGCTGCTGGCCACCGGTGGCGCCGCCCGCATCTTCCGGCACTCGACCAACGCCCACATCAACACCGGCGACGGCTTAGGCATGGTGCTGCGCGCCGGCCTGCCGCTGGAGGACATGGAGTTCTGGCAGATCCACCCCACCGGCATCCCCGAGATCGGGGTGCTGATGACCGAGGCGTGCCGGGGCGAGGGGGGCTATCTCGTCAACCAGGACGGCGAGCGCTTCATGCCGCGTTACGCCCCGCATGCGCTCGATCTCGCCTCGCGCGACGTGGTGGCGCGCGCCATCGCCCAGGAGATTCGCGCCGGGCGCGGCTGCGGCGATCATGGCGACCATGTGCTGCTCAAGCTCGACCACCTGGGCGAGGCCCGGGTGCAGGCGCGTCTGCCCGGCATCCGCGAGCTGGCCATTCGCTTCGCCGGGGTCGACCCGGCGCATCAGCCCATCCCGGTCACGCCCACGGTGCATTACATGATGGGTGGCATCCCCACCAATTATCACGGCCAGGTGGTCACCCCGGTGCGCTACGGGCCGGAAGAGCCGGTGCCCGGGCTTTATGCCGCGGGCGAGTGCGCCTGTGTCTCGGTGCACGGCGCCAACCGGCTGGGCGGCAACTCGCTGCTCGATCTCCTGGTCTTCGGCCGCGCCGCGGGCGACCACATGGTCGAATACCTCAAGGAAAACCCCTATCCCCGGCCGGTGCCGAAAAGCGCGGCCGAGCCGGCCCTGGCCCGGCTGGCGCGCTGGGACAAGGCCAAGGGCAGCGAGACCGTGGCCGGCCTGCGCAGCGAGATGCAGCACATCATGCAGGCGCACGCCGGGGTCTATCGCGACGCCGCACACCTGCAGGCGGGTCTGGCCAAGCTCGATGCCGTGCAGCAGCGCCTGGCCGATGCCGCCATCACCGACCGCTCCAAGGGCTACAACACTGCGCGCATCGAGGCCCTGGAGCTGGACAACCTGCTGCCCATCGCCCGCGCCACTCTGGTCTCCGCCGCCGCGCGCACGGAAAGCCGCGGCGCCCACGCGCGCGAGGACTTTCCGCAGCGCGACGATGACCACTGGCTGCGTCACACTCTGTATTTCAGCGCGGGCGACCAGCTCGACTACAAACCGGTGCGCTTAAAGCCGCTGACGGTGGAAACCTTCCAGCCCAGGGAACGGACCTATTGAGCGCGGGCGGGGCCGGCGGCCCCACCGGCTCAGCGAATCTGCTGCTCGATATTGGCGAACAGGTTGTCGTAGATGGCGATCAGGGCTTCGCGGTCGGTGCTGCCCTTCACCCACTGGCGCGATCGGGCGATCTCGACCGCCTGGTTTTCCAGTTCCGACAGGCTGTTGATGCAGACCTCCTCGCCGTTGAGGATGGCATTGGCATCGGCCCGCGCCTTCTGGGCGAGCGAGACCAGGCGCATGGATGCCTGCATCGACTGCGCGCCATGGCCGATCGCGGCCGTGAGCTCACCCACGCGCATGGCGGAACTGGCCGACTGTTCGAGCTCCTTGCCGAACTCGTCCGAGGTTTGCCGGGCGCTGGAGACCGAGCGGCTGATCTCCTCGATCTGACCGGTAGCCGTGTTCAGCGAGTCGGACATGGCGGTGATCGCCTCGTCGATTTGGTGCGCCGTGTTCTTCGATTGATCGGCCAGCTTGCGCACCTCGTCGGCCACCACGGCGAAGCCGCGGCCCATCTCGCCAGCCCGTGCCGCCTCGATCGCTGCGTTCAAGGCCAAAAGATTGGTCTGCTTGGCGATCTCGTCGATGTGGGCGGTGAACCTGACGATGCCGGCCGCCTTGGCATTCAGGTCGTCGAGCGCGAGATTGCCGCTGTTGGCGGCCTGTTCGGCCTGGCCCAGTGCGCCGGCCATGCGCCGGGCGGCCTCCGACATCTGGCGGGCCGACTGGCCGAAGGCGGTGGCCAGGGTTTCGGACTGGCCGGAATGGTCAGTGACCTCGGCCAGGGCGGCTTCCACATGCCTGATCGCCTTCGACAGGCCGCTCTCCGAACGCAGGAAGATACGCGACAGCAGGGCCTCGCGCGCCACCGACTCCTGGGCGGCGTTCAACTGGTCCAGCATCCCCTGCATGCGTTCGATCACGTCGTGAAAGGTGCCGTGCAGGCCCACCGGCTGCAGGCGCCGCCAATGGCGGCCATCCGAAGCAGCGGCCATGCCGCCCAGAAACTCGCGGAAGGCCGTCTCGGTCTGGTCCAGCGCCGAGTTCAAGTCACGCCGGATCGATTCCAGGGTCGGGTCGGCAAAGGCATGCGGCGCCCGGGCCGAGAGATCGCCCTGGCCGATGCGGTGCAGCAGCTTGTCCAGTTCGGCCAGTTCGGCGGCGCCATGTCGCTCCGGCCACAGCGCCAGCAGCAGGGCCGGCAGCAGCAAGGCCGCGGCGGCCCACGGCGTCCAGAAGGCGCCGGCGGCGCCCAGGACGATCAAACCGGCGGCGGCATACTGGCGCTTAAAGCGAAAAGACGAGTTCTTCATAGCTCTTTCCGGTTTGTTGCATGAGGTCGACCAGAACCTGGGTGCCGGCGGCGATGGCATCGCGCGCGCCGGCCGCTTTTTCGGCCTGCAGCATCTTCTGATAGACCGGTTCGATCTTGCCGATGGCCTCGCGCCGGGGACAGCGGCGCACCGAGGTATAGCCGACGATCTGGCCACCCGGCCCGAAGTCCGGTGTGATATGGGCAAACACCCAATAGAAGCCGCCATCCTTCGACATGTTCTTCACATAGGCGAAAAACTCCCGGCCCGACTGAATCGTGTCCCAGGCCAGCTTGAAGGCCGCGCGGGGCATGTCCGGGTGGCGGATGATGTTGTGCTGCGAGCCGATCAGCTCCTCCTCGGTATAGCCGGAGAACTCGATGAAGATCGGGTTGCCGTAGGTGATGATGCCTCGAGGGTCGGTCTTGGAAACGATGAAATCGTTTTCCCGCATGACCCGCTCGACCTTGGTCGGCGTGATTTTTCTCTTCATGGCGTTATTGGCGTCCTTCGCGCAGGTTCTGCCTCCGCATTGTAATAAAGATGCCAATGTCGGGAATAGGGAATATTACGAAGTGGTGATGGATGGGATGGCATAGTAGGTGCAAGCCATTCCGCGTTGCCGACAGGCCTTGTGTGGTATGGAGTGTCGTATCAATCCAGGCCCGTCCGGGATGAATGCGACCCCGGGGCGGTTGCTGAACTTACACTCAAGGGCGATGCCGGCTCAGAATGACCAGGGCGATGCCGCCGAGAATGGCGGCCGTGGCCAGCACTAGACGCGGCGTGATCATCTCCTCCAGCAGGATCACGCCGCCAGCCGCCGCAATCGCGGGCACGCTCAGTTGCACGGTGGCGGCGCGCGTGGCGCTCAGGCCGGGCAGTGCGGCATACCACACGGCATAGCCGGCACCCGAGGCCAGCGCGCCGGAGAGCACGGCGTAGCCAATGCCCGGCAGATCGGCTTGCAGCCAGGGCAGGGCGGCCAGCCCGAGGCCCATGCCGAGCGGAGCCGCACGCAGGAAGTTGCCGGCCGTGGTGGCAATCGGGTCGAGGCTGCCGCGCCCACGCAGGGAATAGATGCCCCAGGCAATGCCGGCGGCGACCATCAGGGCCGAGCCGAACAGTGGCGGTGCCGACAGACCTGGCGACACCAGATAGGCCAAGCCGGCCAGGGCCAAAGCCAGCCCCGCCATCTGCCAGGGACCGAGCCGTTCCCCCGCCCGCAGGCCGGCGAAGATCATGGTCGCCTGCACTGCCCCGAACAGCAGCAGGGCCCCGATGCCCGCCTCCAGCGTGACATAGGCGAAGGAAAAGGCGGCGGCATAGGCAAACAGGGCAAGGGCAGACGGCCAGGTGCCCGCCGTTAGCCGCGGTTTCATGTGCGCGCCGGCGATCAGCCACAGGGTCAGCGCGCCCGAGGCGAGCCGGATGGCGGTGAAGCTGGCCGGGTCGATGGTCGTGTGTTTGAGCGCCAGGCGACAGAGCAGGGAGTTGGCGGCGAAGGCCAACATGGCGATCAGGGTCAGCAGAAATACGCGAGACGGAGGCAAGGGGATCAACCCGGGGCTGATCGGCGACCAAGACGACGCGAAGCGGCACTTCGGGCGCCCGGGCTGGACGAAGGCTTGGGCGTTGACGGATGCATTAGAAGTCCACGTATTTCGCCCACGTCCAACCGAGCCACCCTAACGCTGCCCCGATTAGAAAGCCGGTACTTGGCCATGAGGCATTGAAAGTCTGCGGAGGCCAAGCCTGCACCAGAAGCACTGCTGTAGCACCAAGCCCGCCACATATAAAAGTTCGCAGCAGCGGTCGGTTTGCATATGACATGCCGGACTCACCATCGAGGGTGACGATTGCGCCGTAGAAGGCCCCCAACACTGCAAACAGCAAGCCGACATTAAGCATGGCGTGCCAGTTCCCCCAAGGTAAAGATGACAGGCCGTGCATGACCAGACCAAAGACAAAAACCAAGGAGAAAAACAATATGCCTCCAATGATCGCAATCCATTTTGTTTGGGAATGGCGGCGGAAGCTCATTGTGACGTCCAACGTGGTGGCTCAGGGGCGCGCCGCCCGCGGCCCATCCCGCTTGGACGCAGGGTGAGGGCGCATGCACAGCCAGGCAACGAAACCGCAAAGGCCGCCCAGCGCCACGGCGAACGAATATAAAGGCCAGAGCCTGATAGGCCACGACATGAATTCGGATAGCGTTAGGGTGCTGATAAGAGCGCCGGCGCCCATGACAACCAATGGCTGCTCGAGTGCGAATTTATGGAGCAGCAGAAGAATGGGGAAGCCGACGAAAAGCGAAACCACAAGACCCACAAGCAAGCCAAAGCCTGCGACAGCGACAAGCCCCGAAAGCAATACATGCCAATCAGCTATGCGGCCCTGCATGGCCAGGACAACAAAAGGCCAAAGCAGCGGGGCGAACAAACCGGCTGCGGCACCGGCGAACAACGCCGACTTGAGCCTGAGCGTGAGAGGTTGCCTCATGTTTTGCGCGCTAACGTTCAAGGTAAGGGGCGCGCCGCAAGCGGCGCGTCCCGTGGAGGCCGAAGGCCGGAACGAACTTGACCGATTGGTTAGGTGTCGCCAGTAATTGCATCGACTGTTTTGAACAGGTAAGGGACTACAAATGCCCAATAGATTTTTCGCCAAAGCCAAACATAAACTGCAACAACTGTTGAGCCGGAAAGGCCCCAAAAAGCAAGCAATGACCAGGTTTGTTCAATACGGAGAAACTGAGCCACTGATTGAAGCGGGGATATTACGGCCTGAGGCTGAATGTTGTACGCCCAAGCAAACAGAAGAAATATGCAGGAGAGTGCTGTGTGAAACGCAAGGAAAGAAACCCACATCACTAAGTGGCTCAACCTGTGAAGGATTGCCATTGCCATCGCTGACTGCGGAATGTCCATTTGAGACACCTAACG
>DDKN01000124.1:17821-31911 GCA_002339725.1 Thiobacillus sp. UBA2597
AAGTTTTATTGGGCACGGTGGATAAACTCGGCGCATTCTGTAACCCCCTGTTTTATAGACTATGATGTGTCTAATATTCTGCCCATGGTTCAAGCCATGTCAAATAGCCAACCATCAGTACCTTCTCAGCCCAAGTTGCTGGACCAAGTGCGCGATCGCCTGCGGGTAAAGCATTACAGCAAGCGCACCGAGGCGGCCTATGTGCAGTGGATTAAACGATACATCTATTTTCACGATAAACGCCACCCCCTGGAGTTGGGCAAGGCCGAGGTGGAGTCTTTTCTGACTTCGCTGGCGGTGGAGCGCAATGTCAGCGCAGCCACCCAGTCGCAGGCGCTGTCGGCCATTTTGTTTCTTTATAAAGAGGTGCTGGACCAGCCCTTGCCCTGGCTCGACGAGGTGACGCGGGCGAAGAAGCCGGCGCGCCTGCCCACGGTGTTGACCCGGGACGAGGTGGGGCGGCTGCTTAAATATTTGGATGATCCTTTGATGGATCTAGTTGTGCGTTTGCTTTATGGCACAGGCATGCGTTTGTTGGAGTGCCTGCGTTTGCGGGTGAAGGATGTCGATTTCGCCCGGCATGAGATTGTGGTGCGCGAGGGCAAGGGCGCCAAGGACAGGGTGACCATGTTGCCGGCCACTCTGGCAGATCGGCTCAAGGTGCATCTGGTTCAGGTGAAGGCGCAGCATGTGGCCGACCTGGCCATGGGCAAGGGCGAGGTATGGCTGCCGGATGCGCTGGCGGTCAAGTACCCTAACGCCGGTAAGACCTGGGCCTGGCAGTATGTGTTTCCCGCCGCGGGTTTTTCGACCGACCCGCGCTCCGGTGCCGTGCGTCGCCACCATATCGACGAGAAGCGGGTTCAGCGGTCGGTCCGCCGGGCAGCCGAGCGGGCCGAGATTGCCAAGCCGGTGAGTCCGCACACCTTGCGCCATTCTTTCGCCACGCACCTGCTGGAAGGCGGCTACGATATCCGCACCGTGCAGGAGTTGCTCGGCCATTCGGACGTTTCCACGACCATGATTTACACCCATGTCCTTAACAAAGGTGGTCGCGGCGTGGTCAGCCCGCTCGACCGGTAGAGCCGGTAAAATCGGAACAATGGTTTGAGGCCAGGATATTTTTGGATGGACAGGCTTATGACGCGTATGTACAACCCCCCGCACCCCGGTGAAACTCTGCGCGACGATGTGTTGCCGGCATTGGGCCTGAGCGTGACCCAGGCCGCCGAGCAGTTGGGCGTGACCCGTGCGGCGCTGTCGAGGGTGCTCAACGGCCGGGCCGCGATTTCGCCGGAGATGGCCCTGCGTTTGGAGGCTTGGCTGGGCATCGAGCATGGCGGCCGTGCCGATGGCTGGATTGCCCAGCAGGCTGCCTACGATTTGTGGAAGGCGCGCAAGGCGGGCAAGCCTAAAGTGACGCCGTTGAAGCTGGCGGCGTAAGCCATGTCGACACTGCGCTTCTCTATCTACCGTTACGACCCCGAATCCAACGCCGCGCCGCGGATGCAGAGCTATGAGCTGGATGCCGGCTTCAAGGGCCAGATGGTGCTCGACGCCTTGCTCGCGCTGAAGGAGCAGGACGACAGCCTGGGTTTTCGCCGCTCCTGCCGCGAGGGGGTGTGCGGCTCTGACGGAGTGAACGTCAACGGCACCAATGTGCTGGCCTGCATCACGCCGCTGGCGGGGCTCAAGCAGCCGATCGTGATTCGGCCCCTGCCCCGGCTGCCGGTGGTGCGCGACCTGATCGTGGACATGGCCGAGTTCATGCGCCATTACCGGGCGGTGAAGCCCTATCTGATCAACCTGGAGCCGGAGCCGGAGAACGAGCGCCTGCAAAGCCCCGAGGAGCGGGCCGAGCTGGACGGCCTGTACGAGTGCATCCTGTGCGGCTGCTGCACCACGGCCTGTCCCTCGTTCTGGTGGAACCCGGACAAGTTCCTGGGCCCGGCCGCCTTGCTCCAGGCCTATCGCTTTGTCGCCGATTCGCGCGACCAGGCCACGGCCGAGCGGCTGGATTTTCTGGAAGACCCGTACCGGCTGTTCCGCTGCCACGGCATCATGAATTGCGTGGAAGTTTGCCCGAAAGGCTTGAACCCCACGGCCGCGGCCGGCAAAATCAAGGCCTTGCTGGTGAAGCGCGCGCTTTGACCGAGCAATTGAACCGTCTGCGCTGGCGTTGCCGGCGCGGCATGCTGGAGCTGGACGCCTGGCTGGAGGGGTTTCTGGACACGGCGTTCGGTCATCTCGACCCGGTCGAGCAGGCTGCCTTCGGCCGTTTGGTCGAGCAGGAAGACATGGACCTGTATGCCTGGTTGACGGGTCAAGCGTCGCCGCCGGCCGAATTTCAGGCCGTGATTGAAAAGATTAGAAAAGTGACGTCGAGATGAGCAAAAAAACCGCCACCATCGCATTCAGCGACAAGGACAAGACCATCGAGCTGCCCGTGCTCGAAGGCAGCATGGGGCCGGCCGTCATCGACAGCCGCGGCCTGGGCCAGCACGGGGTGTTCAGCTATGACCCGGGCTTTCTCTCGACCGCGAGCTGTTCTTCCGCCATCACCTACATCGACGGCGACAAGGGCCTGCTTTATTACCGCGGTTACCCCATCGAGCAGCTGGCCCAGCATTCGGATTTTCTCGAAGTCGCCTATCTGCTGATCAACGGCGAGCTACCCACGGCCGAGCAGAAGGCCCAATTCGTCAGCACGGTGAAGGAACACACCATGCTGCACGACCTGATGTCCAACTTCTACCGGGGCTTTAGGCGCGACGCCCACCCGATGGCGGTGATGGTCGGCGTGGTCGGCGCCATGTCGGCCTTCTATCGCGACTCGTCCGACGCCTTCGACCCGGCCCAGCGCGACATCGCCGCCTTCCGCCTGCTGGCCAAGGTGCCCACCATCGCGGCCTGGAGCTACAAGTACAACATCGGCCAGCCCTTCATGTACCCGCAAAACCGCTTCAGCTATGCGGAGAACTTCCTGTACATGATGTTCGCCACGCCCTGCGAGGAATACCAGCCCAACCCGGTGCTGGCCCGCGCCCTGGAGCGCATCTTCATCCTGCATGCCGACCACGAGCAGAACGCCTCGTCGTCCACCGTGCGGGTGGCCGGGTCCTCCGGCGCCAACCCCTTCGCCTGCATCGCCGCCGGCATCGCCTCGCTCTGGGGCCCGCTGCACGGCGGCGCCAACGAGGCGACGCTGAACATGCTGGAACAGATCGGCGACGAGAGCCGCATCGCCGAGTTCATCGAGCGGGCCAAGGACAAGACCGATTCCTTCCGCCTGATGGGCTTCGGCCACCGGGTGTACAAGAACATGGACCCGCGCGCGGCGATCATGCGCGAGACCTGCCACGAGGTGCTGAACGAGCTGGGCCTGAACGACGACCCGCTGTTCAAGCTGGCGCTGAAGCTGGAGAAGATCGCGCTGGAGGACGACTACTTCGTGAAGAAGAAGCTCTATCCCAACGTCGATTTCTATTCCGGCATCGTCATGCGCGCCATGGGCATCCCCAACTCGATGTTCACCGCCATCTTCGCCCTGGCCCGCACCGCCGGCTGGACCGCGCAGTGGATGGAGATGATCGCCAGCCCCGAGCACAAGATCGCCCGGCCGCGCCAACTCTATGTCGGCGCCGGGCGGCGCGACTACGTGCCGATGGACAAGCGCAAGTAAATGGGCGGACGCGGCGAGGCCTATTTCGCGGGCAGCGCCGAATACCTGGCGGCGCTGGAGGCGCGCGAGCAGGCGCCGCCGCCGGCCAAGCCCAGCGGCCCGGCGGTCACCGACTGGACCCTGCTGCAGTGCAATACCGGCCAGGTCGGCGTGCTGCAGCTGATCAACGCCTATCGCTTCCACGGCTTTCGCGCCGCCGACCTCGACCCGCTCAAGCGCCTGAACCAGGAACCGCTGCCCGAGCTGGACCCGGCCAACTACGGCCTGACCCCGGCCGACCTCGACCTCGAATTCGACACCGGCTCGCTGGCCGGGCCGCCGCGCGACAGCTTGCGCAATATCCAGATCCGGGTGCGCCGCGCCTATTGCGGCACGCTGTCGGCCGAGTACATGCACATCCGCAGCACCGAGCAGAAGCGCTGGCTGCAGGCGCGGCTGGAGTCGTCCGAGGAACTGGAGCGGGAGTTTTCCGGCGAGCGCAGGCTTTGGCTGCTCAAGCAGCTCACCCTGGCCGAGACCCTGGAAAAGCTCATTCACACCCGTTTCGTCGGCCAGAAGCGTTTTTCGCTCGAGGGTGGCGAATCGCTCATTCCCCTGCTCAACTTCCTGGCCGAGCGCGCCGCCGCCGCCGGGGTGAAGGAGATCGGCCTGGGCATGGCCCATCGCGGCCGGCTCAACGTGTTGCACAACGTGCTCGGCCGCTCGGCCCTGGCGTTGTTCGAGCAGGAGTCCAACCTGGCCGCGGAGGGCGCCTCGACCGGCGACGTGAAATACCACCTGGGCTACGCCCGCGAGGTGGAGACCGCGGCCGGCCCCATCCGCCTGGCTCTGGCCTTCAACCCCTCGCACCTGGAGATCGTCAACCCGGCGGTGCAGGGCTGGGTGCGGGCGCAGCAGCAAAAGCGCGGCGACATGGACGGCAGCCAGGTGATGCCGGTGCTGATCCATGGCGACGCCGCCTTCGCCGGCCAGGGCGTGGTGATGGAGGGTCTCGCCATGTCGGCCACCCGCGGCTTCACCAGCGGCGGCACCCTGCACATCATCGTCAACAACCAGATCGGCTTCACCACCTCGGACCCGCGCGACACCCGGTCCAGCCTGTACTGCACCGACGTGATGAAGATGGTGGAGGCGCCGGTGCTGCACGTGAACGGCGACGACCCCGAGGCGGTGCTCAAGGCCGTGCGCATCGCCCTCGACTATCGCATGGCCTTCCACCACGACATCGCCATCGACCTGATCTGCTACCGCCGCCTGGGCCACAACGAGCAGGACGAGCCGATGGTGACCCAGCCGCTGATGTACCGGAAGATCCGCGATCTGGCGAGCACGCGTGCCCTCTACGCCCGGCGCCTGGAAGAGCAGGGCTTGCTGCAGGCCGGGGGCGGCGAGGCGCTGATCGACGCGTGCAAGCAAGAGATCGAGGCCCTGCCGGCCGCGCCCGAGCGGCCCTATACGCCCTATGTCGCCGACTGGCGGCCCTATCGCAATCAGCCATGGCGCGCGCCGGCCGACACCGCCGTCGAACTCGACCGCCTGCAAGCCTTGGGCCGGCGGCTGGCCCAGGAGCCGGCCGATTTCACCCTGCATCCGCGGGTGATCATGGTCATGGAAAGCCGGCGGCAGATGGCCGAGGGCAAGCTGCCGCTGGATTGGGGCATGGCCGAGGCCCTGGCCTTCGCCAGTTTGCTGACCGAGGGCCATGGCATCCGCCTGACCGGCCAGGACTCCGGCCGGGGCACCTTCTTCCACCGCCACGCCGTGCTGCACGATCAGCAACGCGAGCGCTGGGATGCCGGGGTCTATGTGCCCTTGCAGAACGTCGCGCCCGAGCAGGCCCACTTCCTGGTGGTCGATTCGCTCCTGTCGGAAGAGGCGGTGCTCAGTTTCGAATACGGCTATGCCAGCGCGGCGCCGAACGAGCTGGTGATCTGGGAGGCCCAGTTCGGTGACTTCGCCAACGGGGCCCAGGTGGTCATCGACCAGTTCCTCGCCGCGGGCGAGGCCAAGTGGGGCCGGCTCAACGGCCTGGTGCTTTATCTGCCGCACGGCTACGAAGGCCAGGGGCCGGAGCATTCCTCCGCCCGCATCGAGCGTTACCTGCAGCTGGCCGCCGAGGAAAACATGCAGATCGTGCAGCCCAGCCTGCCTTCCCAGCTGTTCCATCTCCTGCGCCGGCAGATCCGCCGGCCTTACCGCAAGCCCTTGATCTGCTTCACGCCCAAGAGCCTGCTGCGCCACCCGGATTCCAGTTCCAGTCTGACGGATCTGGCCCAAGGCGGTTTCCGGCCGGTGCTGGGCGAGATCGACGCCGGCATCGAACCTGACAAGGTGACGCGGCTGGTGTTCTGCAGCGGGCGGGTCTATTTCGACCTGCTGCATGCCCGCAAGGAACGGAGCCTGTCTCACATCGCCCTCCTGCGCGTCGAGCAGTTCTATCCGCTGCCGGATGCGGAGATCCAGGCGGAACTGGCGCGCTATCCGAATGCCGTGGAGATCGTCTGGGCCCAGGACGAGCCGCGCAACCAGGGGGCCTGGCGCTACATGGCCTACCACCTGCAGCAGTTGAGCGGCCAGGCCATCCACTACGCCGGCCGCCCGGCCTCGGCCTCGCCCGCCACCGGCTATCACAGCGTGCACAAGAAACAGCTCGATGAGCTGATCGCGGCGGCGCTCGGCGCCGGCTGAGCGCGGGTTGCCTGACTCGCGCGATCCCCCTCCCAACCTCCCCCACAAGTGGGGGAGGTGTTATGAACCGGTCGACCGGGCAGAGCTGTTGGACCCCTCCCAACCTCTCCCACAAGTGGGGGAGGTGTTATTGGACGGCGGCGACACGGTGCGGCTCGGCTCCCCCCAACCTCCCCCACAAGTGGGGGAGGAGTGAGGCAGCCTCCCCATAAAGGGGGGAGGGGTCTAAGGCTGAGGTGGATTTGAGCCCCCCTCCCTATGCCCCCTCTCCCCTTTGGGGAGAGGGTAGGGGTGAGGGGACCGTTGGCGGGTCGGGTTCGAGAATGGAGAAGTACTCCCTCCCTGCATGTGAGGGGCTGGGGTGGGGAATTTTGTTTTTTCCCTGATAGAGAACCTGCCTAAAAGCGCGGGTGCATCTTCAGGCCCCGAACACGATCCCCGCCTTCAAGCCCCGGCCGCCTTCGCCGGGCAGCAGCCGCAGTTGCGCGCCGTGTACCTCGGCGATGCGCTGGACGATGGAGAGCCCCAGACCGCTGCCGGTCTCACCGCTGCCGAGCACGCGGTGGAAGCGCTCGCGCACCCGGGCCCGTTCCGCCTCGGGGATGCCGGGGCCGGTGTCGACGACCCAAAGCGCAGCCAGGCCATGTTCGCGCCCGATCTCCACCCGCACGCTGTCGCCCTGGGCGCTGTAGCGCACGGCGTTGTCCAGCAGGTTCCTGAGCAGGATGCGCAGCCAGGCGGAATGGCCGGCGACGTGTTGCTCTTCGCCCTCGGCCAGTTCGAGCGCGATGCCCTTGGCCAGGGCCATTGGCGCCAGTTCGGCCAGCACATCGCGGGCCAGTTCGCGCAGCGCCACGGTCTCTCCCGGCATCTGGGTCGCGGCATCGATGCGGGCCAGGGTGAGCAGTTGCTCGACCAGATGGGTGGCGCGGTCGCAGCCGGCGATGGCATGGTGCAGGGCGCGCTCGCGCTCGGCGGCATCGGCGGCGCCGAGGGCAACCTGGGCCTGGGCACGGATACCGGCCAGCGGCGTGCGCAGCTCGTGGGCGGCGTCGGCGGTGAAGCGGCGCTCCTGCTCCAGCGAGCGGCCGAGGCGGGCGAGCAGGGCATTGAGCCGTTCGATCAGCGGCCTAGTCTCGGCCGGGTTGGCGCCGATCTCGATCGGCGTGAGATTGCCCGGCTCGCGCGCGGCAACCTCGGCGGCCAGGGCGTCCAGCGGCCTTAGGCCCTGGCGCACGGCCAGCCAGATCAGCAACGCCAATACCGGCAGGCCGACGAGCAGGGGGCGCAGCAGGTGTTCCGCGAGTTCGATGGCGAGCTTGTCGCGGATGTCCAGCCGCTCGCCGACGTGGATCTGGATGTGCCGGCCCGCGTCGCGGGTGGAATAGACCCGCCAGCGCCGGCCGTCGATCTCGCGCTCGCTGAAGCCTTCCTCTTGCCCGGCCAAGGGCTCGGTCGGGGCGTGCAGGGAATGCAGACGCAGTTCGCCCTCCTGCCAGATCTGGAAGGCCACCTTGCGGGCATGGCGGCTGTCGCCGGCGTGTTCCAGGTCGAGCTCCTCCTCCAGTTCGTGACCGACCTGGGCCACCAGCAGCGAGGCGGCCTGGGCCAGGTGGGCGTCGAGCAGCTCGTCGAATTCCTCGCGCGCATCGCGGTAGGTAAGCCAGGCCGTGGCCAGCCAGACCGCCGCAACGGCGCCCAGCGTCAGCAGGATCAGGCGCGCGCGCAGGGAAAACCGGGGTTTGGCGTGGAACATGCGCAGAACGGCCTAAGCCCCCCTCGCCCCTCTGGGGAGAGGGCAGGGGTGAGAGGAAAAGGGCAGGGGTGAGGGGGAAACCGGCACGGCAAAACGTGGTTTCAGGGTGTGGGGGTACGCCGTGTCAGGCATGGGCATCCTTCGCAATCAAATAGCCGACGCCGCGCACGGTCTGAATCAGCCTGGGGTCGAGCTTGCGTCGCAGGTGGTGGATGTAGACCTCGACCGCGTTGCTCTCGATCTCCTCGCCCCAGGCATAGAGCGCTGCCTCGATCTGCGCCCGGCTGAGCACGCGGCCGGCGTTGAGCAGGAGGGCGTGGAGCAGGGCAAACTCGCGCGCCGACAGCTCCACCGGCTTTCCTTGAAAGCTGACCCGGTGACCGGCGGGGTCGAGCTCGACGCCTTGGGCCTTGAGCACCGGGGTAGGCTGGCCGCCGGCACGGCGGATCAGGGCGCGCAGGCGGGCGGCGAGCTCGCCCATGTCGAAGGGTTTGACCAGGTAGTCGTCGGCGCCGGCATCGAGCCCCGCGATGCGGTCTTCGATGGCATCGCGCGCGGTAAGGATGAGCACCGGGGTCCTGTCGCCCCGGCCGCGCAGCCCGCGCAGCACATCCAGCCCCGAGCGGCGGGGCAGGCCGAGGTCGAGCACCAGCGCGGCATAGGCCTCGGCGGCGAGTGCGGCCTCGGCCGCCACGCCGTCGCGCACCCAGTCGGCGGCGTAGCCGGCCTGGCGCAGGCCATTCTGCACGGCGTCGCCCAGCAGGGCGTCGTCCTCCACCACCAGCAAGCGCATGCCTGTTTGTCCCCTCAGTCGTCGTGTTCCCCTTGCAGCGCTTCGGTTTGGCCGCCTTCGACCGGCGGCGTCGCTGCGCTCGGGTAGACGGCCCAGTAGGCCGCCACCACCGCTGCCAGCAACAGACCCACCCCGGCATGGCCACGGCGGATGCCGCTGCCGGCCTCGCCCTGCTTGTAGCCGGTAACCATGGCGCGGGCCAGGTTCTCCCGGTGTTGCAGGCTGCCGAGCACCACGCCGGCGATATGCGCCAGCACCAGGACAAGCATGCCATTGGCGGCGATTTCGTGGAACTCCTCGAGCCATTCGCCGCCCAGCTCGTAATCCATGGCGATGCCCGAGCCGGCCGTGGCCAGGCCCAGACCGAGCAGGCCGAAGATGGCCAGGGCGCCGGCCGGGTTGTGACCGAGGTAGTGTGCGGGCCGGTTGGCCAGCATGGACTTGAGATAGGCCCAGGTCTCGCTTGGGTTGAACAGGAAGGAGCGGAAGCGGGCATAGCGGCTGCCGATGAGGCCCCAGAACAGGCGAAAACCGATCAGGCCGAACACGCTATAGCCGAGGGTGACGTGGATGAGGCGCCAGCGCTCGGAATCGCCCGTGAGCCAGGCACCGAGGAAGGCGGCCGCCAGCAGCCAGTGGAAGAGGCGGGTGGGGATGTCCCAGACCAGGACCTTGACGGTATTTGCCATGATGCCGTCTCCTATTTCGGCAGGCGCAGACTGCGCTCGCCGTAATCACCGGCCTCGGCCTTTTGGTGGCAGGCGGCGCAGTTGGCCGGGCTCTTCACGCGGGCATCCTTCCACAGCCTGGCCGGCACCTCGTCATGCTCATGGCGGAACCAGTTCGTCTCGGTGATGCGCTGCAAGGGCTTGCCGTCCTTGCCGACGGCGGCGCGGCGACCGGCATTGGCCGTGAGGAAATTGAGGATTTCCTTGGTCTGCGCGGCATCCAGGCTGGCGTCGGTGCCGAAGTGCCGGTCGAGCGTATTCATCATCTCGCGCCAGGACGCCGCCGGCAGCAGGCTGGGCGGGTAGGCGACATGACAGGCGCCGCATTCCTTCTGCCACGTCGCGTTGCGGGCGGTGATGCGCAGCTCGTCGGCCTGGGCCGACGGTGTGCCGAGGCCGGCGAGCAGGAGCAGGGCGAACATGGGCTTGGCCAGTTTGGTCATGGCGCTCTCCTTCAGGGTTTGACGGTCATCAGGTAGGCGAGCACGTCGCCCTTTTCCTGGGCGGTGCAGGCACGGTCGAGGACATCGTTGCAGTTACGCTTGAACCATTTCTCCACCTGCCGGCGGCTGGTGAAGCGCTCGGCGTTGGCCTGCGGCGCCAGCGCATCGATGCGCTTGCCGGTGACGGCGTGGCGGCCGATCTGGCCGGGCCGCTCGGTGTGACAGCTGGCACAGCTCCATTCGCCGCCATGGCGGGCCTTGAAGAACTGCTCGCCGCGCTGGGCGGAGAAGCCTTTGAAGTTGGCGTCGGCCGACTGGGCCTCTTTGGCGAAACCGGCGAGGAAATCGTTCGGCGTTTCGGCCCGGGCGCCGGTGGCGGCAAGCGGCAGGCCGATCGCCAGCAGAAGGGTGTGGCGGGTAAACATGGTCTGGCTCCTCTTTTGGATGACGACGGAGCGCAGATTAGGTGGCGAAGATTAAGGCGGGCTTAAAGGCTGCCCGCGTTCGAGCAGGGCGACGAGCTGCCCCGCCGGCATCGGCTTGCTGATCAGGTGGCCTTGCGCCTCGTCGCAGCCCGAGGCACCCAGGAAGGTCAGCTGCTCGGCGGTTTCGACGCCCTCGGCGATCACCACCAGTTGCAGGGTCTCGCCCAGCTGGATGATGGCCTTGACGATGGAGGCGCCGTCCGCATCCTTCAGCATGTCGCGGACGAAGGACTGGTCGATCTTGAGCTTGTCGATGGCCAGCTGCTTGAGATAGGCCAGGCTGGAGTAGCCGGTACCGAAGTCGTCGATCGACAGTTTCACACCCAGGGCCTTCAGCTGCTGCATGGTCTTCATGGTGCCGACGACGTCCTGGAGCAGGATGGATTCGGTCAGCTCCAGCTCCAGCTGCGTCGGCGGCAGGCCGGTTCTGGCCAGCACCTCCGACACCAGTTCCAGCACGTCGCCCCGTTTGAACTGCACGGCCGAGAGGTTGACTGCGACGACCACCGGCGGCAGCCCGGCATCCAGCCAGGCCTTGGCCTGGCGGCAGGCCTCGTTGAGCACCCACTCGTTGATCTGGACGATCTGGCCGCTTTGTTCGGCCAGGGGGATGAACCTACCGGGCGGGATCAGGCCTTCGCTCGGATGTTGCCAGCGCACCAGGGCCTCGGTGCCGATCAAACGGCCGCTGGCGATATCGATCTGCGGCTGGTAGTGCAGCACCAGTTCGCCGTTTTTCACCGCATGGTGCAACTGGCCGGCCAGCCGCATCTGTTCCTGGATGCCCGCGTTCATCTCCCGGGTGAAGAAGCGGTACGTGTTGCGTCCGCTCTCCTTGGCGTTGCCGACGGCGGTGTCGGCCCGCTGGAGCAGGGTGTCGAAATCCGTGCCATCATCGGGAAACAGGCTGATGCCGATACTGAACGAGGCGTTCAGCAGGTGGCCGTCGATGCTCATGGGCTCGCTGAAGGCAGCGAGAATGCTGTTGGCGACGTGGGCGACGGCGTCGGAATCCCGGCTGCCAGAGACCAGGATGAGGAATTCATCGCCGCTCAGGCGGCTGATGGTGTCGGTCGCCGGCAGGCAGTGGCGCAGTCGCTCGACGGTCTTGATCAGCACCTTGTCGCCCATCTCGTGGCCGAGGCTGTCGTTGATCTGCTTGAAGTTGTCCAGGTCGAGGTAGAGCATGGCCAGCTGCGTACCCTCGTTCTCGGCGATCTGCATGGCGTGCTGGAAGCGGTCACGCAGCAGCACGCGATTGGGCAGGTGGGTGAGCGAGTCGTAGTAGGCGAGGAAGGCAACCTTCTCCTTCGCCGCTTCGTGCTCGGCCCGGGTCCGCAGGGTGACGATACCGTAGGCGAGGTCGTTGGCCAGTTCCTCCAGCAGATGCACCTCCTCCGGCGTGAAGGCATCCTCCTCGCGGGCATAGATGTTGAGCGCCCCCAGCACCTTCAGATCGCCGATCAGCGGCAGCGCGATGCTGGAGCGGTAGCCGTGTTTGAGTGCGGCCTCGCGCCAGGGCGCCATCTTTGGATTGGTCAGCACGTTCTGGTTGATACAGGTGGTGCCGGTGCGGATGGCGGTGCCGGTTGGTCCCTGACCGTGGTCGTTGTCGGCCCAGCTGACGTTGATCTGGTCGAGGTAGCCGGTCTCGTAGCCGGATTGGGCGATGGGCCGGACGGTCTTGGCCTCGTCATGCTCGGCGTAACCGACCCAGGCCATCACGTAGCCGCCCCGTTCGACGATGAGACGGCAGATTTCCACCATCAGCTTGTATTCGTCTTCCGCATGGACCAGCGCCATGTTGCAGGCGCTCAACAAACGCAGGGCGCGGTTGAGCCGCTCCTGCTCGAGTTCGGCCTGCTTGCGTGCGCTGACATCGTTGTACATCGCGACGACGCTGCCATCCGGCAGTTTGTAGACGAAGACCTCGCGCCAGCTGGACAGTCGCTCATCCTGATAGCGGGTGGCGGGTATGGCTTCCGCCGTGCCGGTCAGCCAGACGCGCCGGAGCACCTCGGGCAGACCGAAGGCACCGATGCCCGGGAAGACCTCCTCGATCCGCCTGCCCAGTACCTGGTCGCGTGACAGTCCATCCATGGCTTCCGCCGCCCGGTTGTAGGCGACGAACACGAATTGCCGGCCGTCATCGCTGACCCGGAACACCGCCACGCCGCTGCTCATGTTCTCGAACAGCGCGTCCTTGTTGGCTTCGCTTCGCCGCAGGTCCTCGGTCATGGCTTGGGCCATGGTCAGCGCCCGGGCCCGGGTCGAGAGCAGGAGCCAGAACACGAGGGCGACGAGAGCACTGCCGACGAGGCCGGCCAGGCCGACGATGTCAGCTTCCACGCTGTGCAACCTGGCATCGAAGGCAGGCAGCGAGGAGACCGATATGGTCCATCGGTGACCGAACAGCTGGATCGGCTTGATGGCATGAAAGGCGCCTGCCGGGCCGTCGGTCTGTGTGTGCGAGTCGAACATCAGCTTGGCCGGGTCGGGCTTGTCGCCGTCATAGATCTCAAGGTCGAGCGCTGCGGTGATCTCGCCGAAGTGCTGGCCGAGGATGCCGGTCATCAGGTCGTTCAAGCGGAACGGCGCGTAGACCCAGCCCATCAGGTTGGCGCGGCGCTCGGCCAGGGTCAGATGCGGGCTGCCCGGCCGGTAGACCGGCAGGTACATGAGGAATCCGGCCTGGGGAGCCTGTTCGGTTTCCTGCACCAGCCGGACCTTGCCGGAGATGATGGTCTTGCCCTCGTCCCGTGCCCGGGCCATGGCCGCCTGGCGAACCGGCTCCGAATACATGTCATAGCCAAAGGCACGCTGGTTCCGCCAGTCGAAGGGCTCGAGGTAGACGATACTGGTGTAGAGCTCCCGTTTGCCCGGGGGCCAGATGTCGTAATTGGCGAAGCCCTCGGCGCGGATGCCGGCGACATGGCGGGGCCTGTCTTCGGGCCGCACGACCTGGCTGAAGCCGACGCCCTGGATGCCCGGATAGTTGCCCGCCAGCTTCAGGGTGTCGACATACTCCGAGAATTCCTTCCGGCCCACCTCGTGCGAGGCGCGGAAAAGGCCGGCCGCGCCTTTGAGCACCAGCTCATAGTTTTGCAGACGTCGATGGATGCTCTGGGTGATCTCGTCGACCCGGAAATCGAACTCGGCCTGGAGGTCCTGCCGGGTCGATTGTCGTGCCGCGTCCTGCAGGAAATAGCTCAGTGCCAACCCCAGGACGAAGACCATCCCGGAGATCAGGGCTGGGCGGGCAAGGAGATGCTGGATTGGCATGGGCAAAAGTTTAGCAGGGGGTGTAGCCAGGCCCGCCGGCCGGTGGGGTGATGCTGAAATCGCTTGCGGGGGCCTGTGGCATTGGCAAGACGGGGGACCAGGGTTGCACTGCGCGCATCCCACGATGCGGTGCGTATGGTTGAGGCCGAGGGGTTCCTTTAGACCTCTGCTCGGCACAAATGACAAAGCCCGCCACGGGGCCGGCTGGACGGGGGATTGCTCGGGCTGCGCTT
>DDKN01000095.1 GCA_002339725.1 Thiobacillus sp. UBA2597
CCTTGTTGCTGGGGAGCAACAAGGCCGCCCCCGCCCCTAGGTAAAAGTCACAAAACCTTGGAGTCGTGCCAGGCCGGTTTGAGAAAATCCGTCCTGAACTTCTCGCGCGAGAGGTTACGGGTTCCCGGGCAACCGGGTGCTTTTTCAACAAAAGGAGAGTTACATTATGAAGAAGTCTCTGATCGCTCTGGCCGTGGTTGGCGCTTTCGCCACCCCGGCCTTCGCTGCCACCGCCAACGTGGATGTGGGCGGCACCATCAACATGTCGTTGGACTACCTGGATGCTGACAACAAAACCACCAAGCAAACTGGTAACTGGAACGTGTCCAGCAACTCCTCGAACATCTATTTTCGTGGCAGCGAGGATCTGGGCGGCGGCCTGAAGGGCATCTGGCAGATCCAGACCTACTTCTCCGCTGGCGGTACCGGTAACAACGATACCTTCAACGGCGCTGCCGGTGATGGTGTTTCTTCCGGCAATACCTTCGTCGGCCTGCAGGGCAACTTCGGTACCGTGCTGCTGGGCAAGCACGAGGCCCCGGCCAAGATGATCGGCCGCAGCGTCGACCTGTTCGGCGACCAGATCGGTGACAACCGTAATCTGGTGACTCAAAAAGTTACTGCTACTAACAACGCTGGTGCGGGTTTTGATTTGCGCCCGAACAACGTCGTTGCCTATGTCACTCCGACTTTCAACGGCCTGACCGGCTCTATCGCTTACGTCACCAATGCCAACGGCGGTGCTGCTGCTGCT
Source organism: Thiobacillus sp. UBA2597 (assembly GCA_002339725.1). Lineage (GTDB taxonomy): Bacteria > Pseudomonadota > Gammaproteobacteria > Burkholderiales > Thiobacillaceae > Sulfuritortus. The sequence goes on from DDKN01000095.1 coordinate 755, forward strand.
GCTGACAATTCTGTTGACGCTTGGAGTGCCAGCGCCAAGTATGAAAACGGCCCCCTGATGGTTGGCCTGGGCTATGAAATCCACAATCTGTCCGAAGCCAACGTGGCTTGGAAAGATGAGAAGGCCTGGCGTTTGGCCGCCAGCTACGCCTTTGGCGATGCCAGGGTCGTTGCCTTCTACCAGGATGCCAGCGATTTGGATGGCGTATCCGGTAGCGATGTCAAGACGTGGGGTCTGGGCGGCGCCTACAAGATGGGCGCAATCACCCTGAAGGCGCAGTACTACAACGCCGATGACATGGGCAAGACCACCAACACCGGTGCCGACATGTGGGCCCTGGGCGTGGACTATGACCTGTCCAAGCGCACCAAGGTGCAGTTCGCCTACGCCACCACCGACAACGATAGCGGCGCCAAGTACAGCGCCTTCGGTGGCGGCCATGGTGACCAGCCCACCATTGCCAACAGCGGCAACCCGAACGGCTTCTCCGTCGGCGTGCGCCACAGCTTCTGATCTGGCCTGACCCAGTCAGTCGCATGAACGGGCACCTTCGGGTGCCCGTTTTTTTTCTACACCCCTACGATTTCCGCGGGCGTGGCGCCATCGCCGCGAACAAAGCCTGTTTTGACAAGCGTCCTAGCGTGGCCTATGCTGCGGCATAGGCCAAATATGGGCCGAGCCGGAGGTGAATGCCATGTTTTCTGAACGTCATGTCAGGTTGTTTCGCAACGGCCGGAATCAGGCCGTGCGGATCCCCCGTGAATTCGAGCTGGATGCGGAGGAAGCGGTCATGCGGCGTGAAGAGGGTCGTTTGATCATCGAGCCGGTGCGCCGGAAAGGCCTGTTGGCCCTGCTGTCGACTTTGCCGCCGCTGGATGAAGCGCTGGCCGATGTCGATGCCGGCTTGCCGCCGCTGGATGACATCGAGCTGTGAGCTCGCCGCGTTTTTTGTTGGATACCAACATTCTTTCCGATCTGGTCCGCCATCCCCGGGGGCGGATCGCGCAAAGAATCGGTGAGGTCGGCGAAGCGGCGGTATGCACGTCGATCATCGTTGCCGCGGAGATGAGGTTTGGTGCCGCAAAGAAAAATTCTCCGCGCTTAAGCAGTCAGGTGGAAGCCATTCTGGCTGCCATGGAGGTGTTGCCGCTCGATGCGCCGGCGGACAGCGCCTATGCGCAAGTGCGCTGGGCGCTTGAGCAATCCGGTCAACTCATCGGGCCCAACGATATGCTCATTGCCGCCCAGGCCTTGGCGTGCGAGTGTGTGCTGGTGACGGCCAATTTGGCCGAGTTTTCCCGGGTCGAGGGATTAAGGCTGGAAAACTGGCTATGATTTCCGGGCACTTCGAGAAACCTCCGATTCGTCGTCCCTACAAAGGCATCAAGCCTGAATGAGTCGCGTGCCAGCAGGCGCATCATTCCAATTTCATCTTTTACCGCGACATGACATCGAATTCCCCGGCCACGCCAAGCCCGGCCTTGCGCGAAGCGCTGGCGCTGCACGAGCAAGGCCGGCTGAAAGAGGCGGAGTGGCGCTATGGCCGCATCCTGGTGCGCGAGCCGAATAATGTCCTGGCCCGGTTTTACCTGGGCCTGGCCCGGCTGCAGCGGGGCGATCTGGCGGCGGGCATCGCCGCCCTGAAGCAGGTTCTGAAGCTTGACCCCGGCCACGTCGACGCCCATTGGAACCTGGGCCTGGCCTACAGCCGGCAGGGCCGGCATGCCGAGGCCCTGCCGCATTTTCAGCAACTGGTCGTCTTGGTGCCGGAAATGGCCGAGGCGCAGTTGTATGCCGGCATGACCCTGGCCAGCCTGGGCCGCCCGGCTCAGGCCCTGCCTTGCCTGGAGCAGGCGGCCAGGCTCCGGCCGGACCTGCCCGAGGCCTGGCACAACCTGGGCAGCGCCCAGGCTGAACTGGGCCGGCACGCCGAGGCGGCGGCGGCCTTCGAGCGCGCGCTGGCCCTGCGGCCGGGCTTCGCCGAGGCCCGCAACGGGCTGGGCAATGCCCTGGACAAGCTCGGCCGGCTCGATGCGGCCTGCGAACAGTTCAAGCAGGCCATCGTGCTCAAGCCCGATCTGGTCGAGGCCTATCTGGGCTGGGGCCGCGTGCTCTATGAACTGGGCCAGCACGAGGCGGCCGTAGCCGCCTTCGAGCAGGCCAGGCAACGCCAGCCGGACAACCCGGATGCCTACTTCGGCCTGGGCCGCTCCCTGCGGCGCCTGAACCGGCACCAGGCGGCGCGGGCCAGCCTGGAACGGGCGGTCGCTTTGTTGCCGGAGCATCCGGGCGCGCTCAGCGAATTGGGGGCCGAACTGGCGGCCTGGGGCCGCTTTGCCGAGGGTTTGGCGCATCTGGAGCAGGCTGTCGCCGTCGCCCCCGAAACCCCGGTGTTCTGGAGCAGCCTGCTGTTCCACCTGCATTACCAGCCCGATCTGCCGGCCGCCGAGCTGGCGGCGCGGCACCGGGCCTGGGGTGAGCGGGCCGAGTCGCCGCTGCGCCCCGCCTGGCAGGCCCACGCGAATCCGGTCGATGCGCAGCGCCCCTTGCGGGTGGGCTTCGTCTCGGCCGATTTCCGCCGCCATCCCGTCGGCTACTTCATGGTGGACCTGCTGGCCGCGCTCGATCCCGAGCGCATCCGCTGCGTGGCCTATGCCAATCAGATA
>DDKN01000105.1 GCA_002339725.1 Thiobacillus sp. UBA2597
GCACTTCGTGGTTGAATCCGCGCATTTGATTTGGCGAAGCTTACGAGCATATTTAATAATGCCGTCATTTATTATCAATGATGCCCATTAAAGCTTGGCCCGCGTAGGACAAGCCCCGGTAACACGGGCATTTAGATTATTAATAATTCCCACAAATTCATTGACATACCCCGGTTGCCGGTGTACTTTGACAGCACAAATTCAACGCACACGAGGGGGTGCACCATGAACAAGTTGCTCAAGCGCACTTTGATCGCCGCCGCGGTGGTCGGAAGCTTTTCCGCCTATGCCGCCTTCCAGCCCGGCATGACCATGGTGCAGATCGAAAGCGAAATCGCGCAGCGCGCGCAGCAGGGTCAGGATGTCGCCACCATCGTGGCTGCGGCCGTGGCCGCCGGCATCAATCCCGCCAGCCTGACGGCGGCGCTGATCATGCAGGGTTTTCCGCCGTCTCAGGTGGTTTCGGCCATGGTTTCCGCGGGCCAGCCGGTTGACACCGTGGTGCAGGCCGCGATCAATTCCGGCGCCCCGGTCAATACCGTGATGCAGGCCGCCATCAGCGCGGGCGCCCCGGCAAACGCGGTGATGCAGGCTGCCGTCAACACCGGCGTCATCACCCCGCAGGCCGCCGTTCAGGTGGCCATCGCCTCGGGTGCGGACCCGACCACGCTCACGCCGCCGACCGCGGCGGGTGGCCCGCCTGCCGGTGGCTTTGTGGTGCCGGCCGGTTTCAACCCCTTCTCCTTCACCCCGCCGCCGGCCGCCGGTGGCGGTGGTGGTGGCACTGCCAGCCCGAGCTGATTGGGGCTTGGCGAAGAAATGGCAGCACGGGCTGCCATTTTTTTTGCCTGGTGCTCGAGCAGATTTCAGCCCCGGTCCGGCATGACACCGCCCATGAACCCATCCCTGCCCGCTCACGCCCCGGCCCTGCCCGCCCAACACGGCCACGTGCCTGACCGATGGGTGTTTTACGGCCTGCTGGGCCTTTTGGTGTGGGCGCCGTTGCCGCTGGCCAGCAACCGCATTTGGGCGGTGGGCATTCTGCTTTTCTGGACACTGTTGTTGCTGGCGGGCACCGCCCATGCCTGGCGCCAGCATGCCGATGAGGCGATCGAGCGCCTGAAGGCGTTCCGCTGGCCCCTGGCCCTCTTGGGTGGCTATGTGCTGCTCACCCAGCTGCAAAGCCTGCCTCTGCCAGAGGCGTGGGTGGCGGCCCTGTCGCCCGAAAGCCATCGGGTGCAGGCGGCCGCCGGGCTGGAGGCGGCGGGCCTGGGCTACCGGCTGAGCATCGACCCCTTCCACAGCCGGCTTTATGCCAGCCTGAGCATGATCTATTTCAGCGTGTTTCTGGTCGCCGCGCTCACGCTGCGCCACGGCGCACGCATCGAGCGGCTGGCCGAGGTGCTGGTGTGGAGCGGCCTGGCCTATGCCGTGCTGGGCGCCGTGCTGTATTCCTTCGATGCCCATTACCGGCTGTTCTTCACCGAGGTGTCGCATGACAAGGTCATCGGCCCCTTCGTCAACCGCAACCATTTCGCCGGCTATCTGGAGCTGTGCCTGTCGGTGGGCATCGGCCTCATGCTGAGCCGACTCGGCAACGGCGGCCGCCCCGGGCGCGGCACCTGGCGCCAGCGCCTGATCGCGGCCCTGCGTTTTCTCATCAGCCCCAAGATGCGCCTGCGCCTGATGCTGGTGGTGATGGTGATCGCGCTGGTGCTCACCCGCTCGCGCATGGGCAACACGGCCTTCTTTTCGGCCATGCTCATCGTCGGGCTGATCGCGCTCATCCTGGCGCGCCGCATGGCGCCCGCCACCATCGGACTGATCGCCAGCCTGGTGGTGATCGATATCTTCATCATCGGCACCTGGGTGGGGGTGGAAAAGGTGGTGCAACGCATTCAGAACACCCCCCTCATGGCCGAGCGGGGGGATGCCCTGCCGGCCAGTGCAACCGCTGCGCAGCCGGCGCCGGCGATCAAGCCGCCCACACTCTCCATGCGCGAGCAGTCCTTGGAGGAGCGCGCGGTGCCCGCGGCCAACAGCCTTGATCTGATTCGCGACTTTCCCGTGTTCGGCAGCGGTGGCGGCAGTTACTACAACGCCTTCTCGCGTTACCGGCCGGCCGAGATCGATCTCTTTTACGACCACGCCCACAACGACTACGCCGAAATCGCGGCCGACACCGGCCTGCTCGGCCTGGCCTTGCTGGGCGGGGTGGTGCTGCTGGCGGCAGCGCGCGCGCTCTGGGTGCTGGCCCGGCGCCGCTCGCCTCTGGCACGGGGCATGGCCTTCGCGGTGCTGATGGCGATCGTCGCCCTGGCCATTCACAGCACGGTGGATTTCAATCTGCAGATTCCGGCCAACGCCCTCATCTTCGTGGTGATTCTGGCCCTGGGCTGGTGCGTGGCGTCATTGCCGCGCGGCGGTCACTCGCATGCGCTGGCGCCGAAGACCGCTGCTTAAATTTGAATAGCAGGCGTCGTGCGTCTTGCAGGCAACCGGCGAGTTTTTTTGGCTTGTTCGGCTTGAAAGCCAATCGTCCCCACCCCTACCCTCCCCATCAATGGGGAGGGGGTCATTCGCCTCGCCTGCCCCCTTTGTGGACCCTGAAGGGCATCAAGGGGGCGGCCTGGAGGACTCAGTTCGGCCTGGCTGAAGACCCTCCACCATTTCAGGTTCAAATTGCCCGGTGCAGTATCGCGGCGTCGCGATCACACCTCGATTCCGGCACTCAGGGATAGGCCGCCACCCCATGACGGCCGGCAATGGCAGCCAAGTGTTTCTGCAACGGCGGCAGCGCGCGGGCATAGGCGGCGCGCAGGGCGGCCTTGCGTTCCTCTGCCAGCATCGGCCAGCGGGCCAGGCCGATCTCGGCCAGGCCGCTTTGCACCGCCGGCTCGTTCTGGCCGTAGGCCATGGCCAGGTCGAAGGCCTGCCACAGTTCCGGCCCGTTCTGGCCCAGATAATGCCGGGCCAGGGCGATGTTGACCCAGGTGTGGGGCGACATGGGGCGCCGCAGGCTGGCCTGGCGGTAATAGTCCAGGGCCTGCTGCATCAGGGGCCGGGCCAGTTCCGGCAGGTTCAGGGCGCGGTAGGCGCGCAGGGCATAGAGATAGCCCAGGTCGTCGTAGAGTTGCGGGTTGTCCGGTGTCAGCCGCAGGGCCTGTTGCAGATCGTCACGCACCGCGCGCCATTTTTCGGGCTCGGGCGGCAGGCCCTTGCCCGCGCGCCACTGGCCGATCTGCCAGCGCGCCTGCAGGGTGATCAGGTCGGCCAGGGCGGCGCGGCCACCGTGGTAGGCGGCAGCCGCCACGACGAGCAGGCCGAGCGCCAGCAGCAGCCCGGCGAGCCGGTGGCGCCCGCGCGGCGTCATGCCCGCGCCGCCTCGGTCAGGCCCAGGATGCGCGCCGGCCGCTCCTGCACCATGCGCCGGGCCAGGTCGGCCCCCAACAGCCGGTTCGCCGCATCACGCCCTTCGCTCAGGAGGGGCGGCCGGTGCTTCATGTTGTGCGCGTCGGTGGCCAGCACCCACACCCATTCCTGTTCCAGAAAATACAGCGCGGTCTTGTACGCCGCCTCGCCGAAGCGCCCGGCGAGCGAACCGGCGGTGAGCTGCAGCCAGCATCCCATCTCGACGAAGGGGCGCAGCCGCTCGGGCCGGGTCATGGCGCTCTTGTTGCGCTCGGGGTGGGCGATGAGGGGGCGGATCTTCAGGTCGAACAGCTTGCCGACGAAGGCCTCGCTGCCGACCGGGATGAGCTGATGCGGGAATTCGAGCAAGAGGATGCGATAACCGTCGACCGTGCCGAGGAAGGGCACTTCCTCCTGCAGGATCAGCTCGAGCGATTCCGGCTCCAGCCGCATCTCGCCGCCCAGGCGGATGTCGAGCGGAAGGCCGCGCAGCTTGAGCAGCTTTTGGAACGCCTCGAACTCCGCCTGCAGGGAGCTGCGGGTGTTGCGGTAGCGGGTGGGGTGCACATGCGGGGTGAGCACGGACAGGCTGATGCCGTCGGCCACTGCGGCCTCGGCCAGTTCGACCGCCTCCTGCACCGTCTGCGGGCCATCGTCGACGTTCGGGATGAAGTGGCAGTGCAGGTCGATCATGACTGAGGCCTGATCTGATACCGGCTATTCAAATAATACACAACCGGGCAATTCATTCTTGGCAGGGATTTGCGCTCGGCTTCTAGCGGTTATCGACTTCACTTTCACTTCTCCCCACCCCAACCCTCCCCACAAGTGGGGAGGGAGCAAAGCTTCAGGCCGGCGTCTTGTCGCGGCTGTAGGCGCTGCTGTAGGCGCTGCCGTAGGCGCTCTTGTAGTCGTACTTGCCGTAGCCGGACTGCTCGCCGTAATACTTCTCGGCCTTTTCGAAATCGAACTGGTTGAGCACCACCCCCAGGATCTGCCCATCGGCCCGCTGGATGCGGGTGAGGCCCTTGCGCACCAGCGGATAGGGGGTCTCGTTGGCCTTGGTGACATAGATCACACCGGTGGCCTGGGCAGCCAGCACCATGGCGTCGGAGACCAGTTCGACCGGCGGCGAATCGATCACGATGATGTCGAACACCTGTTGCAGGCGGCCCAGGGCGTCCCTGAATTTCTGCGACAGCAGCAACTCCAGCGGATTGGGCGGCACGGCGCCGGCGCCGAGCACGGCCAGATTGGTGCCGGGCACCATCTGCACGCACTCCTTCAGCTCGGCCGTGCCGGAGACGAAATTGGACAGGCCCTTGCTGCCGGGCGCCAGGTTGAGGCGCTTGGCCACGGTGGGGCGGCGCATGTCGGCATCGAGCAGCAGGGTTTTCTTGGTGTGGGCGTGGGCCAGCGCCAGGTTGATGGCGAAGGTGGTCTTGCCCTCGCCCGGCAGGCTGGAGCTGATCACCAGCACCCGGCTCGGCGCATCCAGGGCCGAGAGCAGCACCCCGGTGCGCGCGGTGCGGATGGCCTCGGCATAGACCGAATCGGGTTCTTCGATGAAGATGTGCGAGGTGCGCTCGGCATCGTTCCTGGCCAGGACCGGCAGGGTGGTGAGCAGGGGGTGCTTGAGCTTGGTCTCGACGTCCTCGGTGGTCTTCAGGGTGTTGTCCAGGCGGTCGAGCAGCAGCGAGGTGAGCGCGCCGCCCAGCAGGCCCAAGAGGCCCGCCACCATGACGATCAGCTGCTTCTTCGGCTTGACCGGCGCGTTGCTCACCACGGCGGGATCGACCACCCGCGCCACGGCGGTTTGCAGGTCACCCGCGACATGGGTCTCCTTCGAGCGCTTCATGAACATGTCGTACATCTGGCGGTTGGCCTCGACCTCGCGTTCCAGGGCGCTCAGCTGGAATTCCTTGCGGTTGACGCTCTGCACCGCGCCGCGTGCCTGGTTGACGATGCCCTCGAGGGTGCGTTCGGTGGCCTTGGCCGCCTCGTATTCGCGGGTGACGCTGGCGACCACCGTCTCGACCCGGCGCTGCACGTTTTCCCGGGCCGCCTGCAATTCGGCCTCGGCCTGGACGATCTTGGGATGCTCCCGACCGTAGCGCTGGGAGAGCTCGGACAGCTTGCGCTCGGCATCGGATTCCTGGCGCTTGGCTTCGGCCACGATGGGATTGCGCAGCACCGCGGGCAGGGCGCTGAGGTCGGCGTTTTTGTCGGCGCTGCGGATCTGGTTGTAAGCGCTTTCCGCCTCGGCCCGGCGCACCCGGGCATCGATCAGGCGCTGCATGGCCCCGGCGATCTGAATGCCGGCCCCGCTTTGGGCGGCCTGTTCGGCCACCACCATGCCGGTGCGGTCGCGGTATTCCTGCAAGGCCTTCTCAGACGCGGTCAGGCTCTCGCGCAGCGCTCCCAGGCGCTCCTGCAGCCAGGCACTGGCCTGGTTGGTCATCTGGAAGCGGGTCTCCAGATCGTTCTCGATATAGACCTGCGCCAGGGTATTGGCCGCGCGCGCCGCCAGTTCCTTGTCCTCGCTTTCGAAGCTGATTCGCACCAGCTGGCTCAGCCGCACCGGCTCGATGAACACCTGGCTGGCGAACCTGGGGTAGATCGCCGCCGCCAGGGTGGCCTCGTTCCAGACCGGCTCCTGCACCTCACCCGAAAAGCCGATGGCTTCCCGCAGGTCCTGCAGCACGCCGGTTTTCTTCTGGCGCGGATCGTATTCCGGCCGCTCCCAAAGCCTGAGCTTGGCGATGGTTTTCAGCGCCACCTCGCGCGACTTCAGAATCTCGACCTGGGTCTGGAAGTGCTCCCGGTTCTGGGAGACCCCGCTGTAGACGTCCTCGATCGAGACGATCTTGCTTTTGTCGGCCTCGATCAGCAGGGTGGCGGTGGAGCGGTAGATCGGGGTCATGACGAAGGCGATCACCGCCGCCACCACGGCGACCGACAGGGCGAAGCCCAGGATGGCCCACTTGCGCTTGGCGATGCTGCGCCAGTATTCGAGCAGGTCCAGCTTGTCCTCGTCGGCCGGCGCCTCGTCGCCGAAGGCCGGATTTGGCGCGGCGTCCCGTGGGGTGGATGCAGTCATGGGGTGCGTCTCTATAACAAGCGGTGTTCAAAAGCGCGCGGCGAAAGGGAAACCGGTCTTTCGCCGCGGGCGTTCAGAAAAAACTCTCTTCCACGGTGATGATGTCACCCGGGTTGACCTGGGTGTTGAGGTCGGCCTTCTGCGGGCGCTGCGCCGGGTCACCCTCCCGGATGATGAAAATCTTGTTGAGCGAGGCGCGCTCTCGAAAGCCGCCGGCGATGGAGGCGGCCTTGCGCACGGTAAGGCCGGGCTGGAAGGGGTAGCCACCCGGCTTGAACACCATGCCGTTGATGTAGAAGGGGCGGTATTCCTCGATCTGCACCGAGACCCGGGGGTTCACCAGATAGCGGCCGCGCAGTCCCTCGGTGATCTTGCGTTCCAGATCGCCCACGGTGAGGCCGGCGATCTGGATTTCGCCCAGCACCGGATACGGCACGGTGCCGGCATCGGTGAGCCGGATCTTCTGCTTGCTGAGGTCTTCCTCGCCGAACACGATGATGCTGATCAGATCGCCGGCGCCCAGTTTGTAGGTCGAGGCATAGGCACTGGCGAAGGCCTTTTCGTCGGCGGCATTGCCCGCTGGCAGCGCCGCCTCCTGGGCTTGGGCCGGGCCCTGGAAGAGACCGAGAAGCAATGCCATGGCGAGGAGGATACGCATCGCGGCTGCCAGGATCATGGGTCTACACACCTTCCTGCTGCGGCGGGGAAGCTGTGCGCCCCCGGACCGCTAAAGAGCGGGCACCGGGACGGCGAGTTCCCGGCGCCCGTATCGTTATAACGTGCCTTCCAGCGTCAGCATGGTCACGTTGCGGGTGAAGTCGTTGGTGTTGATGTTGGAATCCCGCTTGGTGTGACTCCAATCCAGGCCGACCTGGAGCCAGCGCCGCCACTGGTACATGACCGCCACGCCATAGCTGGTGGTCTCGTCGCTGCGGGTGCTGGCGGCGAAGTCGGACTTCAAGCGTCCCAGGCTGACGCGGGTGCCCAGATAGCTGCTCCACATGTGATTCCAGACCAGGCTCAGGTTTTTGTTGACGATATAGTCATAAGAACTCGTATCGGTCGAGTCCGAGGTGGATTTGGAGGTGGTCAGGTCGAAGGCGGTGTAGGTCAGCGGCTGCCAGCGGATGGTGCCCTCCCAGCTGCTGCCGGAGAAGTCCTGCACGCCGGCGTTGTCATATTTCTTCTCCAGGCGGCCGATCTTGAAAATGCCGGTGGTGGCGGCCGTCGCCTCCCAGGTCGCACCCACATAGTAGCGGCGCTCGGTGTTGTCCTGGGTGGAGGTGGCGAGTTTGTAGTCGGCCTCGGTGTCGCGCACCTCGACCAGGGCGGAGGTCTTGGGCGCCACGCGGTAGAAGAAGCGACCGGCCAGGTTGCGCAGCTCGACATCGGAGCTGCGGGTAAAGGTGCGGTTGTTGTCATAGGTCTTGTCCTGCAGGCTGGCCTCGACCTCGATCCTACCCTGGGCGCCCTTGGCACCGTAGGCGAACAGGGCGCGGGCGATGGGCGAATGCCACTTGTCGGGCGTGGTCGAGGTCGGCCGGTCGGTCGCGCCACGCGGATCGGTGCGCTGAATGTAGCCGATGCCCCAGCCCAGGGCCGCGCGGCTGGTGAAGACGTTGTCGCCGGCGAGCTGCAGATCGTTGTGATCGAAGTCGTCGTTCGAGCTGTCCTGATAACGGGTGAAGTTGCCGGCGTAGCTGGCGGTGTAACGATCGCCGCGGGTCTTGATCTCGGCCACCACCTGCGGGCGCAGCGAATAGAAGGTGGAGTCGATCTCGTTGGCGCTGGAGCCGGTGACATTGTCGTTGTTGCCCAGGCTCAGGCCCAGGGCCGGATAGATGAAGACACCGCCGGCGACGACGGGGGCGCCGCGCACCGGGGCGGTCATGCCGACGCCGACCACCTCGCCGCCGAAACCGCCGCCGATGCCGGCCGCCTCGTAACCCGGGGTGAAGGCCAGCTGGCCGGCACCGGTGCTGACGTCGAACAGACCGCCGCCACCCAGGGTCGGGGCGGCCGGGATGCCGCCGGCTGCGGCCGGCGCCGCCTCGCCCTGAGCCGGCTGGGCGGCAGCCTCATCGGCTGCCTGGAGGTTGGGCACCCAAGCCAGCGCCAGGATGGCGCTCATGAGCAGGCTGGGACGCAATGCGCTGGTCTTTACTTTCATCGAAACGCCCTTTCAATCTGAGATACCGCTAAGAACCCTACACCCGAATGTTATTTTTTTTCCTGCCGGCGGCAGGCCGGCGGTGGCATGTCTTTGGCCGGGTCCGCTGCCAGTTTGGTCTGGAGCCGCCTAAGTAAAACTACATACCCGGCAAATAGTAGCAAAAATCCCAGGTACATCACATGCGCCGGCCAATGCAGCCAGAATTCGTTGGCCAGCCCCAGGGCGACAAAGCCACAGTGTACCGCACCGATGATGACCACCACTTTGCTGGTCACCAGCCCATAGCCCAAGAGCAGGTGGTGCAGGTGTTCGCGATCGGCGGCGAAGGGGTTGCCACCCCGGCACAGCCGCTTGGCGGTCATGCGCACGGCATCGAACAGGGGGATGGCCAGCAGCCACAGGGCGGTCACCGGCTGCATCGGGCCGGACGGGTGGCTGGCGAAGGTGATGGCATACCAGGCCAGCACGAAGCCCAGGAACAGACTGCCTGCATCGCCCAGGAACACCGCCGCCCGGCTGCGCCAGGGGGTGCGCAGGTTGAAGGCCAAAAATGCAGCCAACGCCGCGCAAAGCAACAGGATCAGGCGGGCATCTCCGGTCAAACCACCGGCCTGGGCGATGGCGGCAAAGCCCAGCAGGCTGGCGAGCACGAGCAGGCCGGCCAGGCCGTCGATGCCGTCGATCATATTGATGGCATTGATGACGCCGATGAAACCGAAGACGGTGAAGGGCACCGCGGCCCAACCCAGATGGATGGCGCCGAAACCGAACAGATCGCCCAGGTCGGTGAGCAGGCCGCCGCCCCAGTAGACCACCATGAGGCCCGCCGCGATCTGGACCGCGAACTTGGGCCTGGAACTGAATTCGCGCATGTCGTCGAGCACGCCGGTGGCGAGCAGCAGGGCCGCCGCCAGCCAGAAGGCGGGCGAGACCGCGCCGAGCTGGCCGCCGATCAGGGCGCTGAGGAAAAAACCGAGGGCCAGGGCCAGGCCGCCGACCAGCGGGGTGCGCGCCGGATGCCGCTTGCGGCCATGGGGGATGTCGATCAGGGACAGACGACCGGCGTATCGGGCCAGAACGGCGATGCCCAGGGCGGTGAGCGCGCCGGCCAGCAGCGCCGAAAGCCAGGGCAGGGATGCGAGCATGGTGCGCGGCCGGTGACGGGCGCCAGGTCAGATGCGTTCGGGCTTGCCGAAGTGGTAGCCCTGCGCCGCATCGACCTGATGCTCTTTGAGGGTGGCGACCATGGCCTCGTCCTCCACATGCTGGGCGATGACCCAGGTGCCGAGCGAGCGCGCCAGGTGCAGGATGGCCTTGAGCACCATGCGGCTGTCCTCGTTGTGCGGCAGCTCGCGCACCAGGCCGCCGTCCAGCTTGATGTAGTTGGGCGGGAACTGGCGCAGCACGTTGGGCGACTGCGGGTCGAGGCCGAACTGGTCGATGCCGAATTGGGCGCCGTGTTCGCGCACCAGGGTCAGGAAACGCTGGGTCGCCTCCTTGTCGCGGGTGCAGGCAAACTCGCTCAGCTCGAAGGCGATGCGCCCGGCCTGCGGCCCCAGCTGGCGCAGGCGCGCGTCCAGCCAGTCGAGGAAGCCGTCGTCGCCGATGCCCTGGGCGGAGACGTTCACCGCCACCTGGCGGATGCCGTTCTCGCCGTCGGCCAGCCGCTCCAGTGCCAGGGTGACGACGGCGCGATCGATCTGCACCATGAAATTGTGGCGCTGGGCCATGGGCAGGAAATGCGCGGCCGGGATCAGGTTGTCCTGGGCGTCGACCAGGCGCGCCACCAATTCGTGGTGCAGCACGCCATGGTCGGCCAGGCGGACGACGGGCTGGCCCAGCAGCACCCAGCGGCCTTCCTCCAGGGCGCTTTGGATGATCATGCGCCAGCTGAACGAACCCATCGAGGCCGATTCGGGCAGGTCGTCGCCCAAGACCTCGACCCCGTTCTGGCCGGACTGGCGCGCGGTCTCCATGGCCAGGTCGGCCCGGCCCAGGATCTGGCTGTGGGCCTCGCCGTGGTGGAAATAGGCCACCCCGATGCTGTAGAACACGTGATGGAAGGCCTCGCTGTGCAGCAGCACGGCGTCCATGCGCGCCTGCAGGTCCTTGTAGAGCGCCTCGCCGGCGGCCTTGTCGAGATCCAGGCAGAGGAACACGAACGTCGAGCCGCCCATCCGGGCCATGATGCTGGCGCGTTCGCCCAGGGCCTCGCGCGCCGCCTGCGCCAGCACGGCCAGCAGGATGTTGCCGCGCGGATAGCTGTATTCCCGGTTGTACTGGTCCAGGCCGTCGAGCTGGACCATGATCAGCACGCCGTTGGCGAAGCGGTAATCCGTCCCCAGCACCTGGTTCAGGCGCAGGTAGAAGCTGCGCCGGTTGTCGAGGTGGGTCACCTCGTCCTCGTAGGCCTCTTTGCGGTAGGCCTCGGCCCGCGCCGTTTCCTCATCCAGGATGGCGGCGACCCGGCGCGACAGGTCGTTCATGGCGACCACCACGCTCTGCAATTCGCGCGCCCTGGGCATGTGTTCGATCTGCTCGAAGCGCTTCTGCCCGATCGCCAGGGCGGCGCGCTCGATGTCGAGCAAAGGCTCGAGGATCACCCTGAGCAGGATGCGCGTGGCCAGCAGGGTGAACAGGTAGATGCCGAAGATCCACCAGAACATGGCGCCCGCGCTCTTCCACAGATGCTGATAGGCGAAGGTCGGCTGACTGGTGACCACGACCTTGCCCAGCTGACGCCAGCCGGCGCTGAGGAAGGCCTCACCCGTGGGCGTCTTCAGGGCGAACAGCCGGGTGAACCAGGCCGGCACCCCTTCGATGCGCGGCGGCAGCTCGCGCCCCACCAGCCGGGCGCCGCCGGTGGAGAGCACGGCAATCTGCTGGAAATAGCCGCGATCGAACACCGCGGCGATCTGGGTTTCGGCCAGCACGCGGTCTTCCTTGGCCATGGCATCGGCCAGCAGCCGGCTCAGCGCCGTCGCGGTGTCCTGGGCATGCGAGGCGAGTTGTTGTTCCAGGTAATCGCGCGTGGTGTGCACGGTGACCAGCAGCAAGCTGGCGCACAGGATGAGAAAGATGATAGACAGACCGATGAACAACTGCCGCCGAAGGGTCATGTTGAGGCCTCGATTTGATTATTGGCACCACCCCCGCCTTCTCCCCGTCACGGATGTCAGGCCCGCGCTTCTGCGGCGGCGTGGCCTGGCCGGGTGGTTGGAAGCACTATATTCGCAAACCGCCGCTGAATTGAATAGTCCAATCGGCCGACCTGCCGTCAGCGCCCGAGCAGGGCCTGAATCAAGGGACAGGAGACATCGCCCCCACTGCTGGCACAGGTTTGCGTCAGCTGGTGCAAGGCACGCTCGATCCGGCGCAGGTCGGCGATGCGGCCGCGCACCTCGCGCAGCTTCCGCTCGGCGATGGTGCGCACCTCCCGGCAATGGGCGCCATCGTCCAGCTTGAGCAGCACGGCCACCTCCTCCAGGCTGAACCCCAGGCGCTGGGCCGATTTGATGAAGCCCAGGCGGTCCAGCGCCGCCCGGTCGTATCGCCGAATGCCGCCAGGCGGCCGCGCCGGCTCGGGCAGCAGGCCGCGCCGCTGGTAATAACGCACCGTTTCGACATTGACCCCGGCCGCCTGGGCCAACCCCCCGATGGTGAACTGCGCCGGTTCGCGCATGGCCTTGACTCCGTACCTGGCTACGGAAATAAGCTTAGGCCATTGCGCTCGATGTGGCGATTTCGCTATGAAGCATGCACCCAACAAGGCCCCGGCCGGCCTGCTGGCCGCCGGCTACCCGTCCCGGCCGATCGGCAAAGGGGCACACAAGTGAGCGCCGGCTGCGGGATCGTGCTCGATTCGACCCTCACCTGCCCGCATTGCGGCCACCGCAAGACCGAGCGCATGCCGACCGATGCCTGCCAGTGGTTTTATGAATGCGAGCAGTGCCACCGGATTCTGCGCCCCAAGCCGGGCAATTGCTGCGTGTTCTGCTCCTATGGCACGGTGCCCTGTCCGCCGATCCAGCAAAGCCGGGGCCGCCCCGGTTGCCCTTGCGGCTGAAACGACAAAGCCCGGCCAGGCCGGGCTTTGTTGGGGGGCTGATGGGCTTTAACGCTTGAGCAGGTCGCCCTTACCAGGCTTGCCGAGCCAGGCATCGGCATCGGGCAGCGGGTCCTTCTTCTCGACAATCACCGGCCAGATCTTGGCCAGTTCGGCATTGAGCTGGATATAGCGGCGCTGGTCCTCGGGCACGTCGTCCTCGGCGAAAATCGCCTCGGCCGGGCATTCGGCCACGCACAGGGTACAATCGATGCACTCTTCCGGGTCGATCACCAGGAAGTTGGGGCCTTCATGGAAGCAGTCGACGGGGCAGACATCGACGCAATCCGTGTATTTGCAGTTGATGCAGTTCTCGGTAACAACGTAGGTCATGGTGCCTTTTCCAGCTTGGGCTTTTGGATTAGGATAGCGGCAAAATTCCGCTTTGGCCATTCTACCCCCAGCCAACCACCCACACGAATTCATTGACGAGGTCTGTAATGAGCGAGCATATCCACTATGTCACCGACGACACCTTCGAGCAGGAGGTGTTGCAATCCCCGCTGCCCGTCCTGGTCGATTATTGGGCGGACTGGTGCGGCCCGTGCAAGATGATCTCGCCGATTCTGGACGAGGTGGCCAAGGAGTACGCCGGCCGGGTCAAGGTCTGCAAGCTGAACATCGACGAGAACCAGCAGACCCCGCCCAAATACGGCATCCGCGGCATCCCCACCCTGATGGTGTTCAAGAACGGCAGCGTCGAGGCGACCAAGGTCGGCGCCCTGTCCAAGTCCCAGCTGACCGCCTTTGTTGACAGCAACATCTAACTTTCGCTAGTCTGTAAGCGCCTGGCTCGACCGAGCCGGGCGATTCCCCGCCAAAACCCGAATTTCCCCGCCGCTTCCGGCATTCCGTACGTCTCTAGGGTCGTCATGCATCTTTCCGAACTCAAACAATTGCACGTCAGCCAACTCCTCGAAATGGCCGAGGCGTGCGAGATCGACAACGCCAACCGCATGCGCAAGCAGGAGCTGATCTTCGCCCTGCTCAAGCACAAGGCCAAGAAGGGCGAGAGCATCCACGGCGATGGCGCCCTGGAGGTGCTGCCGGACGGCTACGGCTTCCTGCGCTCGCCCGACACCTCGTACCTGGCCAGCCCGGACGACATCTACGTCTCGCCCAGCCAGATCCGCCGCTTCAACCTGCACACCGGCGACACCATCGAGGGCGAGATCCGCACCCCGAAGGACGGCGAGCGCTACTTCGCCCTGACCAAGCTGGACAAGGTGAACGGCGAGCCGCCCGAGGCGCTCAAGCACAAGATCATGTTCGAGAACCTGACGCCCCTGTTCCCGAACGTGCCGTTCAAGCTGGAGCGCGACATCAAGGCCGAGGAGAACATGACCGGCCGCATCATCGACATCATCTCGCCCATCGGCAAGGGCTCGCGCGGCCTGATCGTCGCCCCGCCGAAGTCGGGCAAGACCGTGATGATGCAGCACATCGCGCACGCCATCGTCAGCAACCACCCGGAAGTGATCCTGATCGTGCTCTTGATCGACGAGCGGCCGGAGGAAGTGACCGAGATGCAGCGCACCGTGCGCGGCGAAGTGGTCGCCTCCACCTTCGACGAGCCGGCCAGCCGCCACGTGCAGGTGGCCGAGATGGTGCTGGAGAAGGCCAAGCGCCTGGTCGAGGCGAAGAAGGACGTGGTCATCCTGCTCGACTCCATCACCCGTCTGGCCCGCGCCTACAACACCGTGGTGCCGGCCTCGGGCAAGGTGCTCACCGGCGGCGTCGACGCCAACGCCCTGCAGAAGCCCAAGCGCTTCTTCGGCGCCGCCCGCAACATCGAGGAGGGCGGCTCGCTCACCATCCTGGCCACCGCCCTGGTCGACACCGGCAGCCGCATGGACGACGTGATCTACGAGGAATTCAAGGGCACCGGCAACATGGAGATCCACCTCGACCGGCGCATGGCCGAGAAGCGGGTCTATCCGGCGATCAACGTCAACCGCTCCGGCACCCGCAAGGAAGAACTGCTGCTCAAGCCGGAAATCCTGCAAAAGGTCTGGGTGCTGCGCAAACTGCTCTACCCGATGGACGACCTGGAGGCGATGGAGTTTTTGTCCGACAAGATTCGGGCGACCAAGTCGAACGCCGATTTCTTCGACTCCATGCGGCGCGGCTGATCCCGCACGTCGCCCCAAACAAAAAGGCCGGCAATCGCCGGCCTTTTTGTTCACCTGCAGTCGCGCCTACCTGGCCGCCGGGTCCGCGACGAAACCGAAGCGTCCGTCCGGCGCCTCCTTGAAGCTGCCCAGGTGCCTGCCCAGATCGTCCGGCCGGGTGGCGAAGCGCTGCACCCGGCAACTGGCGGTGCTGATGGCGTAATACGCCTTGTTCACCTCGGCGATGTGAATCGGTTCGACGTACACCTGCGGCGGGTAATACAGCTCGATCGTCGCGTGGCGCGGCACATCATCGATGCGCAGCGATTCCACGCAGTCCGGCATGCGGTGCGCGATCAGGTGGATGTTGACCGTGTCCTGCCAGAACCAGTTCTGATCCCGGCTGACGCCGATATAGTGGTCGCGCCCCTCGATGACATACATGGCGCGGTCGTAGACGCAGCCGGCAAGCGGCAGCATCAGCAGCGCCAGCAGCAGGTACGCTTTGTTTTTGAACATATCAGCCTCCTCGCGGCAAGCCTAACCGCAGGCCGGCGCCGGGACAAGCCTTATTCCAGGCCCTGGCTGGCCAGGTAATCCTCGTAGTTGCCGTCGTACACCACATGGCTGCCGTCGATCTTGAGCTCGATGATCTTGTTGGCCAGGGAGCTGACGAACTGGCGATCGTGCGAGACGAACAGCACCGTGCCCTCGAACTTCTCCAGGCCCAGGTTGAGCGATTCGATCGACTCCATGTCCAGGTGGTTGGTCGGCTCGTCCAGCACCAGCACGTTGCCCCGCTGCAGCATGAGCCGGCCGAACAGCATGCGGCCCTGTTCGCCGCCGGAGATCACCCTGACCGGCTTCTTGACGTCGTCGCCGGAGAACAGCAGGCGGCCGAGGATGCCGCGGATGACCTGGTCATCATCGCCCGGCTGGGCATATTGCCGCATCCAGTCGAACAGCGGGGTGTCGCCGGCGAAGTCGGCGGCATGGTCCTGGGCGAAATAGCCGATCTTGGCGTTCTCCGCCCACTTGATCTCGCCCGCCTGCGGCGGCAGCTCGCCGATCAGGGTGCGCAGCAGGGTGGTCTTGCCCACGCCGTTTTCGCCGATGATGGCGACCTTGTCTCCGGCCTCGACCACGAAGTTGAGGTTTTTGAACAGCGGCCCGTCGTAGCCGGCCTGCAGCTTCTGCACCTCGATCACCCGGCGATAGAGGGGCTTTTCCTGCTCGAAGCGGATGTAGGGGTTCTGCCGGGAAGACGGCTTGACGTCCTCGACCTTGAGCTTGTCGATCATCTTCATCCGGCTGGTGGCTTGGCGCGCCTTGGACTTGTTGGCGCGGAAGCGGCGCACGAACTCCTCCAGCTCGGCCACCTTCTCCTTGGCCTTGGCGTTGGCGGCGAGCTGGCGCTCGCGCGCCAGGGTCGAGGCCTCCATGTAGTCGTCGTAGTTGCCCGGATACACGCGCAGGGTCTGGTAATCGAGGTCGGCCATGTGGGTGCAGACCGAGTTCAGGAAGTGGCGGTCGTGCGAGATGATGATCATGGTGGAGTTGCGCTCGTTCAGCACATGCTCCAGCCAGCGGATGGTGTTGATGTCGAGGTTGTTGGTCGGCTCGTCCAAAAGCAGGATGTCCGGGTCGGCGAACAGGGCCTGGGCCAGCAGCACGCGCAGCTTCCAGCCGGGCGCCACCTCGCGCATGGGGCCGTTGTGCTTCTCGGTCGGAATGCCCACGCCCAGGAGCAGCTCGCCCGCCCGCGCCTCGGCGTCATAGCCACCCAGCTCGCCGAACTTGGCCTCCAGCTCGGCGGCGCGCATGTAATCGTCCTCGCTCGCCTCGGGGTTCAGGTAGATGGCGTTTTTCTCTTCCTGGATCTGCCACAGCTCGGCATGGCCCATCAGCACCACGTCGAGCACGCGCATCTCCTCGTAGGCGAACTGGTCCTGCTTGAGGTGCGCCATGCGCTCGCCCGGATCGATGCTGACATTGCCGCCGGTCGGCTCCAGCACGCCGGCCAGGATCTTCATGAAGGTCGACTTGCCGCAGCCGTTGGCCCCGATCAGGCCGTAACGGTTGCCCTCGCCGAACTTGACGGAGACGTTTTCGAACAGGGGCTTGGCCCCGAACTGCATGGTGAGATTGGAAACGGTGAGCACAACAGGACCTTCAGAAAACCCAGGGCCTATTTTACCCGACGCCGTGCCGGCCTGCCCGCGGCATGCCGCTCGGCCGCCCGGCTAGCGCCGGGCCGAGCCCGGCTGCGCGCCCACACCCGGCAAGGCCTCCTGCGGCCGCCCCAGGTGATAGCCCTGCACGTAATCGACGCCAAACTCGCGCAACATCGCCAGGGTCGGCTCATCCTCGACGCACTCGGCGATGGTGGTCACGCCCAGGCCCCGAGCCACCTCGATCATGGCCCTGACGAAGACCTGGCTTTGCTCGTCACGCGGCAGGTCTCGGATGAACATGCCATCGATCTTGATGGTGTCGGCCGCGATGTGCTTGAGATAGGCGAAGGAGGCGAAGCCGGCACCGAAATCGTCCAGGCAGATATGGCAGCCGAGTTCGCGCAGGGCCCGGATGAACCGCTCGGCATCCGCCATGTCGGACAGGGCCGCGGTCTCGGTCAGCTCGACGACCAGGCGCCGGGGCGCCACCCCCTGGGCGTGCAACTGATCCGCGATGTAAGCCGGCATGGACGGATCGTCGAAGGTGCGGGCAGACACATTGATGGCGATCGTCGGCATCTCGGGATGCAGCCTCAGCTGGCGAATGCTTTCGCGGATCACCCAGCGGTCGATCTCGAGTATCTGGCCGCTGCGCTCGGCGACCGGGATGAAATGATTGGGCGTGATCAGCTTGCCGGACTTGGCATCGTGCAGCCGCAGCAGGGCTTCGACATGGGCCAGACGCTGCCCGGGCATGGCATAGACGCCCTGATAGACCAGGCGCAGACCGCCGGCCTCGAGCGCATCGTTGATGCGCTCCTTCCAGGTCAGCACCGCCAGCTTGGCCTCGGTCGCATCGAGCTCGGGCTGGTACAGGCGCCAGGTGTTCTTGCCCTGCTGCTTGGCCTGATACAGGGCGGCGTCGGCATAGGCCAGCAGGGTGTCCGGGTCCTGGGCCTGGCTCGGATACAAGGCCACGCCCATGCTGCACGACAGGCGTATCGACTTGCCGTCCGTCTCGTAACGCAAGGCGCCCAAGGCATTCACCACGCGCTCGGCCAGGGCTGCGATCTCAGGCTCGCTCGCCGAATGCGCGATCAGGACGAACTCATCGCCACCCAGGCGGCAAAAGGTCTCGTTGCGCCGGGTTTGCTGGCCCACGGTATTGGCGATGGTGATCAGCAGCTCATCGCCCACCTGATGACCGAAGCTGTCGTTGATCAGCTTGAACTCGTCCAGGTCGAACAGCAGCAGCGCGCCTTCGCTGCCGCTGCGGACCGCATCATCGAGCCGGCGCTGCAATTCGTGACGAAAAAAATGGCGGTTGTAGAGCCCGGTCAGGCTGTCGCGCTCGGCCAGGTAGAGCAGGTGATTGCGCGACTCGCGCAACTCCGCCTCGCGCGCCTGGATCGACTCGGCCATCTGCCGGAAGGCGACGATGACGCGCCCCACCTCATCCTGCCCGCCTTCCGGCAGGCGCAGCGCGTAGTCGCCGACGGCCACCTGGTCGGCCGCCTGGGTCAGCTGGCCCAGACGGCGGGTGAGCCAGACCGTCAGCAGCGTGAGCAGGACGGCCGATACCAGCACGGCACCCATGCCGAGCAGCAGGATGTCCCACAAGGCATGGCGTTTGGCCATGGCCAGAAAGTCGAGCGGCATCTGGAAATACAGGTTGCCCATCTGCTGGCCGGCCAGGGTGACGGGCATTTCCACCGCCAGCGCCTCGGCCTGGCCAAAATCGGACCCTGCCGACGCCATCGACACCACATGGGCACTGCGTCTGCCCAACTCGGCGATCAGCTGACCCCGCGGGTTCGTCAACCTGAGATAGTTCAAGCCGCCCTGCTTCTGGGCTTCCTCCAACACTTCCTGCGCCGCGGCCAGGTCGGCCTGAATCAGGGGCGCCGCGAGCGAGGCGTTGAGCAGCACCTTCAGCTGCTGCGCGCGCAGCAAGGCCTGCTCCTGCAAACGCTGGCCGAGATCCTCGACATGCTCGTACACCAGGACGCCAAGCAGCAGCGCCTGGACCAGCAGCACGACGGCGATCAGCCGGGTCCGCAGGCTCGGCAGCATCGAGCGGATCGGCGTCACGGCGCCACCGACTGGCTCAGCATCTGGCGGACCTGGTTGGCGTAGGCATCCATTCCCTTGAGCTCATTCGGCTTGGCCTTGACCAGGCCGTGCATGGCGAACTGGTGCAGGAATTTTTGGCCGGCCGGGCTGGCGGCGAATTTGAACAGGGCCTGTTCGATCCGGGCGCAATCCGGCTCGGACAGGCGGTCGCTCACGGCGAAATACTGGCTGGGAATGGCCTGGCTTTGGCCGATGATGCGCAACTGGGCGCGCATTTCGCCAGCCAGTTGCGACAGGGGGACCGAGCCGATCACGGCGACATCGGCCTCGCCATTGAGCACAGTGACCGCGGCATTGTTGTGCGATCTGGCTTCGATCAGCCGGTAATCCCGATCGGCCTCCAAACCGGCCCGACTCAACAGGCTCAGCCCGAGCATGGTCACCAGCGCCATCCGGTCGGGCACGGCGACGCGTTTGCCGGCCAGGTCCGGCAGACGCTGAAGATTCGATTTGACCGGCACCACCCAATAGGCCTGCAG
>DDKN01000127.1 GCA_002339725.1 Thiobacillus sp. UBA2597
CCAAAAGCTTCTGCAAAAAATAATCGTCGGCCCGATAGAGCGGGGCCGGGTTCTGCCGAGTAACGCAGCGCAGCAGCAACGGCGTGCCCGGCCCGGCGCCGGCCGCCTGGGAATACAGGCTGAAATTGAAACTCAGATGGCCGAGCCCGGCATACAGCTGCAACACCCGGGCCAGGCCCTGGGCCAGGGCCTCGATCTCGCTTTGGGCCAGCCGGGCGAAGTCGCTTTCGGTTTCGTGCAGCGCCTGGATTTCATGGTTGCCGAGCGGGGCATAGGCCGCCAGCCAGTGCCAGGGGCCGCTGCGGCCGATCAGGCGCTCACCCAGTTCGGTTTCGGCCGCGCGCAGGTCGGTGAAGTAATCCCGCCCCTGCGCCTGGCGATAGCCCTGGCAGGCCTCGATCTGGCGCGCCTGCTGTGCATAGGGCCGGGATGCGAGCAGGACCTGGAAGTGGGGGTGGACCAGGCTCGCCCCGGCCGGGAACAGGTAGTTCGCATTGAAGGTGGCATAACGCGCGGCCGGATCATGGGCCTGCACCGCCTGGGCAAACTGCTGCATGGCGCAAAAGGCATCGCAAAGCAGGGCCGGGGTGAACGCCTCCAGCTCCAGAAAATGCGCCCGGCTGACTGCCACCACGGCATGGTAGGGCGCAAGCGGAAACAGATTGGGGAACAGGGTCGCCTCGCCCACCTGCAGACGCCCCTCGGGCAGGCACTCGGGCGGAAATTTCGGCGTAGCCGCCAGCCGCTCCGGGCAGAACAGGCAGGTCGGGGCGGATTCCGCCACCAGGCGCGCCAGGGCCGCGCGATCGACGGCGTTGAACAGCAGGCCGGCCTTGCCCTCCAGCGCCGGGTTGTAGACGCTGGTGTGGCCGAGCAGCGGATCGCGCCGCAGCTGGACACGCTGGCGCTGGAAGCCGTCCGGCGCGTCAAGCAGGACCAGTTCGTCCTGGTAGACCTCGAAGCGCAGTGCCGGCATGACTAAGCCTGCCTTTCCCGGGGCTGGCGTGCGACTGCGAAAAGAGGATCTGCCGCTTTCATGGCAAGGCCTTTCCTGGTTGCTCGGCCGATGGGCCGACCCGATGCGCGATGCCGTCGGCAGCGCGCAGCACCTGGCTCACCCGCACCCAGTCGAGCCGATCGAGCAGCCGGGCCTTGTCCGCCAGCTCCAGCAAGGTGCGCCAGGGGTCGATGCCCTGATTGTAGATGTCACGCTGCACTTCAAGATAAGAGCCTATTTCAGTAGGAAACATGCCCCCTGCCGGGTGCCTGCGGGATGCAGTGCAAGGCGCGGGGGGCGAAGTGTAGTCATTCTCCACGAGCCACCCGCAACGCGGCAATGCGCCCGCAGGCGCCCGGCCCTTCGGGTTGAGGCCACGATCGGCGTCTGCGGCGTTGCGCCGCTTGTCGATGGAACGACCATCGACTGCGCGACGCGCCTTGCATCCATCCGATCCTGGCCTCAACAGGGCGTATGTTTCCTACTGAAACAGGCTCTAATACACCCTCGGGGCTTTGTGCGAGCAGCACCGTCTGGTAGATGATCTCGACCGGATCGCCCAGGGCGACCCGGTCGAACAAGTCGGCGATATCGTCCGGGTGCAGCCGGATGCAGCCGTGACTGCGGAAGTCATACACGCTGGCCGGGGCATTGGTGCCGTGGATGCCCCACCAGCCGGGCTTGAGGCCGATCCAGTGCCGGCCCAGCGGATTGTCCGGCCCGGGCGGCACCCGGGTCAGCACCGGCTGGCCGGCGCAGCGCATCTCCTCCTGAATCGAGGGCGGCACCAGCCAGTCCTTGTCGATCTCCTTGCTGCGGATATGGCGCAGCCCGAGCGGCGTCGGCCAGTCGGGCCGGCCCAGCCCCACGGGATAATGCGCCACCAGGCGCCCCTGGCGGAACAGATAGAGCATACGCTGGGGCACGTTGATCACGATGCCGTCCGCGCGCACGGCCGGCACGATGTGGCGGTTGTTCAGCTTGAGCCGCTGACCGGGATGGATGCGACCGAAGTAATCCAGACCGTTTTCCCGGGCCAGCGATCGCGCATCCTGACCGAAGCGGGCACCGATCAGGGTGAGGTAGTCACCCTTGCGCACCACGTAGTCCGCTTCACCGCCAACCAGCTGGCCTGCCGCGGCCGGCAGACCGAGGCAGATCAGGAGGGACAGGCAGGGCGCCGCAAGAGACCTCAACATGACATCGATTCTAGCGCGCCGGGTCAACCACGCCGGGTCAACCACGCCGGGCCGACCGCTCCGTGACGCCTCGCCCAGCCCGGCGTCGCCCCCTAGAATGGCGGCATGGACAATGCCATCCTCATCCTCAACGCCGGCTCCTCCAGCCTGAAGTTCGCGCTCTACCGGGTCGCGGCGCCGGCACAATTCACCCCGCTCTATCGTGGCATCATCGAGGAGATCGGCGGGCCGAGCCGGCTGCGCCTGCTGCTGACACCGCCCGCCGAGGCCAGGATCGATCAGGCCATCGTGGCCGCCAGCCACGCGGCCGCCATCCGCGTCCTGCTCGACTGGCTGGCCCCGCACCTGGACGGGCTGCATCTGATCGCCGCCGGGCACCGGGTCGTGCATGGCGGCATCGAGCACGCGGCGCCGGTGCGGGTCGATGCGGCGGTGCTGGCCCGGTTGGAACGGCTGATCCCGATCGATCCTTTGCACCAGCCGCACAACCTGGCCGGCATCCGCGCCCTGATGCAGGCGCGGCCCGAACTGCCCCAGGTGGCCTGCTTCGACACCGCCTTTCACCGCAGCCTGCCCGAGCTGGCCCAGCGCTTCGCCCTGCCGCGCGAACTGTTCGAGGCAGGGGTGCGTCGCTACGGCTTTCACGGCCTGTCCTATGAATACATCGCCTCGGTGCTGCCCGACTATCTGGGCGCTCAGGCCGAGGGCCGGGTGGTGGTCGCCCACCTGGGCAACGGCGCCAGCCTGTGCGCCATGCAGCAGCGCCGCAGCGTCGAGACCACCATGAGCTTCACCCCGCTCGACGGCCTGCCCATGGGCACCCGCTGCGGCGCGATCGATCCGGCGATTCCGCTTTACCTCATGCGCGAGCGGGGCATGGACCTCGCCGCGGTGTCGGAGCTTTTGCACCAGCGTTCGGGCCTGCTCGGCCTGTCCGGCACGAGCTCCGACATGCGGCAACTGCTGGCCAGCGAGCGGCCAGAAGCGCAGGCGGCCGTGGCGCATTACGCCTATCAGGTGGCCAAGACCATCGGCGCCCTGGCGGTCGCCCTGGGCGGCCTCGACGCCCTGGTCTTCACCGCCGGCATCGGTGAGCATGCGGCGCCGGTGCGGGCGGCGATTTGCGCGCGGCTCGGCTGGCTCGGGCTGGCGCTCGACCCGGTGGCCAATGCCGCGCAGGGCCCGCGCATCAGCCAGCCCGACAGCCCGATCAGCGCCTGGGTGATTCCCACCAATGAAGAACTCGTCATCGCCCGTCAGGCATACGCGCTGGCCCAAACCGGATGAGCGCTTCATCGTGCGGTAAAACGGCTTGCCTATACTGCAACAGGCGCGCGCGACCGCGCCTGTAGAGATCGATCGGCGCCGCCGCCGATCCGCCACCTTTAGACCGGACCGAGGCAAGCCGATGAACGCCACCCGCCGCAGCGCCGCCCCCTTGCACCCCGAGGAACTGTCCCACCTGCATGCCTTCTGGCGCGCCTGCAACTACCTGGCGGCCGGCATGATCTACCTGCAGGACAACCCCCTCCTGCGCGAGCCGCTCAGGCCCGAACACATCAAGCGGCGCCTGCTCGGCCACTGGGGCGCGAGCCCGGCCCTTGCCTTCGCCTACACCCACTTGAACCGGCTGATCGTGAAATACGATCTCAACGCCATCTTCCTGGCCGGGCCGGGTCACGGCGCGCCGGGCGTGCTGGCGCCGGTCTATCTGGAAGGCACCTACTCCGAGGTCTATCCCAACAAGGGCGAGGACATTGAGGGCATGCGCCTGTTCTTCAAGGAATTCTCCTTCCCGGGCGGCATCGGCAGCCATTGCACCCCGGAGACGCCCGGCTCCATCCACGAGGGGGGCGAGCTGGGCTATTCGATCAGCCACGCCTTCGGCGCCGCCTTCGACAACCCCGATCTTTTGGTGGCGGTGATGGTGGGTGACGGCGAGGCCGAGACCGGACCGCTGGCCACCGCCTGGCATTCCAACAAATTCCTCAATCCCCTGCGCGACGGCGCGGTGCTGCCCATCCTCAACCTCAACGGCTACAAGATCAACAACCCGACCGTGCTGGCGCGCATCAGCCATGAGGAATTGCAGCACCTGTTCGAAGGCTATGGCTGGACGCCGCACTTCGTCGAAGGTGACGACCCCATGACCCTGCACCAGACCATGGCCGCCACCCTGGAGGCCTGCGTGCTGGAGATCCGCGCGATACAAAGCCGGGCACGGGCCAACGGCCACGCCAGCCGGCCGCGCTGGCCGATGATCGTGCTAAGAACGCCGAAGGGCTGGACCGGGCCGAAGGCGGTGGACGGTCACCCGGTGGAGGGCACTTGGCGCGCGCACCAGGTGCCCCTGGCCAGGGTGCGCGAGGACCCGGCGCATCTTCAGCGACTGGAGGACTGGCTCAGGAGCTACCGGCCGGAGGAATTGTTCGACGCGGCCGGCCGCCTGCTGCCCGAACTCAAGGCCCTGGCGCCCAAGGGCGAGCGCCGCATGAGCGCGAACCCGCATGCCAACGGCGGTCTTTTGCGGCGCGCTCTGCGCCTGCCGGACTTTCGCGCCTATCGCGTCGAGGTCGCCACACCGGGGCAGATCGAAGTGGCCAACACCCAGCCCCTGGGCGAATTCCTGCGCGACATCCTGCAGCTGAATCCGGACAACTTCCGGGTCTTCGGGCCGGACGAGACCACCTCCAACCGCCTGAGCGCGGTGTATCAGGCGAGCAAGAAGACCTGGCTGGCGGACCTGCTGCCGGAGGACGCCGACGGCGGCGAGCTGGCGCCGGACGGCCGGGTGATGGAGCTCCTGTCGGAACATACCCTGGAAGGCTGGCTCGAGGGCTATCTGCTCACCGGGCGGCACGGCTTCTTTTCCACCTACGAAGCCTTCGTCCACGTCATCGATTCCATGTTCAATCAGCATGCCAAGTGGCTCAGCATCGCCGAGCAGATTCCCTGGCGCGCGCCGGTGTCCTCGCTCAACCTGCTCATCACCTCCACCGTCTGGCGCCAGGACCACAACGGCTTCACCCACCAGGACCCGGGCTTTCTCGACCTGGTGGTGAACAAGAGCCCCTCGGTCACCCGCATCTATCTGCCGCCCGACGCCAATTGCCTGTTGTCGGTGGCCGACCATTGCCTGAAGAGCAGCAACGACGTCAACGTCATCGTGTGCGACAAGCAGAACCACCTGCAATATCTCGACATGGACGGTGCCATCCGCCACTGCACCAAGGGCATCGGCATCTGGGACTGGGCCAGCAACGACTTCGGCCAGGAGCCCGATGTGGTGCTGGCCAGCTGCGGCGACGTGCCGACCCAGGAGGCCCTGGCCGCGGTCTGCCTGCTGCGCGAGCACTTCCCCAATCTGAAGATCCGTTTCGTCAACGTGGTCGACCTCTACACGATGACGCCGGCGAGCGAGCACCCGCACGGCCTGTCCGATCGCGACTTCGACAGCCTGTTCACCCTGGACAAGCCGATCATCTTCAATTTCCACGGCTATCCCTGGCTGATCCATCGCCTGGCCTATCGCCGCACCAACCACCGGAATCTGCATGTGCGCGGCTACAAGGAAAAGGGCAATATCAACACACCCTTGGAGCTGGCCATCCGCAACGAGATCGACCGCTTTTCGCTTGCGATCGACGTGATCAACCGGGTGCCCGGCCTGCTGGTGGCGGGCGCCCACGTCAAGGAAAAACTGCGCGACCTGCAGATCGAATGCCGCAATTACGCCTACACCCACGGCGTCGATCACCCCGACTTCGCCCACTGGAGCTGGCCCCAGCCCAGGCCCTGACGCGTTCGAGCGGGCCGCGCCTGCGGCTTTTCATCCTGCGTTAGTCTGACTATGCTAAGGCCTTGCCCACCCTGGCGAAGCCATCATGGAAAGAAGCTGCAGCGACTCGGTCGAGATCACCAACCAGACCTTCAGTGCCCTGGAAGAGCTCAATGTCGCCATGAGCTACCATGCCGACTGGCTCAAGGACCTGATCCGTGGCCTGCTCTGCCACGAACCCGCCCGACCGGAGAACCTCGCGCCGGACGCCCATCATCGCTGCCGCTTCGGCCGCTGGTATGACGGGGCCGGCCGGCACTGGTTCAAGGACGAGCCCCTGTTCGCGGACCTGGACGAGCGGCACCAGGCCATGCACGATGCGGCGCGCCAGCTGCTGCAGCAACACCAGCCCGGTACACCGGTCGACCCCGCGGCCTACGAGCGCTTCATGGAGCTGGCCATCAGCTTCCAGATGGAGGCGCGCCAGTTCCAGTACACCCTGCTCCAGCGCGTCTGCGCGGTCGATCAATTGACCGGCGCCGGCAACCGCTATGCCATGTTCCACCGCCTGATCGAGGAAAAGGAACGGGCCGGCCGCACCGAGCATCCCTGCGTGATCGCGCTGATGGACATGGATCACTTCAAGCAGATCAACGATGTTTATGGCCATATCGCCGGCGACATCGTGCTCAAAAGCGTCGCCCAATACCTCACCCGCTCGCTGCGCAAGTACGACTCGATCTTCCGCTACGGCGGCGAGGAATTCCTGATCTGTCTGCCTGATACCGCTCTGAAGACGGCCGAGAAGCGGCTGGAGCAATTGCGCGAAGGTCTGGCCGAACTTACCATACCGATCGGCGCCGCCATGCCGCTTCGGCTCACCGCCTCCTTCGGCCTGGGCTATCTGCGGCCGGGCTTTCCGATCCAGGATTCGATCCAGCATGTGGACGACGCCCTGCGCAAGGCCAAGGAGGCCGGCCGCAACCGGATCGAGATCGCGCACTAGCCACTATGACATCGTGGCTTTGAGCAACGGCCGCAGCGCTTTGAGCGGTCGGGTGTTGAGCACGTCCCGCGCTTGCAGCCAACCGCGCCGGGCCTGGCCGATGCCGTAGTCGAGATTATCGAAGTCGGTCGCCTTGTGGGCGTCCGAGTCGATCGCCACCAGCACCCCCTCCTCCTGCGCCATGCGGCAGTAGATGTCGAGCAGGTCCAGCCGCTCGGGCTGGGCGTTCAGTTCCAGGAAACAGCCGCGCTGCCTGGCATGGCGGATGATGCCAAGCCAGTCGAGCTCCAACGCCGGGCGCTTGTCGATCTCACGCGTGGTGGGATGGGCCAGCAGGGTGAAATGCGGATGGTCCATGGCAAGGCGCAGGCGCTTCATCTGTTTGGCCGGCGCCAGG
>DDKN01000020.1:0-7908 GCA_002339725.1 Thiobacillus sp. UBA2597
TCACTCCCACTCGATCGTGCCCGGCGGCTTGCCGGTGATGTCGTAGGTGACGCGGTTGATGCCGCGGATTTCGTTGATGATGCGGTTGGAGACCTTGGCGAGAAGCGAATAGGGCAGCTCGGCCCAGTGCGCGGTCATGAAGTCCTGAGTCTGCACGGCGCGCAGGGCGATGACATAGTCGTAGGTGCGGCCGTCGCCCATCACGCCCACGGCCTTGACCGGCAGGAACACGGCGAATGCCTGGGAGACCTTGTCGTACCACTCGGCGGCGCGCAGCTCCTCGATGAAGATGGCGTCCGCCCGGCGCAAGAGGTCGGCGTATTCGCGCCTGACCTCGCCCAGGATGCGCACGCCCAGGCCGGGGCCGGGGAAGGGATGGCGGTAGACCATCTCGTGCGGCAGGCCCAGGGCGATGCCGAGCTCGCGCACCTCGTCCTTGAACAGCTCGCGCAGCGGCTCCAGGAGCTTCAGGTGCATGTCCTCGGGCAGGCCGCCGACGTTGTGGTGGCTCTTGATCGCATGCGCCTTCTTGGTCTTGGCCCCGGCCGATTCGATCACGTCCGGGTAGATGGTGCCCTGGGCCAGCCACTTGGCGTTTTTGAGCTTGGCCGATTCCTCCTGGAACACGGCGACGAACTCGGCGCCGATGATCTTGCGCTTCTTCTCGGGATCGGTGACGCCGGCGAGCTTTTGCATGAAGCGCTCGGAGGCGTCGACGTGGATGACCTTCACGCCCAGGTTGCGGGCGAACATGTCCATCACCATCTGCCCTTCGTTCAGGCGCAAGAGGCCGGTATCGACGAAGACGCAGGTGAGCTGCGGCCCGATGGCGCGGTGCAGGAGCGCCGCCACCACCGAGGAATCGACGCCGCCGGACAGGCCCAGGATCACCTCGTCGCTGCCGACCTGGGCCTGGATCTTGGCGATGGCCTCGCCGATGTAGTCCGGCATGTTCCAGTCCTGGCCGCAGCCGCAGATGTCGTGCACGAAGCGGCCGAGGATGGCCTTGCCCTGCAGGGTGTGGGTGACCTCGGGGTGGAACTGCACACCATAGAAACGCCGCGCGTCGTCGAACATGCCGGCAATCGGCGTGGCGGCGTTCTCGCACATCACCTGAAAGCCGGGCGGCAGGGTCTCCACCCGGTCGCCGTGGCTCATCCAGACGTCAAGCCAGCACTTGCCGTCCGCATCGCAGCGGTCCTGGATGTCGGACAGCAGCCGGGAATGGCCGCGCGCCCGCACCTCGGCATAGCCGTATTCGTGATGGCTCGCGTTGACCACCTTGCCGCCCAGCTGCGCGGCCATGGTCTGCATGCCGTAGCAGATGCCCAGCACCGGCACGCCCAGCTCGAACACCACCTGCGGCGCGCGCGGGGTCTCGGCTTCGGTGACTGAGGCCGGGCCGCCGGAGAGGATGATGCCCTTGGGCGCGAAGTCGCGGATGAACTGCTCGGACACGTCATACGGATGCAGCTCGCAATAGACGTGGTGCTCGCGCACCCGGCGCGCGATGAGCTGGGTGAACTGGGAACCGAAGTCGAGGATGAGGATCTTGTCGTGCATATTCAGCAGGCAGTCAGCCGTCAGCAGCGGTCAGCAACGGCAAGCTGCCGACTGACTGCTGCCGACGTGTCATACATGGTAGTTCGGCGCTTCCTTGGTGATCTGCACGTCGTGGACGTGGGACTCCTTCACGCCGGCGCTGGTGATCTCCACGAACTGGGCGTTGCGGTGGAAATCGGCGATCGAGGCGGAGCCCAGGTAACCCATGGAGGAGCGCAGACCGCCCATCAACTGGTGCAGCACGTTGAGCACGCTGCCCTTGTAGGGCACGCGCCCCTCGATGCCCTCGGGCACCAGCTTCTCGACGTTGGCCTCGTTGTCCTGGAAGTAGCGGTCCTTGGAGCCCTTCTGCATGGCACCGAGTGAGCCCATGCCGCGGTAGGACTTGTAGGAGCGGCCCTGATAGAGCTCGATCTCGCCCGGCGCCTCCTCGGTGCCGGCCAGCAGGCCACCGAGCATGACGGTGTGGGCGCCGGCGGCGATGGCCTTGGCGATGTCGCCCGAATAGCGGATGCCGCCATCGGCGACCAGGGGCACGCCGGTGTTGGCCAGGGCCTCGGCCACGTTGGCCACGGCGGTGATCTGGGGCACGCCGACGCCGGCCACGATGCGGGTGGTGCAGATCGAGCCCGGCCCGATGCCGACCTTGACGCAGTCGGCGCCGTGGTCGACCAGGGCGCGGGCGGCATCGGCGGTGGCGATGTTGCCGCCGATGACCTGGACCTGCGGGTAATGGGTCTTCACCCATTGCACCCGGTTGAGCACGCCTTGCGAGTGGCCGTGCGCGGTGTCGACCACGATGACGTCAACCCCGGCCTCGACCAAGGCGGCCACCCGCTCGTCGTTGTCCGGGCCGACGCCGACGGCGGCGCCCACGCGCAGCCGGCCCAGGGCGTCCTTGCAGGCCAGCGGGTGCTCGGTCGACTTGTCGATGTCCTTCACCGTGATCAGGCCGCGCAACTCGAAAGCGTCGTTCACCACCAGCACGCGCTCGAGGCGATGTTTGTGCAAGAGCGCGACGACCTCCTCGCGCCCGGCGCCTTCGCGCACGGTCACCAGCTTGGACCGCGGGGTCATGATCTTGCGGATGGGCTGGTCGAGGTTGGTCTCGAAGCGCAGGTCCCGGTTGGTGACGATGCCGACCACCTTGCCGGTCTTGTCCACCACCGGCAGGCCGGAGATCTTGTGCTGGCGCGTGATCTGCTGCACCTCGCGCACGGTCATGCCGGGCGTGATGGTGATCGGATCCTTCACCACGCCGGACTCGAAGCGCTTGACCTTGGCCACCTCGGCCGCCTGCTGCTCGGCGGTGAGGTTCTTGTGGATGATCGCCATGCCCCCTTCCTGGGCCAGGGCAATGGCCATGCGGGATT
This sequence comes from Thiobacillus sp. UBA2597, assembly GCA_002339725.1. Lineage (GTDB taxonomy): Bacteria > Pseudomonadota > Gammaproteobacteria > Burkholderiales > Thiobacillaceae > Sulfuritortus. The sequence continues at coordinate 2,937 of DDKN01000020.1, forward strand.
CCGATACGGTGTCCATGGCAGCGGACAGGACGGGGATGTTGAGCTGAATCTCGCGCGTCAGCTGGGTCCGCAGGCTGACATCGCGCGGCAGGATGTTGGAATAGGCGGGGACGAGCAGGACGTCGTCGAAGGTGAGCGCTTTTTGAAGAATACGCATTGCAAATGCCCTACGCACAAAAGCGCATTATACAGATTCCGCCCGGGCCGGACGAGCCCGCTTGGTCAATATCTACCAATCGGGGGGAAATCGATTGACGCCCTCTTGCACGCGAATTATGGTTCGTTGGCCGCACAAGCGTGGCTTACACCCGCACCTGAGATAATCTGAGGAGATTGAAATATGCGTAATCCGCTTGCGTCCGTCGCTCTGGCAAGCCTGCTCGCCCTGTTCCTGTCCGCCTGCGCCGCCACCCCCGCGCCCCAGGCCGATGCCAAACCCGCCGCCCCCGCCCTGAGCGAGGAGGCCAAGGCCGCCCTGGCTCAGGCCGAGAAAGACGTGAAGGAGGCCAAGGCCAAGTTCGCCCTGTGGACCACGGCCGACAAGGCCCTGAAGGATGCCAAGGCGGCAGCCGAAAAAGGCGACAGCGCCACGGTGATCAAGCAATCCAAGCTGGCCTCGGAACAAGTCAAGATGGGCCTGGAGCAAGCCAAATACCCGCTGACATACATCCAGTAAGCCAAGGCCTCGAATCAGCCTCGGGCGGCATGGTGCCGCCCGTTTTTTTGGCCGAACTCAGGCCGCTGTCTCGCTGCCGGTCGCCGTCAATTCCCCGGCCCCCTTCTTCATCACCTTGCCCTCGGCCGCGCGCTGCCGGCGGACCTCCTTGGGGTCGGCGATCAACGGCCGGTATATCTCCACCCGGTCCCGATCGCGCAGGGGCGTATCCAGCTTGACCAGCTTGTTCCAGACGCCGACCTTGTTCCTGCCGCCCAGATCGATCTCGGGAAATTCCTCCAGCAGCCCGGACTTGGCGATCGCCTGTTCCACCGTCGCCCCATGCTCGACCTGAACCGTCACGACCTTTTGCTGGTCGCGCAGGGCGTAAACGACCTCGACGTCGATCAGACCACTCATCGCGCTCCGTAGACCTTCTCGGCACGTTGGACAAAGGCATCCACCAGATTGTTGGCGATCAGGCCGAATACCGGCCCCACCACCTTCTCCAGCAAATGGCTGGCAAACTCGTAGTGCAGCAGCAGTTCGACCCGGCTGCCCTCCTCGCCCAGGGGCTTGAAGTACCAGGCGCCCTCCAGCTTGCGAAACGGGCCGTCCTTCAGGGTCAGCTGCATGACCTCGGGAAACCGCTTGCGATTTTCCGTGGTGAAGCGTTGCTGCACCTGCATATAGCGGATATGGATCGTGGCCTCGGTCACCGACTCGTCGCGCCGATGCAACTCGGTGCCGCCACACCAGGGCAGAAATTCGCTGTAGGCCTCGACCCGGTCGACCAGATCGAACATCTCCGCCGCGGTATAAGGCACCAGGACGGACTTGGTAACGTGAGACATAAACGGCAGGCGGACGGGGTTGCGCGTAAAGACTGTTAAAATATCACGAAATACCGATCAAGCCCCAAGCGCGCTCAATTCCCGCCATGACCATCGTCGACAACCGAAAGGCCTTCCACGATTACTTCATCGAGGAACGCTACGAAGCGGGCATCGTCCTGGAGGGCTGGGAGGTCAAGGCCATCCGGGCGGGGCGGGTGCAACTGAAAGAGGCCTACGTCGTGCTCAAGGGGGCAGAGGTCTGGCTCATCGGTTGCCACATCAGCCCGCTGCCCACCGCCTCGAGCCATGTCAAACCCGATCCGACCCGCAGCCGCAAGCTGCTGTTGCATGCCGAGGAGATCAAAAAACTCATCGGCAAGGTCGAGCGGGCCGGCTACACCCTGGTGCCGCTCAACCTGCATTACAGCAAGGGCCGGATCAAGCTGGAGATCGGCCTGGCCAAGGGCAAGAAGGCGCATGACAAGAGAGCCAGCGTGAAAGAGCGCGAGTGGGAACGCGAAAAACAACGGCTGATGAGGAAACCCCAATGATCCCCCGTGCTGGATCTCTTGCGGCGCAGGCTAACGTGAGCGCAGCGAGCGTTAAGCCGCGAAGCGGCGGCCGCAGCCACAAGAGAGCCCGCGTGAAAGAACGCGAATGGAAGCGCGAAAAGGCCCGCCTGATGCGGGAGCAGCGTTGATGCTGTGCGACATCGGCTCGCCGCCGACCAGGCCCAGCGAGATCGTCGGCATCGAGCGGCTCGACGGCTTCGACGAGATCATCGATGTGCGCTCGCCCGGCGAGTTCGCCGAGGACCACATCCCGGGCGCGCTCAACCTGCCGGTGCTGGACGATGAGGAACGTGCCCGGGTGGGCACCCTCTACAAGCAGGTCTCCGCCTTCGAGGCCAAGAAGATCGGCGCCGCCCTGGTCTCGCGCAACATCGCGCGCCATTTGGAAACCCACTTCGCCGACAAGCCGAAAAAATACCGGCCCCTGGTCTACTGCTGGCGTGGCGGCAACCGCTCCGGCTCGCTCGCCCATGTCCTGCGTGCCATCGGCTGGCCGGCGGTCCAGCTCGACGGCGGCTACAAGGCCTACCGCAAGGCGGTGATGGCCGAGCTGGCAACCCTGCCCGGGCGCCTGCGCTTCGTCGTGGTCTGCGGCCGCACCGGCAGCGGCAAAAGCCGCTTCCTTTCGGCCCTGCGCGCGGCCGGGGCGCAGGTGCTCGACCTGGAAGACCTGGCGGCGCACAAGGGTTCGGTGCTGGGCGGCCTGCCCGACCGGCCGCAGCCCGGCCAAAAGTATTTCGAGAGCCTGCTCTGGCGGCAACTGCGCGGCTTCGACCCGGCACGGCCGGTGTTCGTCGAATCGGAAAGCAAGAAGATCGGCCGCCTGCACACCCCGGACGGCCTGCTCGCCCGCATGCGCAGTGCCGAGTGCCTGACCCTGGAGGCGGACCTTTCGACCCGGGTGGCCCTGCTCAAGCAGGAATATGCCCATTTCCTGACCCAACCCGAACGGCTCAACCGGCAACTCGATTGCCTGGTCGATCTTCAGGGCCGCGAGCGCATCGCCCGCTGGCAGCAGATGGCCCGAAACGGCCAATGGGATGAACTGGTCGCCGAGCTCTTGGTCGAGCACTACGACCCCGCCTACAACCGCTCGCTCGGCCGCAACTACCCCCAGGCGGCGCAGGGGCCGCAGCTGCACCTCGACTCGCCCCGGCCCGAGGCCTTCCGGGCCTTGTCGCACAAGGCTTTGCAGCATTTCGCTTGACGGCCGGCCGGGCCTGCGCCTAGTCTTAAATCAGACACACAAATCCAAATGATCTTTCACCCCGACAGGAGCAAGATATGTCGACGACGTGGATTCTGGTCGCCAATGCCAGCCAGGCGAAAATCTATGCCAACCACGGACCCAAAAAAGGTCTGCAACTGATCAAGGAACTCGAACATCCCGAAAGCCGCGAAAAAGCCGCCAATCTCGTGACCGACCGGCCGGGCCACAACCAGGGCCACGGCAATGGCCATGGCGCCTATGTGCCGGCGACCGACCCCAAAGCGCACGAGGCCGACCGCTTCGCCCTGGAACTGGCCCGGGAACTGGAAGAAGGGCGCACCAGCAATGCCTACGACCGCCTGATCATCGCCGCCTCGGCACCGTTTCTGGGCCTGCTCAATGGCCGGCTGTCGAACCAGGTCAAGAGCAAGCTCGCCGAGAGCATCGAAAAAGACTACACCCGCCTACCGGTCAAGGAATTGTCCGGTCATCTCGAAAGCATCGTCTATCTCTGACAGGCGCCAGCGGGCGAGTTCGCGATAACCCGCCCCTTCTGAATCCAGCTTCGATTCGACCAAGACGAAGTCCCGTGCCGCCCAGACGATGGGCGTCAGCACGGGGCTGTTTTTTTTGCAGTCGGCCTGGCGCAGCAGGGTGATATGCGGCTTGTAGGGCCGGCGGTCGAAGCGTATGTCGGCCAGGCCGACCCGAGTCTCCAGGGCATTGACCAGATCGAACAGCGCCGCCGGCGGCTGGCTCGCGCTGAGGAAGGCGATGCGGTTGTGGCGCCAGCAACCGGCCCGGTCGAACACCACGTCGAAGGACGGCACCCGGATGCCGTCAGCAGCCGCCTGCAGCTCGGGCAGGCGCCCGCGTTCCAGGCTACCCACGAACAACAGCGTCAGGTGCACCGTCTCCGGCTTCATCCGGCGGCCGCCATGGGCCTGATGCAGCAGGCCCGAGGCCCGGTGCAATTGCTCTCTCAAGGCCGCGTCGGGCCAGAGCGCGAAGAAGACCCGCGCGGTTTGCCTGGCCGCGTCGTTCAGGCCCTGCTCAGCAGGCATACCGCCTCCACGGCGATGCCCTCGCCGCGCCCGGTGAAGCCCAGCTTTTCCGTGGTGGTCGCCTTCACATTCACGGCCGCGGCGGCCACATTGAGATCGCTCGCAATATGGGCCTGCATGGCCGGGATGTGCGGTGCCATCTTCGGTGCCTGGGCGATGATGGTGGCGTCGACGTTGCCCACGCGCCAGCCGCCCGCGTTCACCAGGGCGACCACGTGGCGCAGCAGCTTGCGGCTGTCGATGCCCTGGTATTGCGGGTCGCTGTCGGGGAAGTGCCGGCCGATGTCGCCCAGGCCGGCAGCGCCCAGAAGCGCATCGCAGATGGCATGCAGGAGCACGTCGGCATCGGAATGGCCGGCCAGGCCCTTGTCATAAGGAATCTCCACCCCGCCGATGATGAGCTTGCGCCCGGCGGCGAAGGCATGCACGTCGAAACCGTGTCCGATGCGCCAATCCATTGTCTACTCCGTCAAAGCCAAAAACATCGCGCGGTGGGGAATACCCGCCTCGTCGAATTCCGGCCCATGGGCAACGAAACCCTGGCGGGCATAAAAGCCCAGGGCATGGGTCTGCGCATGCAGTTCAACCCGGGCCAACCCCTTCTGGCGCGCCCGGGCCAGGGCCGCCTGCAGCAG
>DDKN01000020.1:8299-9374 GCA_002339725.1 Thiobacillus sp. UBA2597
ATCCGGGCATCGGGCGTGAGCCGGGCGATGCCGATGATATCGCCGCTGCCATCCCTGGCGATGAACCAGTCGCACTCGGCATCCCATGCCTCCCATTCGAGCGACTCGGGCACCGCCTGCTCCTCGATGAAGACCCGGCGCCGGATCCGGGCGATGTCCGCTGCGTCCCGGTGCCAATCGGCGCTGCGGATGGAGAAGGAATCGGCTTCGGCCATGGGAAGGCGTAAAATGGCGGGACTCGAAACGCACGGAATGCGAGTTTGCCATGAAACTCTATGGAATCCCCAACTGCACGACGGTGAAGAAGGCGCGCGCCTGGCTGGATGCGCGCGACATCCCCTACGAATTCCACGACTTCAAGAAACAGGGCGTGCCGGCCGATTTGCTGATGAAGCTCATGGGCATCATGGGCTGGGAAGCCCTGATCAATCGCAACGGCCCAACCTGGCGCAAGCTGCCGGATTCCACCAAGGCCAAGGTCAAGGATGCCAAAACCGCCCTGGCCGTGATGCAGGAACATTCGAGCGTGATCAAACGGCCGATCATCGACCGCGATGGCCAGTATCAGGTCGGCTTCACCGAAGACAACTACGCTGCCTTCTTCGGGGAATGAATTTCAATGTCGAACGCCGCCTTCGAATACACCCGGGAACTCATCACCCGACGCTCGCTCACCCCCGAGGATGCCGGCTGTCAGGACTGGCTGGCCGCCAAGCTGGCCCCGCTCGGCTTCACCACCGAGAAGATCGTCAGCAATGACGTGACCAACCTCTGGGCCCGGCGCGGCACACAGGCGCCCGTGGTCTGCTTCGCCGGACACACCGACGTGGTGCCGACCGGCCCGCTGGAGAAGTGGTCCTATGACCCCTTCATCCCCACCCTGAGCGACGATTTTCTCTATGGCCGGGGCGCGGCCGACATGAAGGGCTCGATCGCGGCCTTTCTCGCCGCGGTGGAGAGCTTTGTGGCCGCCCACCCCGGTCACCCGGGCTCGATCGCCTGGCTGATCACCTCGGACGAGGAAGGCCCGGCAGTGGACGGCACGGTCAAGGTGGTGGAGCGGCTCGCCGCGCGC
>DDKN01000062.1:0-20111 GCA_002339725.1 Thiobacillus sp. UBA2597
GCTCGGCTGCGAACCCGGGGGGTTCTCATCAGCCCCCCGCTCACCAAACAACAAAGCCGACCTCGGGTCGGCTTTCTTGTTTGGCGGAGAGGGGGGGATTGCTCGGGCTGCGCTTTGGCGCATCCCTCGTCCCTGCGCTGCGCTTCGGGACCGCACCTTCGGTGCGTCCAGCCGAGCGGTGCTCGGCTGCGAACCCGGGGGGTTCTCATCAGCCCCCCGCTCACCAAACAACAAAGCCGACCCCGGGTCGGCTTTCTTGTTTGGCGGAGAGGGGGGGATTCGAACCCCCGATACGGGAGACCCGTATGCCGGATTTCGAATCCGGTGCATTCGACCACTCTGCCACCTCTCCAGGTGACGGCTTGCGCTGGGGTTTGGCGTGCGCGCGAAAAGTCCGGCAGTATAGAGGCCGCGCCCGGCTTGTTCAAGCCGGGCAATCGAGAGAAAGGGCGCAGGGTTGGCAAGTGGCTTGATGTTGTTGGTGCGCTGGACGGCCCTGCTGCGGCTGGCTGGGCTGCTTGTCGGCGCCTGGGTTTTCGGCCCGGGTCCGGCCCTGGCGGGCGAGGGCTGGCCCGAGTTCCGCAGCCGCCTGCTCGAGTTCCATGAAAGGTCGATCGCACAGAGCCCCGTCCGGGTCGAGCAAGGCGCGGTGCTGCCTTACGCGGGGCTGGCGGCCAAGGATTTCTTCTATCAGGACATCGATTATTACGACCGGGCCACCGGCCGTCTGATCAGCCACATCCGACGTTCGCCCGAACCGCCGTATCAACATTATGAAATCGAGGTCTATGTCTATGACGCTCAGGGCCGGGTCAGTCGCGACTTCGCCGCCCTGACCCTGCCGTGGCAGTTGGCGCATCCGGCCCGCACCTTCATCAATCTGCATGATTATCCGGGCAAGTTGCATGCCATCCGGCAATTCGACGCCTCGGGCGAGATCATATACGAGTCCTGCGTCGGCAGCCTCGAGGGACGCCCGCTGAATCTGCAACTGGAGGCCTACGAGATCGGACCGAAAGTGCGGGCCATGCCGGACTATCAGGCCTGTTTCGCCCGTCTGCCGCTGCAGGCCGGGGCGTATCGGGTGCCGCATTAGGGCGGCTTTTGGCGACCATGGCTTCCCGCCTATAATCGAGCACCGGTTGCCGGCGATTGCCACGGTGGCCCGGTGCCAACCCGAAAGGCGGTGTTCTGACTGTGATGCCTCTATCCGCATGCCAGAAGCCCGGCAGGTCGAGTTTGCTGTGCGGCATGGCGCTGGCGCTGGTGGCCATGCTGCTGGCCGCATGCAGCCCCAAGCCTCTGGAAAGTCCCGATCAGACCGGCACCCTGGTGGTGGTCACCCGGGGCAGCCCGACCACCTACTACATCAGCCCGGCGGGTGAGCCGACCGGTTTCGAATACGATCTGGTCAAGCGCTTTGCCGAGGCCAATGGCTGGCAGCTTAGGATCGAGCCGGTCGCCAGTCTCGACCAGTTGTTCGAGCGGCTCGATGCCGGCACCGCCCATCTGGCGGCGGCCGGCCTGTCGGCCACGCCCGCACGCGATCTCAAATACACCTTGGGCCCGAAGTATGGCGAGGTGACCGAGCAGGTCATCTGTCGCAGCGGCAAGACCATGCCGAGCCGGCCCAAGGATCTGGCCGGCCTGCGGATCGAGGTGGTGGCCAACAGCAGCCATATCGATGCGCTCTGGTGGCTGCGGCTGCGCCATCCGGGCGTGAAATGGGCGGAGATCCAGGCCTCGGGCGAGGATGAATTGCTCGACCGGGTGCAAACCGGCTTGTCCGATTGCACCGTGGCGGATTCGACCACGTTCACCATCGCGCGTCATTTTTACCCGGATATCGGGGTGGCGATGGAACTGGGCAAGCCGCGCGCCCTGGTTTGGCTGATGCCGAAAAACACCGTGCGCCCCCTGCGCGACAAGCTCGAGACTTTCTTCAGCGGCATCAAAACGAGCGGCGTGCTCAAACAGCTGCAGGAGCGCTACTTCGGCCATATCGAGCGTCTTGAGGAGGCCGATGTGCGCGGCATACTCGAGCGGCGCAGCACGCTGCTTGCCCGCTACAAGCCCCTGTTCCATCAGGCGCAGATCGCCACCGGCCTGGACTGGCGCTTTCTCGCGGCCCTGGCCTATCAGGAATCGCAGTGGAATCCCAATGCCACGTCGCCCACCGGGGTGCGCGGCATGATGATGCTGACGGGGGAAACGGCGGACCGGCTTGGCGTGAAGAACCGGCTCGATCCTTTGGAGAGCATTCTGGGCGGCGCGCGTTATGTCCTGATGCTCAAGGAGGGTCTGCCCCTGCGCATCCAGGAGCCCGACCGCACCTGGCTCGCGCTCGCCGCCTACAACATGGGCATGGCCCATCTGGAGGATGCCCGCCGCCTGACCGCCAGCCTGGGCAGGAACCCGGATGCCTGGAAGGATGTGAAGGACGTGCTGCCGCTGTTGGCGCAGTCGGCCTATCAGGACCGGCTGCGCTTCGGTTATGCGCGGGGCGGCGAGGCCCGCTATCTGGTGGAGAACGTGCGCATCTATTACGACATCCTGCTCAAGTACGAGCCGGCGTATCAGCCCTAGGCTTGCGGCTCAAACGGCCGACAGCCTTTCCATGCCGCCCAGGTAGGGGCGCAGGACCTCGGGGATGGTCACGCTGCCATCCGCATTCTGGTAATTCTCCAACACGGCCACCAGGGTGCGGCCGACGGCGAGACCGGAGCCGTTCAGGGTGTGCAGCAGTTCCGGCCTGCCTTGATCGGCGCGGAAGCGCGCCTGCATGCGCCGGGCCTGGAAGGCCTCGAAGTTGGAGCAGGAGGATATCTCCCGATAGGTGTTCTGACCGGGCAGCCACACCTCCAGGTCGTAGGTCTTGCTCGAGGAAAAGCCCATGTCGCCGGTGCACAGCAGCATCACCCGGTAGGGCAGGCCGAGTTTCTGCAGGATGGTCTCGGCATGGCCAGTCAGCTCCTCCAGCGCGGCGTTGGATTCCTCGGGCCGGACGAATTGCACCAGCTCGACCTTGTCGAACTGGTGCTGGCGGATCATGCCCCGGGTGTCGCGGCCGTAGGAACCGGCCTCGGAGCGGAAGCAGGGGGTGTGGGCGACCAGGCGGATGGGCAGGTTCTCGGCCGGAATGATCTCGTCGCGCACGATATTGGTCACCGGCACCTCGGCGGTGGGGATGAGGTACATGTCGTTGGTGAGCTTGAACAGGTCCGCCTCGAACTTGGGCAGCTGGCCGGTGCCGCGCAGGGAATCGGCATTGACAATGTAGGGCACGTAGACCTCTTCGTAGCCGTGTTCCTGCGTGTGCACGTCGAGCATGAACTGGGTGAGCGCCCGGTGCAGGCGGGCCAGCGGCCCGCGCATCAGGACGAAACGGCTGCTGGCGATCTTGGCCGCGGTGGCGAAGTCGAGCAGGTCCAGGCCCTCGCCCAGATCGACGTGATCTTTGGGCGTGAAGTCGAATTGGCGCGGCGTGCCGACCCGGCGCAGCTCGACATTGGCTGCGGCGTCATCGCCGAGCGGCACGTCCGGTTGCGGCAGGTTGGGAATCGCGGCGAGCAGCTCCTGCAGCTCGGCCTGGATGCCATCCAGGCGCGTCTCCATGGCCTTCAGCTCATCGCCCAGGCCGCCCACCTCGGCCATCAGGGCCGAGGCGTCCTCGCCCTTGCCCTTGGCCACGCCGATCTGCTTGGACAGGCTGTTGCGCCTGGACTGCAGCTCCTGGGTGCGGGTCTGGATGGCCTTGCGTTCCGCCTCCAGGGTTTCGAAGCGAGCGGTGTCGAGCTGAAAGCCGCGGCTGGCCAGGCGGCTGGCGACGGCAGGCAGGTCCTTGCGGAAGAGTTGGATGTCGAGCATGAAAAATACAGCTTCATGAGCGCAATTGGAAAACCCGGATTTTACCGGGCCGACCGTTCGAATTCGACCGGCTCGGCCGTTCGGAGCCGAATTTGCCGGAAAAATCAGCTCGAGTGTTGCAAAGCGTCGGCGCGCAGGTGCTCGATCTGCGTCTGCAATTGCGCGAAGCCGGCGCTCAGGGCATCGAGCCGGGGCGCGATGGCAGCCCAGTCGGCCTGGCGCGCCGATTCTTCGAGTTGGCGCGCCAGGGCGAACAATTCCTCGGCCCCGGTGAAGGCGGCGGCCCCCTTGATCTGATGCGCCTCGCGCGCGATGCGGGTTGCATCCTCGTCGAGCAGGGCCAGGCGCATGATGTCGAGCGAGGTTGCAGTGCTGTCGACCAACACGGCCAGCATCTGGGCGATCTTGTCGGCATCGCCCTGGCAGGCCGAGGTGATCCTGGCCAGGTCGAACTTGAGTCCCGGTTGAACCGTGGCATCGGCCTGCACGGGCGTGGCCGTGCCGGGCGTGGCCTCGACCTCGTCGACCTTGCTCGGCAGCCAGCGGGCGATGGTGCTGGCCAGCACCTCGTCCAGGATCGGCTTGGTCAGGTAGTCGTCCATGCCGGCGGCGCGGCAGGCCTGCTCGAAGCCTTCCATGGCGTTGGCGGTGAGGGCCACGATGGGGATGCGCGGCTGCCGCTGTTCCGCCTCCCAGGCCCGGATGGCGCGGCTGGCGGTCATGCCGTCCCATTCCGGCATCTGGCAGTCCATCAGCACCAGGTCGAGGCCGCCCATTTTGAGTTTTTCAAAGGCCTGTTTGCCGTTGCCCGCGAGCTCGACCGCGATGCCCAGATTCTCCAGCATGTATTGCACCAGGCGCTGATTAACCGGGTTGTCCTCGGCCAGCAGCACCCGGATCTGATTGAACCGCAACTTGGGCAGCACCGATTCGGCGACCGGCAGCACCTCTGCGCTGGTGCTGAGCAATGGCAGGTCGAGCTGGAAAGTGCTGCCCTGGCCGACCCGGCTGGTCACACTGAGCTTGCCGCCCATGAGTTCGGCCAACTGCCGACAGATGGTGAGGCCCAGGCCGGTGCCGCCGTATTTGCGACTGGTCGAGCCGTCGGCCTGGGCGAAGGCATCGAAGATGCGGCCAAGCACCGCCTGCGGGATGCCGATGCCGGTGTCGCGCACCGAAAAGCGAAACCAGTCGCGCTGGCCGTCGTTGCCGAGGGGTTGCACGCTCAGGCGGATTTCGCCCCGCTCGGTGAACTTGAGCGCATTGTCGAGCAGGTTGAGCAGGATCTGGCGGATGCGCACGGGGTCGCCCAGGACCCGCTCGGGCAAATGCTCGCTGCCTTCCAGGCTCAGGTCGAGTGCCTTTTCTTCGGCCCGGTAGCCGTAGAGCTCGATCACGTCCTTGAGCAGGGCCTGGGGTTCGAACGCGATCTGCTCGATGCTCAGACGCCCGGCCTCGATCTTGGAGAAGTCGAGGATGTCGTTGATGATGCGCAAGAGCGAATGGGCCGAGCGGGCGACCGTCTCGGCATATTCGTGCTGGCGTGGATCGAGATCGGTGCCCAGCAAAAGTCGGGTCATGCCGATGATGCCATTCATAGGGGTGCGGATCTCGTGGCTGACGTTGGCGACGAACTGCGATTTCATCTCGGCCGTGGCCAGGGCGGCATCGTGCGCCGCCTTTTGCGCCGCCTCGGCCGCCTTCTGGCCGCTGATGTCGCGCATGATCGCCTGGATGTAGGGCTTGCCATCGAGTTTGATCGCCTTGAGCAGGATCTGGGCGGGAAACTCGCTGCCGTCGCTGCGCTTGGCCTGCCACTCGAAGCTGCTGTGGCCCTGGCGGATCGCCGTTTGGATATGGCGGGCCGCCATCTCGCGGGCCGGCTCGCCGTTGGGTTGCGGGTCGGTGCCCAATTGTTCGGGCCGCAGGCGGCGGAAGGCGGCGACCGAATCGATCTTGAACATATTCAGGGTGGCCGGGTTGCAGTCGGTGAAACCCTCGCTGTCCAGAATCACGATGCCATCGCTGTTGGCCTCGAACAGGGTGAGGTATTTGGTGCGCTCACGGTCGGTCATCGCGGCCTGGCTGGCGGTGCGCTGGATCACCACCACCGCCACCAGGGCACTGACGGTGGCGGCGGCGATGCCGAGCAGGATCAGCCAGAGCCGGGTGCTGTGGTAGGCCGCCTCCGCCTCGTTCGCCGCCTTCTGGGTCATGCTGCGCTGAATGTTGATCAGGGTGTCGATTTCCTCGAACAGCTGACGCTGCAACGGGATGGCCTCGTTCTGCAGCACCTCGAAGGCGAGGAAGGTATAGCCCTCCATGCCGAGGTTGACCAGGCGCACCAGGGTCGGTTGGTTGACCCGGGTCAGGGCATCGATCCGGGCGAGGGTGGCCTTTTCCTCCGGCTCGGTCAGCATGCTCATGAGCTGGTTGCGCGCATAGGAATAGTCCTCGGCGTATTCGTAGAAGCGGATCATCTCCGCATCCTTCTCGAACTCGTCGCTGATCACCAGGATGGAGTGCATGGACACCGTGCGGTCGCGCAGAATCTCCCGCATTTCGTTGGCCAGCCGGGTCTTGACGTTGTTCTCGCGCACAATGCGCTCCAGCCGCTCGTTGATGCCCGACATCTCGTCCAGGGCGACATAGGTGATGGTGGCCATCAGAATCAGGGCCAAGGCAAAACCGGCGCCGACCGTGAAGATCAGGCGCCGGGCGAGGAGGACTTGGCTGGAAAACATGGGCGCAGTTTAGCGCAAGCCCGGCGGGGCATCCCTCAGAAGCCGAGGCTGCGCGCGCCCTGGTAGAACAGGAAGCTCACCAGCCAGGCGAGGCTGAGCGGCCAGGCGGTGCTGAGCAGGGTGAACCCCCAGCTTTTGGATTCCTGACGGATGGTCGACAGGGTGGCCAGGCAGGGCGTGTAGATCAGGGTAAACAGCATGAAGCTGTAGGCCTGCACCCAATCGAGCTTGGCTGCCAGCAGGTTGGCCAGCTCGTTGCCGCCCAGGCCATAGATCACGGCCAGTGCGCCGATCACGATCTCCTTGGCGACGAAGCCGAAGATCAAGGCGATGGAGAGCAGGCTGTCGAGCCCGATCGGCGCCAGCACCGGTGCGGCCAGGGCGGCCAGGCGCCCGGCCAGGGTCTCGGCGCTGGCCGGTGCCGCATCGAAGGGATAATGGGTGAGGAACCAGACCAGCACGACACCGATGACGATGAAACCGCCGGCCGCCCTGAGGAACTGCCTGGCGTGACGCCAGGCCTCGAGCAGCAAAAAGCGCGGGGTGGGCAGGCGATAGGGCGGCAGTTCCAGCAGCAGGGGCTCGCGGCTGGTATAGCGCCGGCGCCAGATCAAGGCGGTGAGCAGGGCGAGCCCGAAGCTCATGAGATAGAGCGAGAACAGCACCAAAGGCGCGATGCTCGGGGCGAAGATGGCGCTGATGAAGAACAGGAACACCTGCAGCCGGGCCGAGCAGAGCGAGAACGGGATCGTCAGCATGCTCAGGCGGCGCAGGCCCGAGGCGCGCATCACCCGGGTGCCCAGGATGGCCGGCACGTTGCAGCCGAAACCCATCAGCTGCATGACGAAGGCGCGGCCGTCCAGGCCGAGCCGGTGCATCAGGGCATCCATCAGGAAGGCGGCGCGCGAGAGATAACCGCTGTCCTCCACCACGGCCATGACCAGGAAGAAGACGATGATGATGGGCAGAAAGGTGAGCACCGTGCCCAGACCATCGTACAGGCCTTCGATCAGGAAACTTCGCACATCGGGCGGCAGGCCCTGGGCAGCGGGTAGCAGCCAGGCATCCTTGAAGCTGCCAAGCAGCCAGTCCAGGCCATCCTGCAACGGCGTGCCGAGGCTGTAGATGACCTGGAAGGCGAGAAACATCAGGGCGAAGAACAGCGGCAGGCCGAACCAGGGGTGGAGCATGAAGTGATCGATGCGGTCGGTGACGCTGGCCGGCAGCTGCACCGGCGCGCTGACGCTCTGGCTGACCAGCGCTGTCAGTTCCTGCTCGATCGAGTCGTCCTGGCCGAAGGCGGCCTTGTCGGCCAGTTGCAGTTTGGGGTGCCGATGCAGCTGCTCGACCAGGACCTGGCGGGCCGGTTCGAAGCCGCTGCCGAACTTGGCCGACAGCGTGCAGACCGGCGCGCCGAGGGCCTGCGCCAGGCGCTCGGCATCGACCCGCACCCCCAGCTTGTTCGCCTCGTCTGCCATGTTGAGCAGCAGCACCATGGGCAGGCCCAGGGTTTTGAGCTGCAGGGGCAGGGCGAGCTGGCGATCGAGCTGGGTCGCGTTGAGCACGACCACGAGGAGATTGACCGGCTGGCTCTCCAGGAAGCGGCGCACCACCAGTTCGTCCTCGGAGAAGCCGTGCAGGTTGTAGATGCCGGGCAGGTCGACCACCTCGACCATGGCGTCGCCCAGCAGGATCTTGGCCGACAGGAGATCGACCGTGATGCCCGGCCAGTTGCCGATGCGGGCACCGGCTCCGGTCAGCCGGTTGAAGAAGGTGGATTTGCCCGTGTTGGGCATGCCCAGCAGGGCGATGCGTTTCATGGCGCGAGGCGGATGCCGATCTGGGCGGCCTCGTTGCGGCGCAGCATGAGATCGGTGTGGCCGATGCGCACCTGCATCGGCCCCTTGAGCGGGGCGAGCCGGATCACCTCGATCGTATTGCCGGGGCGCAGGCCCAGCCCGGCCATGCGGCGGCCCAGCTCCTGCCCGACGTGAAGGTCGGTGATGATGCCGCGCATGTGCGGTTTGAGTTGGTCCAGGGAGGTCATGCGGGTCTCATAGCGTGAGAATGATTCTCATGCTATCAAATGCACTCAACGGATGTCCAGGTCTTTTTGAATGGATATGCGCCTCAGGGTGGCACCAGCTCCCGCAAACGCTGGGCCCAGTCGGCCGAGTCCTCGGCGCGAAACAGCCGGACCTGTCGGGATTCCGCGTCTGTGAAGGGCTCGATCTGCCGCAGTTGCGCTGCCAGCACCGTCAGGTCCGCCTCGGAGGCGTCGTCGGCCCGGGCCAGGCGTGCCGCGACGCGCTGCCGCAACAGGGCCGGGTCCGCCTGCAGGGCGAGGATATGCACGGGCAGCTGCAGTTGTTCGGCCAGTTGCAGAAAAGGCGCGCGCTGAGCCTGCTTGAGGAAGGTGGCATCGACGATCACCTCGAAACCGGCCAGCAGCAGCTGGCGCGCCAGCTCATGTAGGCGTTGATAGGTGCGGCTGCCGGCCGGCTCGGTGTAGATGCCGCCGGGGATGCGGCGACTGTCCTCCAGCGCGGCCAGGCCGAACAGGCGCTTGCGCTCGACGTCGGAACGCAGGCGCACGGCGCCGCGCTGCTCCAGCAGCTGCTGCGCAAGCCAGGTCTTGCCGCTGCCGGTGACCCCGTGCGTCAGCCACAGCCTGGGCCGGCCCGGCCGGCTCAGGCACCCGGCCAAAGCCAGGTAGCGCTCGAGCTCGTCGGTACCGGCCTGCGCCTGCAGGGCGCGGATGGCCGACACCTTGGCCCGGACCAGGGCGCGATAGACCAGATAGAACCGGAACACAGCGAGGCCGGCGTAGTCGCCGGTGTGTTCCAGATAGCGGTTGAGCAGGCGCCAGGCGAGATCGGGGCGTTCGCGCTGCCTGAGATCCATGAACAGGAAGGCCAGTTCGCTCAGGACGTCGATCCAGCGCAGGCCGGGATTGAACTCGATGCAGTCGAAGATCAGCGGCGCATCATCGACCCAGGCGATGTTGCCCAGGTGCAGGTCGCCGTGGCATTCGCGGATGCAGCCGGACTGCTTCCTCTGCGCGAAGCGGGCGGCAAGCCGCTTGCCCTCTGCTTCGCTCCAGCTTTCCAGCGTGTCGAGCAGGTCGAGGCAGTGCGCGCTCTCCTGCCGGGATTCATGCCCTCTGGGGTAGCGGGTCGGGGTGAGCGTATTGGCCTCTGATACTTCTGCGGCGTGCCTGCCCTCAGCCCCCTCCCCACCCCCGGCGGGGGAGGGGAGCAGTTCCCGTATTTGCCTGAAATTTTCTCGGGCCGGCTGCAGTACGGCCTCGGGCTCGCCGTAGGCCGTGTCGGCGGCTGCCGATGGCAGGCTTTGGTGGAAGCGGGCGACGGCATCGGCGATGGCGTCGATCTGAGCCGCCGTGAGTTGGCTGGCCCGGTCGAGCGTGGCCTCGGGCGGAAAGGCGCGCATGCGCACGGCCCATTCCAGCACCGGGCCGTCACCGCCGATGCGGGGCGCTGCCGGGCTACCGGTGACGGCAACGACAGCGAGATAGAGGGTCGGCGCCAGCCGGCGGTTGAGGCGGATCTCCTCCTCGCAGAAATGCCGGCGTTTTTCCAGCGTGCTGAAGTCGAGAAAGCCCAGGTCGAGCGGCTTCTTCAGCTTGTAGGCGAAGTCACCGGCGATCAGCACCCAGGAGATGTGGGTCTCGATCAGGCGCACGCCGTCCACCGGATGGGGGTAGGCGTCAGGCTGGAGCAGGTTGGCGATCAGGGCGGGGGTGTCCACGCCCTCATCATAGGGAAACGCTGAATAAATTGCTGCGCGGGCGCATCGCTGCGTTGCGCGGTGCTCCCTCCCTCGCCTATCTCATTGATATGTCTCGGTCGCTGCGCTCCGTGCGCCTTGCGCTGCATCCCGCTCGCGGCTTTCTTCAGCGTTTCCATAGCCGGCCTCGGCCCGCCTATTCCGCGCTACGGAAGGCGACGACGTGGTCGATGTCGAGCCGGATGCCGATCTTCTCGCCGATGGCGTGGTTGTGGTGCGAGGGCACCAGGGTGAGCACCCGGTGGCCGCTGGGCAGGCGCAGGGTGTAGAGGAACTCGGCGCCGCGGAAGGCCTTGCGCTCGACCTCGGCCTGCATCGGGCTGGCGTCGTCGTGCAGGATGTCGTCCGGCCGGATCAGGACATCCACCTTGCAGCCCTTGCCACAGACAGCACAGCCGCCGGAGCTGGCGCAGTCGCCCGGGATGCGGCCGTCGAGCACGCCCAGTTCGATCGCCACCTGCTTGTCGCTCAGCACCTCGCCCGGCAGGAACACGCCCTGGCCGATGAAGTCGGCGACGAAGCGGTTGGCCGGCTCGTGATACAGGGTGTAGGGGGGCGCCCACTGCTGGATCTGGCCCTCGTTCATCACCCCGACCACGTCGGCCATGGCGAAGGCCTCGTGCTGGTCGTGGGTGACCAGCAGCGCGGTGATCGCC
This sequence comes from Thiobacillus sp. UBA2597, assembly GCA_002339725.1. Lineage (GTDB taxonomy): Bacteria > Pseudomonadota > Gammaproteobacteria > Burkholderiales > Thiobacillaceae > Sulfuritortus. The sequence goes on from DDKN01000062.1 coordinate 11,075, forward strand.
TCGTGCTTGAGGATGTCGCGCACCTCGAGCGAGAGCTTTTCCCGCAGCTCGACGTCGAGATTGGAGAAGGGCTCGTCCAGCAGCAACAGGCGCGGCCGCGGTGCCAGGGCGCGGGCCAGGGCCACGCGCTGCTGCTGGCCGCCGGACAGCTGGTGCGGATAGGCCCCGGCCTCGTGCGTCAGGCCCACCAGGTCGAGCATCTCCTCGATCCGGTTGTTGCGGTCGGCCGCGGCCAGGTGACCGAGGCCGAAGCCGACGTTGGCGGCCACGGTGAGGTGGGGAAACAGCGCGTAATCCTGGAACACCAGGCCGACCCGGCGCTTTTCCGCCGGCAGACACGCGCCGGGCCGGGCGATCACCTCGTTGTCGAGATAGATGGCACCGCTTTTGATCCGCTCGAAGCCGGCGATCAGACGCAGGGCCGTGGTCTTGCCGCAGCCGGAGGGCCCGAGCAGGCAGCCGATCTGGCCTGCCCGCAGGCTGAAGGAGATGTCCTTGAGCACCGGCTTGGCGCCATAGGACTGGGCGACGTGTTCAAGTGTGAGCATGTTCGGTGTGTTTGATCAGCCAATAGGTCGGCAGCAGGCCGACCAGGACGATGACCGCCGCGGGCAGGGCGGCGCGTTCCCATTCGCCTTCGGAGGTCATCTCGAAAACCCGCACCGCCAGGGTATCCCAGCCGAAGGGCCGGGTCATCAGGGTGATGGGCAGTTCCTTCATGATGTCGACGAAGGCCAGGGCCAGGGCGGTGAGCAGGCTGGCGCGCAGCATGGGCAGGTGGATGCGGGCAAGGCGCCGGACGCCGACCACGCCCAGGCTTTGCGCCGCCTCGTCGACCGAGCGGGTGATGCGCGAGAGGCCCGATTCGACCGGGCCGAAGCCGACCGCAAGAAAACGCGCGCAATAGGCCAGCAGCATGATCAGCAGCGTGCCGGCGAGGACCTGGCGCTCGAGGCCGAACAGGTCGATCAATTGGTTGTCCAGCCAGGCCACGGGGATGAAGATGCCCACCGCCAGCACGGTCCCGGGCAGGGCGTAGCCCAGGCTGGCGATGCGGGCGGTGAATTGCATGGCCGGGGTTGGCCGCAGGCGTTGGGCATAAGCCAGGACCAGGGCCAGGCCTGCCACCAGGAGGGCGCCCAGGCCGGAGAGCAGCAGGGAACGCCAGGCAAAACCGAGATAACGGGCGTCGAAGTCCTGCTGATAGACCCCGGCCGCCCAGTCGGCGATCTGGACGACCGGTACCAGGAAGGCCAGGCCGAAGACCGCGGCCGACCAGGCGAAGGCACCCCACGCGCCCCAGCTCTTGAGCGCGATACGGGCCGGCATTTGGCTGGACCGGGTCGACAGCGCATAGCTGCGCCGGCTGCGCGCCAGGTTCTCCAGCACGGCGACCACGAAGACGAAGAAGATCAGGATGGCGGCGAGCTGGGCCGCGGCCGGCAGCGAGAACATCGAGAACCAAGCCTTGTAGATGGCCGTGGTGAAGGTGTTGTAGTTGAACACCGAGACCGTGCCGAAGTCGGCCAGGGTCTCCATCAGGGCCAGCATCAGGCCGGCGGTGATGCCGGGCCGGGCCATGGGCAGGGCGACCCGGAAGAAGGCGCGCCAGCGCGGCACGCCGAGCGACTGCGCGGCTTCGGTCAGGCGCGGGCCCATGCCCTGGAAGGCGGCGCGCGCCGTGAGATAGACGTAAGGGTAGAGCGCCAGCACCATGACCAGGATGACGCCGCCGCGCGAGCGGATCGGCGGCAGCCAGTGGATGCCCCAGGTTTCGCGCAGCCAGGTGGCGAGCGGGCCGGTGAAGTCGAGCAGGCCGAGCCAGACGAAGGCGGTGACGTAGGCCGGCAGCGCCAGCGGCAGGAGCAGGGCCCAGGCGAAGAAACGCCGTCCCGGATAGTCGCAGGCGGCGGTGAGCCAGGCCAGACTCACCCCGAGCAGGCTGACGCCGAGGCCGACGCCGAGCACGAGCCAGGCGGTATTGGCCAACAGCTCCGGCAGCACGAATTGCCACAAGTGGTGCCAGATCGCCTGGTCCGGATGCAGCAGGTGGCCGAGCAGCACCACGACCGGGATGGCCGTGATCAGGGCGATGGGAAACGTGGCCAGCCAGGGCGAGGCCGGCAATGAAATGAAGCGAGCGCCTGTGAAAGGCGCTCGGATCGAAGTCGGGACAGGGTTCATCTCAGGGCCGGGCATCAGGGCCTGATTCTACCCTGAGCCGGCGGCATCACTTGTAGCCTGCGCGATCCATCAGCATCACGGCCTGGGTCTGCAGCCGGCCGGCCTCGGCCACGTTGATCAGGTTCTGCTTGAAATTGCCCCAGGCCGCGACGACGGGGTCGGGCTTGACCTTGGGATTGACCGGGTATTCCAGATTGACGTCGGCATAGAGGTTCTGCGCCTTGTCCGAGGCCAGCCACTCCAGCAGGCGGATCGCCTCCTGCCGGTTCTTGGCGTGTTTGGTCACGCCGGCACCGGAGATGTTGACATGCACGCCCGCGTTCTTGGCCTTGACATTCTGGTTGGGCCAGAAGATGGCCAGCGGCAGGTTGGGCTTTTTCTCCATCAGGCGGCCGAAGTAATAGGTGTTGACCAGGGTCACGTCGCACAGGCCGGCGGCCACCGCCTCCATGGCCTTGGTGTCGTCCGGCAGGGGATCGGTCGCCAGGTTGGCCACCCAGCCGCGCACGATCTGCTCGGTCTTCGGCTCGCCGTATTCCTTGATCATCATCGCCACCAGGGACTGGTTGTAGACCTTCTTCGAGGTGCGCAGGCAAAGCCGGCCCTTCCACTTCGGATCGGCCAGGTCTTCATAGGTGGAAAGCTCGCCCGGCTTCACCTTGTTCGGGTTGTAGATGAGGGTGCGGGCCCGCACCGACAGGCCGAACCACTGGTTGTCCGGGTCGCGCAGGTGGGCGGGAATGTTAGCCTGCAGGCTCTTGGAGTTAACCGGCTGCAACAGGCCTTCCTCCGCCGCCTGCCAGAGGTTGCCGGCATCCACGGTCATGAACAGGTCGGCCGGGGTGTTCGCGCCCTCGGCCTTCAGGCGCGCCATGAGCGGGCCTTCCTTGTCGGTGATGAATTTCACCTGCACTCCGGTCTCCCGGGTGTAGGCGTCGAACAGCGGCTTGATCAACTGCTCGTTGCGGGCGGAATAAACCACGACCTCGGCGGCGAGGGCGGTCACGGTGCTGAGGCTGAGGGCCAGGGCGGCCAGGCTGGTACGGATACGGTGCATCGAAATCTCCTATCAAGACAAACCCATCAGGGTGTGGCGATTGAATCACGAATGAGAATAATTATCAACACTATTGCAAACAAGAATTGTTCTCATTATGATGTTGCCATGATGGATCAGAGCGATACTCCCGTTTCCGGCGGACTGCCGTCCCGCGCCGGCCAATTGAAGGTGGCGGCGCCGGGCCAGGCCAGGACCATCGACGCCCGCAGCCTGTTCGGCGACGCGCAGGTGGTGCTGATCGAATACCGGGGCGAGTGCTATCAGCTCCGGCAGACACGAAACGGCAAACTGATCCTCACAAAATAACGCACACCCCGCCAGCCAGGGGGCTCCGCCCCGGTAGCCAGCCTGAAACCTGGAAACCGCAAGGAGAAGTCATGTCCATACGCAAGACACTGGTTGTCTGTCTGGCCGGCCTGGTATCCGCACCGGCTCATGCGGGCAGCGACAACGAATTCCTGTTGCAGGAGATCAGACGGCTGTCGGAGCGGGTGGCCCAACTTGAGGCCGAGCGCAGCGGCGTTGCGGCCGAGGGAAGCCCCAGCCTGGCCACGCGCCTGGCGCAGATCGAAAGCCAGATCGGCGCGATGCAAAAACCGGTCGAGCGGCTCGGGGCCTTGCAGGAGATTGCCGCCGAGGCCGCCTTGACCCTGGTGGCGCAGAACGCGCTGAGCGGTGAGGTGAGCGGCAGCCAAAGCCAGGCCAATTACCGCGCCGATATCGAGGTCAGTCTGCCCGGCGGCAAGATCGGCCATGCCGAAGGCCGGCTCTTTGCCCACCTGCGGCTGGGCCAGGGCAAAGGCCTGGCCCTGGCCCAGCCGAGTTATACGGCCACGCCCAACTCCACCGTCTTCGAGTTGCACGACGGCGATTCGGCCGCCCTGCTCGCGCAGGCCTGGTACCAGCTCACGCTGCCGTTGGGCGAGGACCCAAGCGATGCGCCCGCCCGGCTGGCGTTCACCGTCGGCAAGCTCGACCCCTTCATCTTCTTCGACCAGAACGCCATCGCCGACAACGAAACATCGGCTTTTCTCAACCATGCCTTCGTCCACAACCCGATGCTGGATTCCGGCGGCGATGTGGGCGTGGATCTGCATGGCTTCAGCCCAGGCATCCACTTGGCCTATCGCCAGCCGGGACAGCACACCGATTACTGGCAGGCCTCGCTCGGCCTGTTCGGCTCCGGCCACGGTGCCTCGTTCGACGGCAGCTTCGACAAGCCCTTCGTGATCGGCCAGCTGGAGGCCGGTCATGGGCTGATCGCCGGCCTGAGCGGGACCTATCGGCTCTATGCCTGGACCAACGGCCGGGCGACCGCCTATGACGGCGTAACCGTGGAGCGCCGCAGCGGTTGGGGCGCAAGTGTCGATCAAGAGGTTGCCCGGCATATCACCCTGTTCGCCCGCTACGGTCACTCCAGCCAGGGCCGCGTGCGCTTCGACCGCGCCTTCACGCTCGGCGCCGAGTTCAGCGGCAGTGCCTGGGGCCGGGCGGACGACCGCCTTGGCCTGGCGGCCGGTTGGCTCAAGACCAGCGACGGCTACCGTGCCGCCGATCCCGACGGCTATGGCCCCAGCGGCACCGAGCGGCTGGCCGAGCTCTATTACGCCTGGCGCCTGAACGATCAGCTGGAGCTCTCGCCCGACCTGCAGTGGATCGGCCGCCCCGGCGGCAATGGCGCCGCCAGGGACCTGATCGTGGTCGGCCTGCGCGCCAAGGCCAGTTTCTGATGACGAAGGAGAACGCGATGCAAACCGAACGAAGCGAGATTTTGGCCGCCGCGCTCGACAACCTGGTGCGCTATTCGGTCACTGGCTGCGGCCAGGCCGCGCGCCGCGCGGCAGATCTGCTGGAGCGACTGTCCGAAGCCGGCGAGCTCGATGGCGACATGCGCCGGCTGTATGGCCAATTGAGTGAGGCTTTGAGCGCCCACATAGCAGAGCATGAGGCGCCGATCCGCTCGCTCGCACCCGAGCCGCGCCGCGCGTGGCTCACCTGGGAATGGGCCGATGGCCTGGGTCGGCTGAGGGGCATCGCCGGATGAGGGCGGCCTTTTTCGTCAACTGGATGGAGGCGCTGGCGTCAAACCGGATCAGTTGGCGCACGCTCGGGGTCGTGGCGCTCTTGCATGGGCTGGCAGGATACGCCCTGCTCAGTGCCAAGACCGTCGTCCAAGCCCATGGCCTGGACCGGCCGCTGATGGTGAACCTGATCGAGCTGGCGCCGCCGGCACCCATGCCGGCCGAGCCGCCGCGGCCTCGCGCGGCAGCGGTGCCGAAGCCTGAGCAACAGCCGCCGATCCTGGCCGCGCCAATGCCAACCCCGACGCCGATGACCGCAAGCGTGGCCGAAACAATTGCGCAGCGTCAGGCGGTGGAGCCTGCAGCCACGGCGCCGGCGGCCCAGGCCGCTGCGGCGCCGGCTCCGACAACGGTGGTGCCGCCGCGCTTCGATGCCGACTACCTGAACAACCCGGCACCGGCCTATCCGGCCTTGTCCCGTCGCCTGGGCGAACAGGGCCAGGTGCTGCTGCGGGTCTATGTCGAGCCCGACGGCAGTGCCGCCCGTGTCGAGATCAAGAGCGGCAGCGGTTTCGAGCGGCTCGACCAGGCGGCCTTGACCGCCGTGCGCAAATGGCGCTTCGTCCCGGCCCGTCAGGCTGGCGCCGCCGTGGGGGCCTGGGTCGTCGTCCCGATCATTTTTTCCCTGAGGAGTTGAACATGCAGCAAGACCTGGGTTTCGCCCACTTCCTTGGCCAAGCCGATGGCCTGGGCCAGTTCCTGCTGGTGGTATTGGCCGCGATGTCGGTCGCCACCTGGTATCTCATCATCGTCAAGTCACTGACCCTCTGGCGCACCCGGCGCCATGCCCGCGTCTTTCTCGACCGTTTCTGGAACGCGGCCGACCTGAACGAGGTCGCCGCCCATTTACGCGAACAGGGCGTGGGCGACCCTTTCTCGCACCTGACTCACCACGGCCTGCGTGCAGCCGAGCAGCATCGCAACCGCGCCGGCCAGCGTCTGATCGAAGCCGGCAGCGCCGACGAGTTTCTCACCCGCGCCTTGCGTCGGGCCATGGAACAGGACACCGCCCGCCTGGAATACGGCCACACGGTGCTCGCCTCGGTGGCCTCCTCGGCGCCCTTCGTCGGCCTGTTCGGCACGGTCTGGGGTATCTATCACGCCCTGCTCAACATCGGCATGAGCGGCCAGGGCGGCCTGGACCAGGTGGCCGGCCCGGTCGGCGAGGCGCTGATCATGACCGCTCTGGGCCTGGCGGTGGCCATTCCCGCCGTGCTCGCCTACAACGCCTTCGCCCGGGCCAACCGCCTGCTGCTGGCCGAGCTCGACGGCTTCGCCCACGACCTGTTCGCCTTCATGGCCACCGGCATCCGGGCCGAAGGCCAGGGCGCCCCCAAAGCTCTGGCGAGGGCCGCGTGATGGCCTTCGGCGGATTTTCCCAAGGCGGCCACAGCCAGCCGGTGGCCGAGATCAACATGATCCCGTTGATCGACGTGATGCTGGTGCTGTTGGTGATCTTCATCGTCACCGCGCCGCTCATGACCCATGCGGTCAAGGTCGATCTGCCGCGGGTCGCCAGCCAAATCGATGCATCGCCGCAGGAGCCGGTACGCATCGCCATCGGTCCGGACGGCGCGCTCACCTGGAACGGCGAACCGGTCTCCCGCGCCGAGCTCAGCCTGCATCTGCGCAATGCCGCAGCCCGCTCGCCCCAGCCGCAGCTGCACCTCCTGGCCGACCAGGCGGCGCCCTACCGCTTTGTCGCTGAGGTGATGGCCGAGGCCAGCCGCCTCGGCCTGAGCAAGATCGGCTTCATTACCGATCCGCGGCCGCGTTAACCCGTTTTTTTGCGCCAGCCAGCTTCGATGCCAGCCAGCCTTTTATGTCATTCAACCTGACCTGAACAGAAGGAGTTGCTGGTGTCACACAAGAAAAAGCCCCGCCAGAGCAAGGCGGTCAACCCCGTCGTTGCGCAAGATGCCTATCCCGGCCGCAAGCCGGCCCTGTTGCCCCTGGGGGCGATGATGATGGCCGGCCTGTCCCTGTCGGCCCTGGCCGAGGAGACGCCGCGCGCCGCGACAGGCGAGCAGGTGCTGTCTACCATCAGCGTCGAGGCCGATGCCGAAGCTGGAGAGGACGGTTACCGGGCCACGGCCACCCGCGTCGGCAAGACGCTGCAGGACCCGCACGACATCCCGCAGGCGGTCACCACGGTGACCCAAAAACTCATGGAGGAACAGCAGGTGGGCAGCCTGCGCGAGGCCCTGCGCAACGTGTCCGGCCTGACCTTCAACGCCGCCGAAGGCGGCCGCTCGGGCGACAACATGATGCTGCGCGGCTTTTACACCTTCGGCGACATGTATCTGGACGGCATCCGTGACACCGCCCAGTACAACCGCGAGACCTTCAACCTGGAGCAGGTCGACGTGCTGCGCGGCTCGGCCGCCATGCTGTTCGGCCGTGGCCAGGCCGGCGGCGTGATCAACCAGGTGAGCAAGACGCCGCTGCTGACCGACCGGCACAAGCTCACCGGCAGCCTGGGCACAGATGCATACGGCGAGGCGACCGGCGACTTCAACAAGCGCCTGGGCCGCACCAGCGCCATCCGGGTCAATGTGATGCAGCGGGACGAAGGCAGCTGGCGTTCCAACCCGGTCACCGGCGCCGAGCCCGATCTACACCGCGCAGGTCTGGCCGCCAGCCTGGGGCTGGGGCTGTCCACCGATGACGAGCTCATTGTGAGTCATGTCCATACCCGCACCCGGGACAACCCCGACTACGGCGTGCCGTTCGATTCGGCGACCAAGCGGCCGACCAGGAAGTACCCCGCCGATTACTTCTGGGGCGTCGGTGCCAACTTCGATGACAGCGACACCAGCATGACCACGTTGACCCATCAGCACCGCTTTTCGCCCAAGGCCGAGCTGCGTACGCAATTGCGCTATGCCCGCTACCAGCGTGCCTACTGGGCCTCGGCGCCGTCCAACACCACGCCGCCCGACGCCGACGGCAACAGCCCGAAGACCCGCAAAATGGACACTGAGAACGTCACCCTGCAAACGGACTTCAGCGCCCGCTTCGATGCCCTGGGAATGAAGCACGAGTTCCTGGCCGGTTTCGAGTTCCTGAACGAGGATGCCACGCGCTGGAGCCTCGTCAATCTGGGCAGCTTCCCCTATTACTCGAAGAACGCCGTGGGCGCGCCGACCACCTACGACGGCAAGACCTACGCCGTCTATCTGCAGGACGCCGTCGAGTTCATGCCCCACTGGAAGCTGGTGTTCGGCGCCCGGCGCGACGAGCTCAGCGCCGAGTATTCCAGCCTGACCTCGCCCAAGCTGGATTTCGGTGAGTGGAGCCTGCGTGCCGGTTTGTCCTGGCAACCGGATGAGGCCAATCATTACTACCTGAGCTTCAGCGATTCCTTCAGCCCCACCGCCGACCTGTATCAGCTCTCCGGCGGCGCCTATCCGCCCGAGCGCAGCCAGGTGATCGAGTTGGGGGCGAAGAAGCTGCTGTTCGACGGCGATCTGGCCCTGCGCGCCGCGCTCTATCGCGCCGATAAGGCATACGAGCGCAATACCGATCTCGAATCCAGCGCGGCCATCCTTTCCAACAAACGGCGCACCGATGGCATCGAGCTGGAGGCGGCCGGCCGGATCGATGAGCGCTGGGAAATATTCGCCGGCCTCGCCCTGATGAAGGCCAGGATCCTCGAAGTGGCGGTGAACCGCGACGGCGCGGACGCCGGCACCGACCCCGACGTGGCCGA
>DDKN01000062.1:20505-46546 GCA_002339725.1 Thiobacillus sp. UBA2597
CTGTGGACCACCTACAAACTCAGCGGCCCTTGGAAGATCGGCGGCGGGGTCGAGGCCAAGGGTAAGCGTTTGGTCTATACGCCTTCGACCCAGAACGCCAGCAGCCTGTTCACCGATGGCCGGTTCAATCCCAATGCGGCGCCGGCCTACGCCCGTTGGGATGCGATGCTCGCCTACGAGCAGAAGCAATACACCGTGCGCCTGAACCTGCAGAACCTGTTCGACACGGTGTATTACGACGCGGTCTACGACAACGGCGGTTTCACCGTGCCCGGCACGCGGCGCAGGGTGCTGCTCACCGGTGAGTTCAGGTTTTAACCCGGCCAGCCCCGCCAGGTTTGCGCTTCCTGGCCGGGCAAGCCTTTTGATTTGAGGCACACCATGCTCATCACCATTGAAGACGTGCTAACCCCGGAAGAACTGACGGCCGCGCGCGAGCTGCTGGCCCGCTCGGAATGGGTGAACGGTCGCATCACCGCCGGCATCCAGGCGGCCCAGGTCAAGAACAATCTGCAGTTGCCGGAGGAGGCCGAGCATTTGCCGGCCCTGCGCCGCCTGGTGCTGGACGCGCTCGACCGTAACGCCTTGTTCTTCACGGCGGCGCTGCCCCTGAAGATCTTGCCGCCGTTCTTCAACCGCTATGGCGGCGAGGCCAACCATTACGGCTTTCACACCGACAACGCCATGCGCGCCATGCCCAAGGGCGGCGGCTATGTGCGGGCGGATGTCTCCGCCACCCTGTTCCTGTCCGGGCCCGAGGAGTACGAGGGCGGCGAGCTGGTCATCGAGGACACCTTTGGTAGCCATGGCGTCAAGCTCAAGGCTGGTAGCCTGGTGGTTTATCCGTCCTCGTCCATTCATCAGGTCACCCCGGTCACCCGCGGCGAACGCACCGCCTGCTTCATGTTCATCCAGAGCATGGTGCGCGACCCCGGCCAGCGCCGGCTGCTGTTCGACATGGACATGGCCTTGCTGAAACTGCGCCGGGAGAGCGGCGAGACCGACCCGGTGGTGCGCCTGACCGGGGTGTATCACAACCTGCTGCGACGCTGGGCAGATTCCTGATGGCGCTGCATCTCGATCAATTGCCGGATGGCATCGTCACGGCGGTGGATTACGCACGCCTCGCCAAGCAGCATCTCGATCCGGGGATTTGGCAGTATCTGGAAGCTGGCAGTGGGGCTGGCCTCACGCAGGCGGCCAACCGGCAAGCCTTCGAGGCGGTCCCCCTGACGCCACGGCCGCTCACCGATGTGCGCGGTGGCCATACCCGGCTTGAGCTGTTCGGCCAGTCATTGGAGCACCCGATTCTTCTGGCCCCCATTGCCTATCAGCGCTTGTTCCATCCCGATGGCGAATGCGCAAGCAGCCTGGCGGCCGCCGCCCAGGGCGGCGCCATGGTGGTCAGCAGCCTGGCCAGCCAGGCCATCGAGGACATCGTCGAGGCCGGCCGCCAGGCCGGCTACCCGGCCGGCGGCCTGCCCTGGTTCCAGCTCTATTGGCAGGGCGAGCGCGAGCGCACGCTGCGCCTGGCCAGACGCGCCGAAGCTGCGGGTTGTCCTGTCCTGATGTTGACGGTGGATGCCCCGATCAAGCAGACGACGCTGACCCTGCCCATCGGGGTGGCCGCGGTGAATCTGGAGCAGCCGCTGGTGGCAGCGCCGGTTCCTGCCGGACAAAGTCCGGTGTTCCTGGGCTGGATGGCCCAGGCCCCGACCTGGGATGACCTCGCCTGGCTGCGGGATCGGATACAGCTGCCGCTCATCGTCAAGGGCATCCTGCACCCGGACGATGCGGAACGTGCGATCGAGTACGGCTGCGACGGACTGGTGGTATCCAATCACGGCGGCCGTGTATTGGATGGCGCACCTGCCAGCCTGCAGGCCTTGCCTGCTGTCTGCGCCAGGGTTAAGGACAGGGTGCCGGTCCTCTTGGACAGCGGCATACGCGATGGTCGCGACGTGTTCAAGGCGCTCAGTCTGGGTGCCAGCGCGATCCTGCTCGGCCGTCCCTATGTCTGGGGCCTGGCCTGTGCCGGTGCTCTTGGCGTAGCACACGTCATTCGTCTGCTGCGCGACGAGCTGGAAATGGCCATGGCCCTCACCGGTTGTCCTGACTTGAGCCGGATTGTTCGATGATGGGATTTATAATGAGTCTGCATCAGGCGACCGGCCATGAAGATACTGAATTTCGCGATGAGCAAGAAGCTGAAAACACGACGTTGGTTGGCGGTTCTGGCCGCCGCGCTCGCGCTTCCCGCATGGGCCGGGCCGGCGGCTGCCACGCGACAGGCGACCAAAGAGCAACTGGGCCAGGCGCTGTTTTTCGACGCCAATCTGTCGGAGCCGGCCGGCCAGGCCTGCGCCACCTGTCACGATCCTACCGCCGCCTTCACCGATCCCAACCGCGCGCTGCCGGTGTCCAAGGGCGTGCTGCCCGGCCGGGTGGGTAACCGCAACACGCCGACCGCGATGTATGCCGGCTTCAGTCCGAAATTCCATTTCGACCGGAAGGAAGGTCTCTATGTCGGCGGCCAGTTCCTCGACGGCCGGGCCGCCACGCTCGAGCAACAGGCCGAGGGCCCCTTTCTTAATCCTTTGGAGATGGCCAACCCGGACAAGAAAACCGTGGTGGCGAAGCTGCGCCGGGCCGCCTATGCCCCCCTGTTCGAGGAGGTGTTCGGCCCGGGGGCATTGAAGGATGTCGACCGGGCCTATCGGCACATGGTCGAGGCGATCGCCGCCTTCGAGCGCACACCGCGCTTCGCGCCTTTCAGTTCCAAGTACGATGCCTATCTTGCGGGCAAGGCCAGCCTCACCGAGCAGGAGCTGCGCGGCCTCAAGCTGTTCGAGGACGAGAAGAAGGGCAACTGCGCCGCCTGTCATCCCAGCCGGCCCGGCCCCAAGGGCGAGCCGCCGTTGTTCACCGACTTCACCTATGACAATCTGGGCGTGCCGAAAAACCCGGACAACCCGTTTTATGGATTACCCAAGTCGCTCAACCCGGCGGGCAAGGGCTTCGTCGATCGCGGCCTGGGCGCCACGGTGAAGAAACGCTCGGAGGACGGCAAGTTCAAGGTGCCCACCCTGCGCAACATCGCGCTGACTGCGCCCTATATGCACAACGGTTATTTCCAGACCCTGCGCGGCTTGACCCTGTTCTACAACGACCGCGACAAGCGGCCGCGCTGCAAACAGTCGATGGTCAGCGAGGCCGAGGCGTTGCGCCGGAACTGCTGGCCGGCGCCGGAGGTGGCGGCCAACGTCAACCGGGAAGAACTGGGCGATCTGAAGCTCACCGAGCAGGAGATCGACGACATCGTCGCCTTCATGCACACCCTGACCGACGGCTGGTGGCCGGAATAGGCCCTTCTAGAGATAGCGGTGGCCACCGTGCAGGCGGCCGTCGGCACCGACCTGGTAGGCCAGCGGCCGGCCGGTCGGCACCTCCAGTGCCTCGACCTGGCTTGGACTCAGACGGTCGAGGTGTTTGATCAAGGCGCGCAGGGTGTTGCCGTGGCTCACCACCAGGAGGCGCTTGCCGGCGCGGGCGGCGGGCAGGGCGGTTTCCTGCCACCAGCGGGCGATGCGACGCTCGGTGTCGGCCAGGCTTTCGCCAGCGGTCCAGGCCTCGGGGCCCAGGCTGCGATATTCTTCCCGGTTGCGCGGATGGCGCGGGTCGTCCTCGGCCAACAGGGGCGGCCGTTCCCGATAGCCGCGGCGCCAGCGCTGGAACTGCTCGGCCCCGTAGCGCGTCATCATCTCCGGTTTCGACAGCCCTTCCAGGGCGCCGTAGTGGCGTTCGTTGATGCGCCACTCGGCCCGCACCGGCAAGGGTTCGTGGTCCATGGCGATCAGGAGTTCACCCAGGGTTTCGTGCGTGCGCTGCAAGAGGGAGCAGGCCGCGGCATCGAAGCGGTAACCCAGTTCGGCCAGGCGCTCGCCGGCGGCGCGGGCCTCCAGCCGGCCGGCCTCGGTCAGGCCGGGGTTGGCCCAGCCGGTGAAGCGCTGGGCCAGGTTCCATTCGCTTTGGGCGTGGCGCAGGAGGACGATGGGGGTGGTGGCTTGCGGCATCCGGGCGATCTCCTTGGGGTTCATGCCACGCAGGATAAGCGCCGGATGATGATCGGTCTAATTGAAAGTTATCAGTAAATCAATCGCTTTTGTCGATCATGGTTGGTTCACCCGCTCGAACTGCAGGGCCGTGTTGAGGATGCCCTCGAACACCGCCTCGTAGTGCACTTCGCCCGGTTCCTGCCAGACCCGGAAACCGGGTTGCGCATGGGGCATGCTGCCGGTATAGCGCAAACTCTTGGCGCCGACCCGCACCGTCATGCTGACCCGCATCGGATAGAAGCCATCCAGGAAACGCCGCATATAAGGGCCGTTGCGCAGGGTGAAGTGACCGGCATCGGCACTTTCCAGGGCCCGGGTTTCGGCCCGGATGCAGATCGAGGCACCCTTGCCGGTATCGCGCAACTGGATGCTGGGGCCCTCGACCCAGGCCTGACCGATGCCCTGCCGGCGCGTGATCGCCAACCGGCGGATGCGGTCGGCGTTGTACACGATCTGGCTGCGCGGGAAGGCGTCCAGGTGTTCATGGCACTGTTCGAGCTTGACCCAGCCGGTAGTCGGGCTGTCGGGCAGGATGCGAATGCTGTTGCGCAGGTGATGCACCGGCTTGTCCGGCGCCTGCGTCAAAAAACGCAATTCACCCTCGTTGACCTGATCGATGCTTTTCCAGAACAGGTCTTCCTCGTTGCTGGCCAAGGCCAGGCCGGGCGCGAGCCAGAGAAGGCCAAGGCCGATCGTCAGTCTATTGCGGCTGGGTGAGGCGGCGCGCGCCATTGAAGCGCTTCGACCAGTAGCCGTCGTCCAGGCTGGAGACGGTCACCTGTTTTTCCCGGCGGCTGCTGGCGTGGATAAACTTGCCCTCGCCGGCATAGATGCCGACATGGGAGAACGGCCGCTTCAGGGTGTTGAAGAACACCAGGTCACCCGGCTTGAGCTCGCTTTTGTCGACCGCCTCGCCTTTCTGGCTGATGGCCTTGGCGCTGCGCGGCAGATCGATGTTGGCGCCCTGTTTGTAGGCATGGCGCACCAGCCCGCTGCAGTCGACACCCTTCTCGGGGTTGCTGCCGCCGTACTTGTAGGGCGTGCCGAGCAGTTTCAGGGCTTGCAGCAAGGGGGTGGCGTGTTGCTTGATGTCTTCGGAGAGGGATTCTCCCGCCCGGCTCAGGGGCGAGCAGAAGAACGCAACAAGGCAAATCAGGATGACGGAACGGCGTCGCATTGATGGCTGCCTGGTGAAGACCCCGTGATTAAGCCAGTCTGCGACGAACTTGTCTAGTATTAATGGTGTGGGGCGCATAATGCGCTGCGATGACAGCAAAGGAGATCGTGATGGCCAGTGAACATGTGGAAGACGTGATGGAGCCGGTGCGCCAGGCCGCCAGCGAAGCGGAGAATCTGCGCGCCCGCGTCAGGCAGCTGGTGACCGATGCCATCCTCAAGCGCCAGGCCGATCCACGCGAGATCAAGGCGGTGATCCAGGCCACGGTGGAAGGTTTGGGGGGCGGTCTGGCCAGTCGTGGCAATCAGGCGGGCGCCGCGCTGCGCGAGGCGGTGGCCGGGCTGGACGAGGCGGTGGCCAAATCGGTCTATGCGGTCAAGATGGCGCTGGAAGAATCCTGGGGCCAGGGCAAGCAGTTCGCCGACGAGGATCTGCGCGTGGCGCTGGAGGCGGTGAAGAACCTGGAAGACGACATGGTTGGCACGCTCAAGCGCACCGGCGAAAAGACCCAGGGGGTGCTGAGGACCGAATTCGACAAGCTGCGCGAGCATCTGGCCCGCACCGGCACCGACACCGGCAGCCAGGTGCGCGACACGGTCAATGCCTTGAACAACAAATTGAGCCAGGCTGCCTCCGGTTCGGCCAGCGAGGCCAGGCAAACCGCGCAGGAAGCCGCCGGCCGGCTGGCCGCAGTGACCTCCGGCATCCTGCGCGGCCTGGCCGACGCCATCGATCAGAAGACCCGCTGAACCCCCGCGCCATGCTGAGGGAAACGCTCTCCGTGGTGCGGGATTTGCCGCGCCTGCAGGAAATCGCCAGTGTGCTCATCCGTTATGGCTGGGGTGATGCCGTACGCATTCTGGGCTTGAGCCATTTGCTCGAGCGGGCCGGCCGCCTGCTGCACTGGCAAACCACCAACGAGATCACCCAACTCGACCTGCCGGTGCGCATCCGGCTCGCCCTGACCGATCTGGGGCCGACCTTCGTCAAGCTCGGCCAGGTGCTGGCCACGCGGGTCGACGTGTTCCCGCCGGCCTGGATCGAAGAATTCGAGAAGCTGCACAACCGGGTGCCGGCCGTGCCGTTCGAGCAGGTGCGGCCGGCACTGGAGCGCGCCTTCGGCGGCGACATCATGCAGGCCTGCGCCAGCTTCGAGCAGGAGGCCTTCGCCGCCGCCTCGATCGCCCAGGTCCACCGCGCCGTGCTCAAGGACGGCACCCCGGTGGTGGTCAAGGTGCGCCGGCCCGACATCGTGCCCAAGATCGAGGCCGACCTGCGCATCCTGACCCATCTGGCGCGCCTGGTCGAACTGGAAATGCCGGAAGCGCGGCGCTATCACCCGGTGCAGATCGTGCAGCAGTTGCGCCGCTCGCTCATGCGCGAGCTCGATCTCGTCAAGGAGGCGCGCAACATCGACCGCTTCGCCAGCAATTTCGCCGGCGATGAGACGGTGCGGGTGCCGCGGGTGCATTGGCAGTATTGCTGCGAGGAGGTCAACGTCCAGGACGAGCTCAAGGGCGTGCCCGGCAGCGATCTGGCGGCGGCGCGGGCCGCCGGGCTCGATCTCGGCCTGTTGGCCTCGCGCGGAGGCGATGCCGTGCTCAAGATGATCCTGCTCGACGGTTATTTCCATGCCGATCCCCATCCGGGCAACGTCATCTACCTGCCGGGCAACGTGGTGGGCATGATCGATTTCGGCATGGTCGGACGTCTGACCGATCGGCGCCGGGAGCAGCTGATCGACTTTCTCAACGCCCTGGTGCTCAAGGATGCCGAGGGCATGCTCAACGTTCTCACGGTCTGGGCCGGGGATGCCGAGATCGACGAGGAGAAGCTGGCCTACGACATCGATGAGCTGGTGTTCAGCTACGACAACCTTTCGCTCAAGGACATCCAGATCGGCCCGCTGCTGTCCGAGATCACCGCGCTCATGCGGGAGAACAACCTGGCCCTGCCGCCCGACCTCACTCTGCTGTTCAAGGCGCTGATCACCCTGGAGGGGCTGGGCCGGCAGCTTACCCCCGAGTTCCACATGGTCGACCACATCGAGCCCTTCATCAAAGAGGTCTACGCCCGCCGCTTCACGCCGGGTGCCCTGGCCAAGCGCGCCCGACATGGCCTGCGCGAGGTGATGGACGTGGTCATGGGCCTGCCGCGCGACCTGGCCCGGCTCTTCCGTCAGGCGCGGCGCGGCAGCCTGCGCATTGATCTCGACCTCAAGCGGCTGGATCACTTCGGCCTGCAGCTGAATCAGGCGGCCAACCGGCTGACCGTGGGCATTCTGACCGCCTCGCTGGTGATCGGCTCCTCCATCATCATGACCGTGCCCGATGCCCCGACCGGCCTGAGTTTGCTTGGCCAGTTGGGGTTCTTCCTTGCCTTCGCCAACAGCGTCTGGATCCTGTATTCCATCTGGCGTTCCGGCCGTGACTGAGCGGCAGGCGTCGTTCACGCCCGAATTTGGTTAAAATGCCGCCTTCTGCGGGTAGGCCAAGCCTTGGCCGGAAAGGGGAGCGCATGAAACAGGGGATTTGGCCGCTGCTGGCCCTGCTGCTGCTGGCGCCGGCCTGGGCGGCCGATATGCCGGCGCAGGGCGATGCCGAGAAGGAGCGCCTGCGCCAGATGGTCAAAGAGGTGCTGCGCGAATATGCCGCCAGTCTGGGGCCCAAGCATCTGAACGCCGATGCGCGCGGCCTGATGCAGAACCTGGGCCAGGACAACCGCAACTTCATGCGCACGCACAAGCCGGCCTACTTCAAACCCCTGGTCCAGGGCCAGCGCCCGCGTGCCACCGTGGTCACCTGCGCCGATTCCCGGGTGCACAGCCATGCCTTCGACGCCACGCCGGACGGCGACCTGTTCATGGTGCGCAACATCGGCAACCAGATCGCCACCGCCGAAGGCTCGGTCGAGTATGGTGTGAACCATCTGCATACCCCGGTGCTGCTGATCATCGGCCATTCCGCCTGCGGCGCGATCCAGGCGGCGGCCGGCGACTACAGCGCCGAGTCGGGCCCGATCCGCAACGAGCTGGATACCCTGCAGGTGCCCAAGGGCGAGGCCGGCATCAACAGCGTGCTGCTCAACGTGCACAACCAGGTCAAATACGCCATGGCCAAATTCGAACCGAAGGTGATCAGCGGCGAGCTCATCGTGGTCGGCGCGGTCTACGATTTTCGCGACGATCTCAAGCAGGGTCAGGGCAAACTGGCCATCGTCAACGTCAACGGCGAGACCGACGCCCGGAAGCTGGCCCAACTGGAAATCGTGCAGGCCATGGAGCAGCCCGCACCGCGCGCACGGCGCGGCGCCACGGCCTATTGAGCGTCAACCAAGGCAGAAAGGTCAGTATGGAACGCATCTACAACTTCAGCGCCGGCCCCGCGGTGCTGCCCCGGGAAGTGCTGGAACAGGCGCGCGACGAGTTGGTCAACTGGCAGGGCTGCGGCATGTCGGTGATGGAGATGAGCCATCGCGGCAAGGAGTTCATGGGCATCGCCGCCCAGGCCGAGGCCGATCTGCGCGAGCTGATGGGCATCCCGGCCAACTACAAGGTCCTGTTCCTGCAGGGCGGTGCCTCGAGCCAGTTCGCCATGGTGCCGATGAACCTGCTGCGCGGCAGGAAATCGGCCGACTATCTCAATACCGGCGAATGGTCGAAGAAGGCGATCAAGGAGGCCAAGCGATACGGCGGGGTCAACGTCGTCGCCTCGAGCGAGGACAGGAACTTCAGCTACGCCCCGACCCAGGACCAGTGGCGGCTCGATCCGGATGCGGCCTATGTCCATTACACCCCGAACGAGACCATCGGTGGGGTCGAGATCTTCTGGACCCCGGACACCGGCGACGTGCCCCTGGTGGCCGACATGTCGTCCACCATCCTGTCGCGCCCGATGGACGTCAGCCGCTACGGCCTGATCTACGCCGGTGCCCAGAAGAACATCGGCCCGGCCGGCCTCACCATCGTCATCGTGCGCGAGGACCTGATCGGCCAGACCCTGCCCGGCACCCCGACCATGTTCGATTACAGGATCCACGCCGACAACGAGTCGATGTACAACACGCCGCCGACCTTCGCCATCTACATGGCCGGCCTGGTGTTCAAATGGCTCAAGGCCCGGGGTGGGCTCAAGGCGATGGAGCAGCACAACATCGCCAAGGCCGGCATTCTCTACGATTATCTGGATGCGACCGATTTCTATCACTGCCCCACGGCAAAAGACAATCGCTCGCGCATGAACGTGCCGTTCACCCTGAAAGATGCTGCGCTCGACGAGGAATTTCTCAAGGGCGCCAAGGCGCGCGGCCTGCTGCAGCTGAAGGGCCATCGTTCGGTCGGCGGCATGCGCGCCTCGATCTACAACGCCATGCCAATCGAGGGCGTGCAGGCGCTGGTCGATTACATGAAGGACTTTGAACGGCAGCATGGTTAAAACAACGTCGCCAAGCGACACGACGTCCCCTTTATGCCCTTTAGAGTGCTCGCCCGCCTGGGGGACCAGCCCGCAGGGCGCAGGACGCCACGCAGTGGCGGTCCCGAGCGAAGCGAGGGATGGGCAGCAGGCCCACAGAGGGCAGGGGAGAGGGAGCGCTCATGATGAATCGAGCCGGCCGGGATTCGAATAAGGTGGTGTTGTCATGAGCAGCAAGGCCTGGCGCATCCTGACGCTCAATGCCATCTCCCGGAAGGGGCTGGCGCGCCTGCCCGCAAGCTATGTTGTCGGCAACGATGTGACCGAGCCGGATGGCATTCTGGTCCGCTCGCACAATATGCACGAGATGGAGATCCCGGGCAGCGTGCTCGGCATCGGCCGGGCCGGGGCCGGCACCAACAACATCCCGGTGAAAAGGCTGTCCGAGCGCGGCGTGGTGGTGTTCAACGCGCCGGGGGCGAACGCCAATGCGGTGAAGGAACTGGTGATCGCCGGCATGTTGATGGGCGCGCGCAACCTGGTGCCGGCCCTGCGCTTCGTCGACAGTCTGGTCGGTGATGATGCGTCCTTGCACGAGCAGATCGAGGCGGGCAAGAAGCAGTTCGTCGGCCACGAATTGCCGGGACGCACCCTGGGTGTGATCGGGTTGGGCGCCATTGGCTCGCTGGTGGCCGATGCCGCCATCCGGCTGGGCATGAACGTGATCGGCTTCGATCCGGAGATCACGGTCGAGGCGGCCTGGCGTCTGCCCTCCCAGGTGAAGAAGGCAGGCAGCGTCGAGGAACTGGTCAGACAGGCCGATTTCATCAGCCTGCACGTGCCCTTGCTGCCCGCCACGCGCGAACTGATCAATGCCGAGCGTATCGAATTGATGCGTGAAGGCACGGTGCTGCTCAACTTCGCGCGCGACGGCATCGTGAGCGAACCGGCGGTGCTGGCCGGTCTGCAGCGGGGCCGGTTGCACGCCTATGTTTGCGATTTTCCGAGCAACCTTTTGAAGCAACATCCGCGCTTCGTGGCCCTGCCGCATCTGGGCGCCTCGACCGAGGAGGCCGAGGAGAACTGCGCCGTGATGGCGGTGGAGCAACTGGTCGACTACCTGGAACACGGCAACATCCTCAACTCGGTCAATTTCCCCAACATCAACATGCCGCGCGAATCGAACTGGCGTCTGGCCATCGCCAACGCCAATGTGCCCAACATGCTGGGGCAGATCTCGACCACGCTGGCCGGGGCCGGGCTCAACATCCACAACATGCTGAACAAATCCAAGGGCGACCTGGCCTATACCCTGGTCGATGTCGACAGCGCGGTACCGGAGGCCGTGCTTCAGGCCCTGGCCCGGATCGAGGGTGTGCTCAGGGTGCGTTACCTGCCGGTGACTTGAATGGAAAAAACCCTCGAACAACTGCGGGCCCAGATCGATGCGCTGGACGAACGCATCCTTCAATTGCTCAACGAGCGCGCCAAACTGGCCCAGGCGGTGGGCCATGTGAAGGGGGGCTCGCTGATCTACCGGCCGGAGCGCGAGGCCCAGGTGCTGCGCCGGCTGATGGAGGCCAACCCCGGCCCCCTGCCGAACGAGGCGGTGCGCCGACTTTTCCAGGAAGTGATGTCGGCCTGTCGTGCCCTGGAGCGCAGTCTGACCGTCGCCTTCCTCGGCCCCGAGGGCACCTTCTCCGAGGCCGCCGTGATCAAGCAGTTCGGTCATGCGGTCGAGCGTCTGCCGGCCGAATCGATCGACGAGGTATTCCGTCAGGTCGAGCGGGGCGAGGCCGGCTACGGCGTGGTGCCGGTGGAGAACTCGACCGAGGGCGCGGTCAGCCGCACCCTCGATCTGCTGATGCAGACGCCGCTCAAGATCTGCGGCGAGGTCATGCTGCGGGTGCGTCAGCACCTGATGCGTCACGCCGGCGCGGCGGACGGCGATCTGACCGGCATCGAGCGGGTGTATTCCCATGCCCAGTCGCTGGCCCAGTGCCATGAGTGGCTGAGCCGGCATCTGCCGCATGCCGAGCGCATCC
The DNA here is from genome assembly GCA_002339725.1 of Thiobacillus sp. UBA2597. Lineage (GTDB taxonomy): Bacteria > Pseudomonadota > Gammaproteobacteria > Burkholderiales > Thiobacillaceae > Sulfuritortus. The sequence goes on from DDKN01000062.1 coordinate 32,255, forward strand.
CCGTGGTGAGCAATGCCGAGGCCGCGCGCCAGGCGGCGCAGGATACCAAGGCGGCCGCCGTGGCGGGCGAGGTCGCCGCGGAACGTTATGGCCTCACCATCGTGGCACGCGATATCGAGGACGAGCCGGGCAATACCACCCGCTTTCTGGTGCTGGGGCAGGCGGATGCCGCGCCTTCCGGCCGGGACAAGACCTCACTCGTGCTCTCGGCGCAAAACCGGCCGGGTGCGTTGCTCGACCTGATTGCGCCTTTTTCCGAGGCGGGCATCGGCCTCAACCGGCTGGAATCGCGCCCGGCCAGGAGCGGCGCCTGGGAGTATGTCTTCTTCATCGATATCGATGGCCACCGCAGCGATGAACGGGTGGCCGCGGTGCTCGAGCGCGTGCGGGCCAATGCCACCCTGTTCAAGGTGCTGGGCTCCTACCCGGTTGCCGTTTGACATCGGAAAACCGATCACCGCAAAGGACGCGACGCGCAATGTTCGTCTGGACACACAAAGAGGGCCACTCGGCATATCGCTTGGCATGGGTATCGCCTTCCGGTTTTTTTCTTCGTGACCTTCGCATCCTTCGCGGTAAATTGAATCTGAACCGAACGCCATGATCGCACCCGACCACATCCGTGCCATTGCGCCCTATCAGCCGGGCAAGCCGATCGCCGAACTCGCGCGCGAAATGGGGTTGGCCGAGGCCGACATCGTCAAGCTCGCCTCCAACGAGAATCCCCTCGGCGTGTCACCCAAGGCGCGCGCGGCCATTGCCGGCAGCCTCGACGCGCTGGCCCTCTACCCGGACGGCAACGGCTACGAGCTGAAGAGCGCCATCGCCCGCAAGTACGGCGTCGGTCTCGATCAGATCGTGCTGGGCAACGGCTCCAACGACGTGCTGGAACTGGCCGCGCGCGCCCTGCTCACGCCAGGCACCAGCGCGGTCTATGCCCAGCACGCCTTCGCCGTCTATCCCCTGGTCACCCAGGCCTGCGGTGCGACAGGCATCGAGGCCAAGGCGAAGCACTTCGGCCACGACCTTGGCGCCATGCGGGCGGCACTCCGGCCCGACACCCGCATCGTCTTCATCGCCAATCCGAACAACCCCACCGGAACCTTGCTCGGCGCCGAGGAACTCCGGGGTTTCCTCGAGGCGGTGCCGGCCGAGGTGCTGGTGGTGCTGGACGAGGCCTATGTCGAGTTCCTGCCGGAGGCCAGGCGCACGCCTTCGCTCGACTGGCTCAAAGCGTTTCCCAATCTGCTGATCAGCCGCACCTTCTCCAAGGCCTACGGCCTGGCCGGTCTGCGCGTCGGTTTCGCCCTGGCCCAGCCCGAGGTGGCCGATCTTCTGAACCGGGTGCGTCAGCCGTTCAACGTCAACAGCCTGGCCTTGAAGGCCGCCGCCGCCGCCCTGGACGATCACGCCTTCCTGGCCGAATCCAAGCGGGTGAACGATGCCGGCCGGGCCCAGTTGACCGCAGGCTTCGAGCGCCTGGGCCTGGACTACATCCCGTCCTGGGGCAACTTCGTCGCGGTCAGGGTGGGCGAGGCGGGCAAGGTCTTCCAGGGTCTCTTGAAAAAGGGCGTGATCGTGCGGCCAGTGGCCAATTACGGCATGCCGGACTATCTGCGCATCTCCATCGGCCTGCCCGAGCAGAACGCGCGCTGCCTGGCGGCATTGCAGGAGGTGCTGGCCGAGTGATTGAACGCCTGGTCATCATCGGGGTCGGCCTGATCGGCGGCTCCTTCGCCCTGGCCCTGCGCCAGGCCGGTCAGGTGCGCCATATCGTCGGGGTGGGGCGCAGCTCGGCCAATCTGCGCGAGGCGCTCAAGCTGGGCGTGATCGACGCGGTGGCCGATTCCGCGGGCGCGGCGGTGGGCGGCGCCGATCTGGTGCTGCTGGCGCTGCCGGTAGGTTCCATGCCCGGGGTGCTGCGCGAGATCGCGCCGCACCTGCCGGAGGGGTGCCTCATCACCGATGCCGGCAGCACCAAACAGGATGTGGTCGCCGCGGCGCGCGCCGCATTGGATGGCGCGCTTGGCCGGTTCGTGCCGGGTCACCCGATTGCCGGTGCCGAGCACAGCGGGGTGACGGCGGCGCGGGCTGATCTCTACCAAGGGCGTCAGGTGGTGTTGACGCCGCTGGCGGAAAACACCCCGGCGGCCATCGAGCGCGTGGCCGCGCTGTGGCGGGCCTGTGGCGCCGAGGTGGCGCAGATGAGCCCCGAGACGCATGATCGCATCTTCGCCGCGGTGAGCCACCTGCCGCATCTGGCCGCCTTCGCCCTGGTCGACGACCTGGCGGGCCGCAGCGAGGCCGATACCTATTTCCGTTACGCCGGCGGTGGTTTCCGCGATTTCACCCGCATCGCCGCCAGCCATCCCGAGATGTGGCGCGACATTGCCCTGGCCAATCGCGAGGCCTTGCTGGCCGAGCTCGATGCCTACATCGCTGAATTGGAACTGATTCGCGGCCTGCTCGCCCGCGGCGACGCGGCAGGGCTGGAAGCCATCTTCCAGCGCGCGAGCCAGGTCCGCAAAGATTGGAAGCCAAACCCATCATGAGCGAATTCATCGATCTGCCCGCCGCGCGCGGCGCCCGCGGCAGCGTCAAGCTGCCAGGCTCGAAAAGCATTTCCAACCGCATCCTGCTGCTTGCCGCCCTGGCCCAGGGGACGACCGAGGTCAAGGCCCTGCTCGATTCGGACGACACCCGGGTGATGCTGGAGGCCTTGAAGCGCCTGGGCGTCAACTGGACCCGGCAGCCGGACAGCGACGACTACCGGGTCGAGGGCGTGGGCGGGGCCTTCCCGGTGAAGGAGGCCGACCTCTTTCTGGGCAATGCCGGCACCGCCTTTCGCAGCCTGACCGCCGCCTGCGCCCTGGCCAACGGCCATTACACCCTGACCGGGGTGCCGCGCATGCACGAGCGGCCGATCGGCGATCTGGTCGATGCCCTGCGCCAGCTCGGGGCCGACATCCGCTATGTCGGCAATACCGGCTTCCCGCCCCTGGAGATCCGGCCGCTGGCCCAGACCACGGCCAACCGGGTCAAGGTGCGCGGCAACGTCTCCAGCCAATATCTGACCGGCTTGCTGCTGTCCGCCCCCCTGCTTGGACGCGAGGTGGTGATCGAGGTGGAAGGTGAACTGATCTCCAAGCCCTATGTCGAGATCACCCTGAACCTGATGCAGCGCTTCGGCATCGAGGTGAAACGCGAGGGCTGGCAGCGCTTCAGCGTGCCGGCCGCCACCTATCACAGCCCGGGCAGCATCCAGGTCGAGGGCGATGCCTCCTCGGCCTCGTATTTCCTCGCCGCCGGCGCCATCGGCCACGGCCCGGTGCGGGTCGAAGGGGTGGGGCGCAACAGCATCCAGGGCGATGTCCGCTTCGCCGAGGCCCTGGCCCGCATGGGGGCCGAGATCGGCTTCGGCCCGAACTGGATTGAATGCCGTCTGGGCTGCGCCGACAAGCTGCATGCCTTGGAACTCGACTGCAACCACATCCCGGATGCCGCGATGACCCTGGCCATCCTCGCCCTGTTCGCCGACGGCACCACGACGCTGACCAACATCGCCTCCTGGCGGGTGAAGGAGACCGACCGCATCGCCGCCATGGCCACCGAGCTGCGCAAATTGGGCGCCACGGTGGAGGAGGGCGCCGACTACATCAAGATCACGCCGCCGGCCAAGCTGATCGAGCATGCCGCCATCGACACCTACGACGATCACCGCATGGCGATGTGCTTCTCGCTCATCAGCATCGCCGGCGTGCCGATCCGCATCAACGATCCCAAGTGCGTGAACAAGACCTTTCCCGGCTACTGGGACGCCCTGGCCTCGATCGCCGCCTGAGTCTTCGGAAAAACATGTCCATACCTGTCATCGCCATCGACGGCCCTTCCGCCTCCGGCAAGGGCACCATCGCCGCCATCGTTGCCCAGCGTCTGGGCTTTCATTATCTCGACAGCGGGGCCATCTACCGGGTGACTGCCTACGCCGCCCAGCAGAACCGGATCGATCTGGCCGACGAGCCGGCCCTGGTCGAACTGGCCGGCCGCCTCGATTTGCGCTTCGATGGGACCGAGGTCTATCTCGACGGCCGGCCGGTAGGCGATGCCATCCGCAGCGAGGCCGCTGGCCGGGCCGCCTCGACCATCGCCGTGCTGCCCCGGCTGCGCGAGGCCCTGCTCGCCCGCCAGCGCGCCTTCCGCCAACCGCCGGGCCTGGCCACCGACGGCCGCGACATGGGCAGCGTGGTGTTCCCGGACGCCCTGGTGAAGGTGTACCTGACCGCCAGCGCCGAGGAGCGGGCCCGGCGTCGGTATAAACAGTTGATTGAAAAAGGTTTCTGTGCTAACTTTGCGCAGATTCTGCAGGACCTGCAGGAACGGGACGCGCGCGATGCCGCCCGCTCCGCCGCGCCCCTGCAGCATGCGCCGGACGCCGTGCTGATCGACACCACCGGCATGACCATCGAAGCGGTCGTGCAAGCGGTGCTCGATTTATATAGCCAGGCGCTGGCCAATCAGGCCCCGAAGGCCCAAGGGGGGTAAGCCCCGGTCCTTCGGGTTTTGTTTTTTTAATTGCCCCGTGGCGACACGGTTATTGTTTAGGTTCCTTTTTCCATGTCCACTGCAACTGCAACTTCCACCCAAGCCCCCAAAGAGAGTTTTGCCGCCCTGTTCGAAGAGAGCATCGCCCGCCAGGAAATGCGCGTCGGCGAGGTGATCACCGCCGAGGTGGTGGGGATCGACGACAACTTCGTCACCGTCAACGCCGGCCTCAAGTCCGAGAGCCTGATCCCCGTCGAGGAATTCAAGAACGACCGCGGCGAAGTGGAAGTCAAGGTGGGCGATTTCGTTCCCGTCGCCATTGAATCGCTGGAAGACGGCTATGGCTCGACCAAGCTGTCGCGCGACCGCGCCAAGCGCCTGGCCGCCTGGCTCGACCTCGAGTCCGCCATGCAGGAAGGCCGCATCGTCAAGGGCCTGATCCAGGGCAAGGTCAAGGGCGGTCTGACCGTCATGTGCAACGGCATCCGCGCCTTCCTGCCCGGCTCCCTGGTCGATGTGCGTCCGGTCAAGGACACCACCCCCTACGAGGGCAAAGAGGCCGAGTTCAAGGTCATCAAGCTCGACCGCAAGCGCAACAACGTCGTGGTCTCGCGCAAGGCGGTGCTCGAGCAGAGCATGGGCGCCGAGCGTCAGGCCCTGCTGGAGAACCTGAAAGAGGGCGCCGTGGTCAAGGGCATCGTCAAGAACATCACCGAGTACGGCGCCTTCGTCGACCTGGGCGGCATCGACGGCCTGCTGCACATCACCGACCTGGCCTGGCGCCGGGTCAAGCATCCGTCCGAGGTGGTCAACGTCGGTGACGAGGTCACCGCCGTGGTGCTCAAGTTCGACCAGGAGAAGAACCGCGTTTCCCTGGGTATGAAGCAGCTGGGCGAAGATCCCTGGGTCGGCCTGTCGCGCCGCTATCCCCCGGGCACCCGCATGTTCGGCAAGGTCGCCAACCTCACCGAGTACGGCGCCTTCGTCGAGATCGAGCCGGGCATCGAGGGTCTGGTCCACGTGTCCGAGATGGACTGGACCAACAAGAACGTCAACCCCTCCAAGGTCGTGGCCCTGGGCGACGAGGTCGAGGTGATGGTGCTGGAGATCGACGAGGACCGCCGCCGCATCTCCCTGGGCATGAAGCAGTGCAAGCCCAACCCCTGGGAAGATTTCGCCATGAACCACAAGAAGGGCGACAAGGTGTCGGGCCAGATCAAGTCGATCACCGACTTCGGCATCTTCATCGGCCTGCCCGGCGGCATCGACGGCCTGGTCCACCTGTCCGACCTGTCCTGGAACAAGAGCGGCGAAGAGGCCCTGCGCGACTACAAGAAGGGCGAGGAGATCGAGGCCGTGGTGCTGGCCATCGATGTCGAGAAGGAGCGGATCTCCCTCGGCGTCAAGCAGCTCGAGGGCGACCCCTTCACCTCCTACATCTCGACCCACGACAAGGGCAGCATCGTCACCGGCACCGTGAAGTCGATGGATGCCAAGGGCGCCGTGATCCAGCTGGCCGACGATGTCGAGGGCTATCTGCGTGCCTCCGAGGTGTCGCGTGACCGGGTCGAGGACATCCGCACCCACCTGAAGGAAGGCGATACGATCGAGGTGATGATCATCAACGTCGATCGCAAGAACCGTCAGATCAACCTCTCGATCAAGGCCAAGGACGCTGCCGATCAAGCCGATGCGCTGTCGCGCATGGCGAGCGAGCAGGCCGCCAGCACCGGCACCACCAACCTGGGTGCCCTGCTCAAGGCCAAGCTCGACAACAAGAACAGCGAGTCTTGATCCAAGGCGCCAGCATGACCAAGTCGGAGTTGATCACCCGACTGGCGGAGCGCCATCCGCATCTGGTGGCGACCGATGCCGAACTGGCCGTCAAGGCGATCATCGACGCGATGGTCGACAGCCTGGTGGCCGGTGAGCGCATCGAGATCCGCGGCTTCGGCAGTTTCAGCCTGAACTACCGGCCACCGCGGATCGGTCGCAACCCGAAAACCGGAGCCAAGGTGCACGTCGCCGGCAAGCATGTGCCTCATTTCAAGGCCGGCAAGGAACTGCGCGACCGGGTCGATTACAAGTCCTGATGGTCCAATGTCAGTCCCGAAGCGGCGCCGTTTCTGCGGCGTCGCTTTTTTTTGTAGTGGCCGAACCGCTACAATGACGTGTTCGTGAGGGGGCTGCATGCATTACCTGGCCTGGGCCGCAAGAATCGTCTTGTTCCTGTTTTTGCTGAGTTTCGCCGCAATGAATAGCGATACCGTGTCATTGCGTTACCTGCTCGGCCTGGAGTGGCGCGCGCCCCTGGTCCTGATGCTGTTCGTCTTCTTCGCGCTGGGCCTGCTGCTCGGGCTGTTGATCGGCATCGGCCAGCGCTGGCGCCAGGGCAGGGAATTGGCGGCGCTGCGCAAGACCCAGCAGGCAACGGAGAAACAAGGATAAAGAATCGATGGAGCTTGAGGCCTGGCACCTTTTGGTGTTGCCCCTGTTTTTCGCCCTTGGCTGGGTCGCCGCCCGGGTCGATATCCGGCATCTCCTGCGGGAATCGCGCGCGGTACCGGCCTCCTATTTCCAGGGCCTGAACTATCTGCTCAATGAGCAGCCCGATCGCGCGATCGAGGCCTTCGTCGAGGTGGCCAAGGTCGATGCCGACACCCTGGAATTGCATTACGCGCTGGGTGCCCTGTTTCGCAAGCGGGGCGAGCTCGACCGTGCCATCCGCATGCACCAGAATCTGGTCGACCGGGCCGATCTGAATCAGGAGCAACGCCAGCGCGCCCTGTTCGAGCTGGGCCTCGATTATCTCAAGGCGGGGCTGCTCGATCGGGCCGAGGACATCTTCAAAAAGCTGCAGGATGGCCCGCGCGGGCTGGATGCCCGCCAGCATCTGCTGGAGATCTACGTGCTGGAGAAGGAATGGCAGCAGGCGATCGCCATGGCCGAGGAACTTGAGCGTTCCGGCCTGCCAGCCCAGAATGCCGAGACGGCACACTATCACTGCGAACTGGCCCTGAATGCCCTGCTGCACCAGGACTTGGCCGCGGCGCGCGCCAGCCTGAACACCGCCCTGGCCAAGCACCGCAAGTCGGTGCGGGCCAGCATCCAGCTGGGCGATCTGGAGGCCCGGGCCGGCAACGATGCCGCCGCGATCGAGGCCTGGCGCCAGGTGGAAAATCAGAACCCGGCCTACCTGCCGATCGTGGCCGACCGTTTGTATCAGGCCTACAAGCGCCAGGGCCAGGGCGACCAGGGCCTGCAATTGCTCAGGGCCTATCTCGAGCGCTATCCCAGCGCCGATCTGTTCCACAGCGTGTTCAATATCCTGGTCGAGCAGCGCGGCTGGGACGAGGCGCGCGAGCTGGCGGCGGAGGCCCTCAAGCGCACGCCGAACCTGCGCGTGTTGGACGATTATCTCCAGGCACGCAGCATCGGGGGTGAAACGGCCGACCTGGAAATGCGTCTGGCCCAGGATCTGGTGCACCGTCAGGTGAGCCGTACCTCGCATTACCAGTGCGGCCGCTGCGGCTTCAAGGCGCGCCAGTTCTTCTGGCAGTGCCCGGCCTGCGCGTCCTGGGACAGCATCCCGCCCGAGAAGGTCGACCATGAGCATTGAGCCGGGCCGGCGGCAGGCAGAGCCGCGCGTCATCGTTGCCCTCGACTATCCCCAGGCCAAGCCGGCGCTCGACTTCGCCGCCCGGGTCGATCCTGCCCTGTGCCGGCTCAAGGTCGGCAAGGAGTTGTTCGTGGCCGAAGGGCCGCGTCTGGTCGAGCAGTTGGTCGGCCGCGGCTTCGATGTCTTTCTCGACCTGAAATTCCACGACATCCCGAACACCGTGGCCCAGGCCTGCAAGAGCGCGGCAGCCCTCGGCGTCTGGCTCATCAACGTCCATGCCTCAGGCGGCCTCAAGATGATGCGGGCGGCGCGCGAGGCACTGGAAGGCCTGGCCAAGCGGCCCAAACTGATCGCGGTGACCGTGCTCACCAGCATGGATGCCGACGAGCTGCGTGCCATCGGTGTCCTCGATGCACCGCAGGAACAGGTCAGCCGCCTGGCCCGGCTGGCGCATGCGGCCGGCCTCGACGGCGTGGTCTGTTCGGCTCAGGAGGCCGCCAGGCTGCGCGCCGAGTTGGGGCAGGCCTTTGTGCTGGTCACGCCGGGCATCCGCCCCGCCGGCGCGCAGCAGGATGACCAGAGCCGGATCATGACCCCGGCCCGCGCCATTGAGGCCGGCGCCGATTACCTGGTGGTCGGCCGGCCGATCACGCAGGCGGCCGACCCGGTGGCCGTGCTGAATACCATCAATACCGAGATTGCTGGAGTGAATCGCTCATGAAGATCGCCATTGCCGGTACCGGCTACGTCGGCCTGTCCAATGCCATCCTGCTGGCCCAACACAATGAAGTGGTCGCGCTCGACATCGTGCCCGAGAAGGTGGCGATGCTGAACCGCAAAGAGTCGCCCATCGTCGATGCCGAGATCGAGGATTATCTCAAGCACAAGCCGCTCAATTTCCGCGCCACTCTCGACAAGCACGACGCCTACGAGGGGGCGGATTTCGTGATCATCGCCACGCCGACCGACTATGACCCCGAGACCAATTACTTCAACACCCAATCGGTCGAAGTGGTGATCCGAGACGTCATCGCGATCAACCCCCAGGCGGTGATGGTGATCAAGTCCACCGTGCCGGTGGGTTACACCGAAAAGGTGAGGGCGCATTATCAATGCGATAATATTATTTTTTCGCCCGAATTCCTGCGCGAGGGACGCGCCCTGTATGACAACCTGTATCCCTCGCGCATTGTGGTGGGAGAACGCTCGCAGCGCGCCGAGACCTTCGCCAATCTTTTGAAGCAGGGCGCCTTGAAGCCCGACATCCCGGTGCTGTTCACCGATGCCACCGAGGCGGAGGCGATCAAGCTGTTTGCCAATACCTATCTCGCCATGCGCGTGGCCTACTTCAACGAACTCGATACCTATGCCGCCACCCACGGCCTGGATACCCGGCAGATCATCGAAGGGGTCTGTCTCGACCCGCGCATCGGCAGCCATTACAACAACCCGTCCTTCGGCTATGGCGGTTACTGTCTGCCGAAAGATACCAAGCAGCTTTTGGCCAACTACCGCGACGTGCCGCAAAACCTGATCCATGCCATCGTCGAGGCCAATACCACGCGCAAGGATTTCATCGCCGATGCCATCATCCGCAAGAACCCCAACGTGGTGGGCATCTACCGTCTGATCATGAAGGCCGGTTCGGACAATTTCCGGGCTTCCAGCATCCAGGGCATCATGAAGCGGATCAAGGCCAAGGGCATCGAGGTCATCGTCTACGAACCGGTGCTGCAGGAGAGCGAGTTCTACCATTCGCGCGTGGTCAACGACCTGGCCCAGTTCAAGCGCGAGGCCGATGTCATCGTGGCCAACCGCATCACCGACGAGATTCGGGACGTGGTCGACAAGGTTTACAGCCGCGATCTGTTCGGGTCGGACTGAAGCATGGACAAAACCATCGAGGACTTCGTCGGCAACACGCCCCTGGTGCGCCTGAAGAAGCTGCCGGGCGCGACCTCCAATGTGGTGCTGGTCAAGCTGGAGGGCAACAACCCGGCTGGCTCGGTGAAGGACCGGCCGGCATTGTCCATGATCAGGCGGGCCGAGGCGCGCGGCGAGATCCGCCCGGGCGACACCCTGATCGAGGCCACCAGCGGCAACACCGGCATCGCCCTGGCCATGGCCGCCGCCATTCGCGGCTACCGGATGGTGTTGATCATGCCCGAGCACCTCTCGATCGAGCGGCGCCAGACCATGCGCGCCTACGGCGCCGAGATCGTGCTCACCCCTCAGGCGGGCGGCATGGAGGCGGCGCGCGACCTGGCTGACAAGATGGTGGCCGAAGGTCGCGGCGTGATGCTCGACCAGTTTGCCAACCCGGACAACCCGATCGCCCACTACGAGGGCACCGCGCCGGAGATCTGGCGCGACACCGAGGGCCGCGTCACCCACTTCGTCTCCAGCATGGGCACCACCGGCACCATCATGGGCTGCTCGAGGTTCTTCAAAGAGCAGAACCCGCAAATCCAGATCATCGGGGTGCAGCCTGAGGAGGGGGCACAGATCCCCGGCATCCGCAAATGGCCGGAGGCATACCTGCCGAAGATCTGCGACTTCTCCCGGGTGGACCGCATGATCTACGTGAGCCAGCAGGACGCCGAAGAAACGACGCGACGGCTCGCGCGCGAGGAAGGCATCTTCGCCGGCATCTCCTCCGGCGGTGCCCTGTGGGCGGCCTTGCAGCTCTCCAGGGAAGTGCAGAACGCGGTCATCGTCTCCATCGTGTGTGACCGCGGCGACCGTTATCTCTCGACCGGTGTCTTCCCGGCCTGAGCCGCCTTAGCGGGCGATCAGCCAGCCGGTCAGCGCCAGCAACCCCAGCCAGATCAAAGCGATCACGCCGGCCGCGGCCCGGCTGACCGGATGCGCGGCCTGCCGCCGGGCCCGTTCCTGGCATTCGGCCCAGACCGGCTTGGGAATCAGCCGGATGGCGATCAGGATCAACAGCGGCAGCAACAGGGCATCGTCCAGATAGCCCAGCACCGGGATGAAATCCGGGATCAGGTCGATCGGGCTGAAGGCATAGGCTGCGGCGCACGCGGCCAGGGCTTTTGCATACCAGGGTGTGGCCGGGTGGCGGGCGGCGAACCAGAGGGTGAGGGCCTGAACCTTGAGACGGCGGGCCCAGTCCAGCAGGTGCTGCTTCACCGCTGCCGCCAGAGCAGGAACACGCAGGGCCGGCGCTCGACCTCGGGCAGCTGGCCGCGCCAGTCGGCCACGCGCCGGCTTTGCACCCGTTCGCTGGCCAGGGTCAGGTCGCAGGCCAGGCAGAGCCAGGTGTCGTCGCGGCAGGTGGCGAGGATGCTGTCGAGCATGGCGCTGTTGCGATAGGGCGTCTCGATGAAGGCCTGGGCCGCGTCGTCCCGCTCCGCCCGTTTCTCCAGTTCGCGCAGGGCCTGTTGGCGCTCCTCCGGCCTTGCCGGCAGATAACCGTGAAAGGCGAAGCGCTGACCGACCAGGCCCGAGCCCATGAGGGCGAGCAGGATGGAAGAGGGACCGGTGAGCGGTTTGACCCGAATGCCGTGTTGATGCGCCAGGCGCACCAGATCGGCGCCGGGATCGGCCACCGCCGGGCAGCCGGCCTCGGAGATCAGGCCGACATCGGTGCCGGCCAGCAGCGGCGCGAGCAGGGCCTTGAGCTCGGCCGGCCTGGTGTGTTCGTTCAGTTCCAGCAGGGTGAGCTGCTGCAGCGGCAGGGCGGTGCCGACCTGCTTCAGGAAGGCGCGCGCGGTCTTGGGGTGTTCGACCACGAAGGTGGTCAGACTCGCCGCGATGCGGCGGGTGGCTTCGGGCAGGACGACATCGAGTTCCGTCGCGCCGAGCGGCGTCGGAATGAGATAAAGCGTACCGATCATGAATTTTCCCCCTCTCCCTCCGGGATACCGCAGGCTAGGGGCATTATCAGAGGGGCTGGGGGTGAAAAAAAGGCGTCAGGCGAGGCAAGCATGGTCGCCAGAAGCTAACGGCCTCCCTCACCCCCAGCCCCTCCCCCGGAGGGGGAGGGGCGGTAGGTCAGCACATCCAGGCCCTCGTTGGCCAGCATCTCGGTCAGCTTGATCAGCGGCAGGCCGACCAGGGCGGTCGGGTCTTCCGTCTCGAAGCGCGCAATCAGTGCGATGCCGAGCGATTCGCTCTTGGCGCTGCCGCAGCAGTTGTAGGGCTGATCCTTGCGCAGATAGGCCTCGATCTGGGCGTCGGTGTAGTTGCGCATCACCAGGCGCACCGGCACGTTGGCGGTCTGCACCCTGCCGGTCTTGGCATTGAGCAGGGTCAGCGCGGTGTGGAACTCCAGCGCCTTGCCGCGCATGCGCTTGAGTTGCTCGACGGCCTTGTCGTGCGTGCCCGGCTTGCCCAGTTGCTCGCCTTCGAGCAGGGCGACCTGGTCGGAGCCGATGATCAGGGCATCGGGGAACTTCGCCGCCACGGCCTGGGCCTTCAGCAGCGACAGGCGCTGGGCGGTGTCGTCCGGTTTTTCGCCGGGCAAGGGGGTCTCGTCGACCGCCGGCGCGGCCACCTCGAACGGCACGCCCAGACGGCCGAGCAGTTCGCGGCGAAAGGGCGAGGTGGAGGCGAGGACGAGGGTCATGCCTGGCGAGTGGATTGAAGGGCTGCTCGCGACCCGCCTATTCCGGCTGGATCTCGATCAACACCTGATCCGGCGTCACCGCCTCGCCCTTGGCGACGTGGATGGCGACCACGGTGCCGGAGACCGGTGCCTGGATCTCGTTTTCCATCTTCATCGCTTCGATCACCAGCACGCCGTCGCCGGCGCTGACCTTCTGGCCGGTCTTGACCAGGACATCGACGATGGTGCCGGGCATGGCGGTGGTGACGTGGCCGGGGCGCGAGGGCCGGGGCCGGTCCTTGGCGGTGGCGGCCTGGGCCTTCTTGCTGCTTTTGCGCATGGCGCCGCTGCCCGGGCCGACCTCGATCTCGTTCAGGGTCTCGACCAGCACCTCTTCCGGTACGCCATCGACGTGCACGTAGAAAGGGCGTTCCGCCTCGGCACCCTGCCCGGTGCCGGTGATGCGGATGTGATAGGTCTCGCCGTGCAGGGTGACCTTGAACTCGTTGGGGGCGAACTGGGCGCCGCCGGCCGGGGCGTGTTTGGCCTCGATCGGCAGCAGCGGCTCCGGTGTCAGGCTGCCGGCGGCGCGCTCCTGCAGGAAGGTGCGGCCGAGGTCGGGGAACATGGCGTAGGTCAGCACGTCCTCGTCCGACCTGGCCAGGCCTTCGATCTCGGTGCGCAGCTTGTCCAGCTCATCGCTCAGCAAATCGGCCGGGCGACAGGTAATGACTTCCTGATTGCCCACGGCGTGCTTCTTCACCTCTTCGTTGACCTTGCCCGGGGCGGCGCCGTAGCGGCCGAGCAGGTAGTTCTTGACCTCGTTGGTGACCGACTTGTAGCGCTCGCCGGTAAGCACGTTGAGCACGGCCTGGGTGCCGACGATCTGCGAGGTGGGCGTGACCAGGGGCGGGAAGCCCAGGTCTTCGCGCACGCGGGGAATCTCGGCGAACACCTCGTCCATGCGGTTGAGCGCGCCCTGTTCCTTCAGCTGGTTGGCCAGGTTGGAGATCATGCCGCCGGGAATCTGCGAGGTGAGGATGCGGGTGTCGACCTGGTTCGAGTCCATCTCGAACTGCCAGTATTTTTTACGCACCTCGCGGAAGTAGGCGGCGATTTCCTGCAGCAGGCCGAGGTCGAGGCCGGTGTCGTAGTCGCTGCCCTGGAAGGCGGCGACCAGGCTTTCCGTGGTGGGATGGCTGGCGCCCTCGGAGAAGGCGGACAGGCAGGTGTCGATCATGCTGGCACCGGCTTCGACCGCCTTCATGTGCACCATGCTGGCCAGGCCCGAGGTGGCGTGGCTGTGGGTGTGGATCGGGATCGACACGGCGGCCTTGAGCGCCTTGACCAGGTCCACCGCGGCATACGGGGTGAGCAGGCCGGCCATGTCCTTGATCGCCAGGGTGTCGCAGCCCATGGCTTCCAGTTCCTTGGCCATGGCGACGAAGTAAGGGATGTCGTGCACCGGGCTGGTGGTGTAGCAGAGGGTCCCTTCGGCATGCTTGCCGGCCGCCTTCACCGCCTCGATCGACACGCGCAGGTTGCGCACGTCGTTCATGGCGTC
>DDKN01000062.1:46949-51176 GCA_002339725.1 Thiobacillus sp. UBA2597
TCCGGGTAATGCCGGTAGCCGAGCAGGTTCTGGCCCCTGAGCAGCATCTGGATGCGGCTGTTGGGCAGGGCGCGGCGCAACTTGCGCAGGCGCTCCCAGGGGTCTTCCTTGAGGAAACGGACGCAGGCGTCGAAGGTGGCGCCGCCCCAGGCCTCGAGCGACCAGAAGCCGACGCTGTCGAGTTTGCCGCAGATCGGCAGCATGTCGTCGGTGCGCATGCGGGTGGCGATCAACGATTGATGACCGTCACGCAGAACCAGTTCGGTAACGTTGATTTTTTTCTTGGCCATGGCTGTTTGCCCGTTACATGCCCAAGTGGGCGGCGATCGCGGCGGAAATGGTGGCGGCCACCAGTTCCGGCGGGGGTTTCACGGAATACTCGGTCAGCTCCGGATGGGCCTCGACGAAGCCGGTGTTGAAGCGGCCGCTGCGGAATTCGGGATTTTTCAGGATCTCCTGGTAATAGGGGATGGTGGTCTTGACGCCATAGACCACCATGTCGTCCAGGGCCCGGCGCCCGCGCTCGATCACGCTCTCCCAGGAGAGGTTCCACACCGTGAGTTTGGCACACATGGAGTCGAAATAGGGCGGGATGACATAGCCGGTGTACATGGCGGCGTCGGTGCGCACGCCGGGACCGCCCGGGGCATAGTAGCGGGTGACGCGGCCGAAGCTGGGCAGAAAGCCGTTCTTCGGATCCTCGGCGTTGATGCGGAATTCCATGGCGAAACCGCGATGGCGGATATCCTCCTGCTTGTATTGCAGGGGCAGGCCGTCGGCGATGCGGATCTGCTCCTGGACGATGTCGATGCCGGTGATCTGCTCGGTGACGGTGTGCTCCACCTGCAGCCGGGTGTTCATCTCCATGAAGTAGAACTGGTTGTCGGCATCGAGCAGGAACTCGACCGTGCCGGCGTTGACATAGCCCACGGCCTTGGCCGCGCGCACCGCCAGCTTGCCGATGTATTCGCGCTGGGCCTCGGTCAGCTGGGGCGAGGGGGCGATCTCGATCAGCTTCTGGTTGCGCCGCTGGATCGAGCAGTCGCGCTCATACAGGTGCACGGTGTTGCCGTGGCTGTCGCCGATGACCTGGACCTCGATGTGCTTCGGCGTGACCACGCACTTTTCCAGGAACACCTCGGGCTTGCCGAAGGCCTTGCTCGCCTCGGACACCACGCGCTCGTAGTTCTTGATCAGCTCGGCCTCGGAGTCGCAGCGGCGGATGCCGCGGCCGCCACCGCCGTTGGTGGCCTTGAGCATGACCGGATAGCCGATCTTGTTGGCCAGCGCGCGGGCCTCGTCGACGTTCTCCAGGTTGTGGTCGGAGCCGGGCACCACCGGGATGCCGGCCTTGATCATGGCGCGGCGCGCCTCGATCTTGTCGCCCATCTGGCGGATCACCTGGGGCGAGGGGCCGATGAACTTCACGCCGCGGCGGGCGCAGATTTCCGCCAAAAGCGGGTTTTCCGAGAGGAAGCCGTAACCGGGGTGCAGGGCGTCGCAGCCGGAGGCGACGGCCAGATTGACGATGTTGTGGGCATTCAGATAGCCCAAAACCGGGTCGGAGCCGATATTGAAGGCCTGGTCTGCCTTTTTCACGTGCAGGGCATGGCGGTCGGCATCGGTGTAGATGGCCACCGATTTGATGCCCAGCTCCTTGCAGGCCCGGACGATGCGGACGGCGATCTCGCCACGGTTGGCAACCAGGATTTTCTTGATCATTCCGCTAAAAATGGCCCGAATTTGGTTTTGACAAGGGAAGCGCCAAAGAATATCATTATCAGCTTATGTCTGAACAGGCGGTGATCGATCCCCTGCGCTTTGCCAGGACCGGCGAAAGCCTCGCCGGCACGGTCGATCTGGTGGGTTTGCCGCGTCTTCAGGACCGGCTGGCCAAAGCGGAAGGCGCAGCCCGCTACCGCCTGACCGGCCAGGGCCCGGAAAACCGCAAGCCCTCCCTGCGCCTGCAGGTGGAGGTGGAGTTGCACCTGGTCTGCCAGCGCTGTCTGGAACCTTACCCGTTCCGGCTGGAGATGGATGCCACTCTGCTGCTGGCCCGCACCGAGGCGGAGCTGGCGGCCTGGGAAGAGGCCGACCCCTGGTGCGAGGGATTGGTGGCCGAGCCGCAGCTGGACGTGCTGGCTTTGGTCGAAGATGAAATTTTGCTCGGCCTGCCGATGGTGCCCCGGCACCCGGCAGGCGAATGCCCGGAACGGGCCTGAGCGCGACAGTTTTTTGTAGGAGAAACGGAAATGGCCGTTCAACAGAATAAAAAGTCCCCGTCCAAGCGGGGCATGCACCGTGCCCATGATTTTCTGAGCAACCCGCCCACCGCGGTCGAGCCGACCACGGGCGAGGTGCATCTGCGTCATCACATCAGCCCGAGCGGCTACTACCGCGGCCGCAAGGTCGGCACCCCCAAGAGCGGCGCCTGATCGCTCTTCGCAGGCGGGCTCGCGCGCCGGGCCGGCCTGCTCACGCCCATGCGTGAAGTCACGATCGCAATCGACGCCATGGGGGGCGATCACGGCCCTCATGTGACCGTCAAGGCCGCACTCGATTTCCTCCAGCAGCAGCAAGACGTCAACATCGTCCTGGTCGGCCTGCGTGAGGCCATCGAGGCCGAGCTCAAGAGCCTGAAGACGGAGCCGGATACCCGGCTCCGCATCCATCCCGCCAGCGAGGTCGTCACCATGGATGACCCCGTCAGCGTGGCGTTGCGCAGCAAGAAAGACTCCTCGATGCGGGTCACCGCCGACCTGGTCAAGCGGGGCGAGGCCGACGCCGGGGTATCCGCCGGCAACACCGGCGCCCTGATGGCGGTGTCCCGCTTCGTGCTCAAGACCCTGCCCGGCATCGAACGCCCGGCCATCGCCACCACCCTGCCCAACCGCAACGGCGGCTGGACCTATGTCCTGGACCTGGGCGCCAACGTCGACTGCACGGCCGAGCATCTTTGCCAGTTCGGCCTGATGGGCGCCGCCCTGGTCGCCGCGGTCGAACACAAGGAGCGGCCCACGGTGGGCCTGCTCAACATCGGCGAAGAGGACATCAAGGGCAACGAGGTGGTCAAGCGGGCGGCCGAGCTGCTCAAGGCGAGCGGGGTCAACTTCTACGGCAACGTCGAGGGCGACGACATCTACAAGGGCACGGTCGACGTGGTGGTGTGCGACGGCTTCGTCGGCAACGTGGCGCTCAAGACCTCGGAGGGCCTGGCCAAGATGATCGCCGAGGAACTCAAGAAGGAATTCATGCGCGGCCCGCTGTCCAAGCTGTCCGGCCTGATCGCCACGCCGGTGATCCGGCGCTTCAAGAAGCGCATGGACCCGCGCCGCTACAACGGCGCCAGCCTGCTCGGCCTGCGCGGCATCATGATCAAGAGCCACGGTTCGGCCGACACCTATGCCTTCCGCAAGGCGATCGAACGGGCGGCGGAGGAGGTGCGCGGCGGCCTGCTGCGTCGCATCGGCGACCAGATCGGGGCGTTGACCCAGTCGGACGAAGCCGGGCAGGAAGAACAAATGCCAGAAGAGCAAGTGCCAGAAAAACAAGGAGAGCGCGCGTGACCTATTCGCGCATCATCGGTACCGGCAGCTATCTGCCCGAGCGCATCCTGAGCAATGCCGACCTGGAGAAGATGGTCGAGACCACGGATCAGTGGATCGTCGAGCGCACCGGCATTCGCGAGCGTCATATCGTGGCGGATAACCAGGTGACCAGCGACCTGGCCCTGGAGGCGGCGAAGCAGGCACTCGCGGCCGCCGGCATCGAGCCCGGCGCCATCGATCTCATCGTCGTCGCCACCACCACGCCGGATCGCGTCTTCCCCAGCACCGCCTGCATCCTGCAGGCCAAGCTCGGCATCAGCAACGGCGCCCCGGCCTTCGACGTGCAGGCGGTATGCAGCGGCTTCGTCTACGGCCTGACCGTGGCCGACAGCTTCATCAAGAGCGGTCAGGCCAAATGCGCCCTGGTGGTCGGCGCCGAGACCCTGTCGCGCATCACCGATTACAGCGACCGCAGCAACTGCATCCTGTGGGGCGACGGCGCCGGCGCGGTCATCCTGCAGGCGAGCGAGCAGCCGGGCATCGTCTCCAGCCACATCCATGCCGATGGCCGCTATGAACAGCTGCTCTATGTCGACGGCGGCGTCTCGCTGAAAAAGCAAGGCGCGGCCTACATGCGCATGGAGGGCAATGCCGTGTTCAAGATGGCGGTGAACACCCT
>DDKN01000065.1:0-467 GCA_002339725.1 Thiobacillus sp. UBA2597
GATATGCGCACTGGCCGGAACCACCAGGGCGGTATTGCGCTTTCAACGCATAGTTTACATCATCGGGATATGCGCACTGGCCGGAACTAGGCGGCGATTCGGTAGGCCGTGATTTTGAGTTTACATCATCGGGATATGCGCACTGGCCGGAACGATTGACGTGGTTGCGCTCGTCGTGCGCGGAGTTTACATCATCGGGATATGCGCACTGGCCGGAACGAACGAAGGCGATGTGAAAGCTGCGATTGAAGTTTACATCATCGGGATATGCGCACTGGCCGGAACGCCGAGGTGCTTGCAAAACAGCAAGCCGAGAGTTTACATCATCGGGATATGCGCACTGGCCGGAACCCTTGAAGGATGTCGAACAGCTGGCGCAAGAGTTTACATCATCGGGATATGCGCACTGGCCGGAACCAGAAGACGGCACGGATGTGCTCGGCCATGAGTTTACATCATCGGGATAT
>DDKN01000065.1:777-916 GCA_002339725.1 Thiobacillus sp. UBA2597
GATATGCGCACTGGCCGGAACGGATTTGCTGATATGGCGGATAGATGGGAGAAGTTTACATCATCGGGATATGCGCACTGGCCGGAACACAAAAAATGAACGCGCGCCAGCGGCGCTTAGTTTACATCATCGGGATATG
>DDKN01000065.1:1253-1454 GCA_002339725.1 Thiobacillus sp. UBA2597
ATATGCGCACTGGCCGGAACTCTCGGAGGCGGTACAGGTTTGACCGGCCCAGTTTACATCATCGGGATATGCGCACTGGCCGGAACGACCAGCTATGACTGGCGCGAAACATCTGGAGTTTACATCATCGGGATATGCGCACTGGCCGGAACGGCACTGGGCGCGGGTCCTTGGGCTCGTTGAGTTTACATCATCGGGATA
>DDKN01000065.1:1769-21672 GCA_002339725.1 Thiobacillus sp. UBA2597
ATATGCGCACTGGCCGGAACCTACGCACGCAACTCGCGCACCCACTCGCCAGTTTACATCATCGGGATATGCGCACTGGCCGGAACTCTGGAGGCGCGGGAAACCAAGACTGTCAAAGTTTACATCATCGGGATATGCGCACTGGCCGGAACCTGCACGTTCTTCTGCTGGAAGCCCAGCAGAGTTTACATCATCGGGATATGCGCACTGGCCGGAACTTGGTTGACTTACTCAAGCCATGCACGACCGATCACATGCAGTTCTTCCGTGAAGTGGTATACCAGCGGCACACCCGGCGCGATCTCGACCTGCTCCATCGCCTGCGGGCTGATGCCATCCAGGTGCATGACCAGAGCACGCAGGGTGTTGCCATGGCTGACCACCAGCAGGCGGCGGCCGGATCGGATGCGCGGGACCAGCACCTCATGCCAGTAGGGCAGCAGGCGGCGCTGGCAATCGGCCAGGCTCTCGCTGGCCGGCAGTTGTTCGGGGGGCAGATCGGCATAGCGCGGATCGAAGCGCGGATGCCTCGGGTCGTCCGGCGTCAGTGCCGGCGGTGGCTCGGCGTAGCCGCGCCACCAGCGGCGCGAGCGCGCCTCGCCCCAGGCGGCGAAGATCTCCTGCTTGTTCATGCCCTGCAGGGCGCCGTAGTGGCGCTCGTTCAGGCGCCATGTCTCGAAGATGGACACGCCCGCCTGCCCCATCGCCGCCAGCACCGCTTCTGCCGTCTGCCGTGTGCGCTGCAGCACCGAGCAGTGCACCTCATCAAAACCATAGCCGGCGGCGGCCAGGCAGCGGCCGGCCGCCTCGGCCTCGGCGATACCCTGGCCGGTCAGCGCGATGTCGGTCCAGCCGGTGAAGCGGTCGGTGAGGTTCCAGTCGCTATGGCCGTGGCGCAGGAGGACGACCGTATAAACCACGACCTGGCTCCCTATTCGGGCGTCTCGACCAGAACGTGTTCGAGATGATGCCGGTCGCCCCAGGTTTCCAGGTGCCAGCCGTGGCCGTCGATATGGAACCAGTTGAGGGCGCAGTTGGGTATCTTGAAATCGCGCGGCGCCTCCAGACTGCGCCCGGTCGCCTTGCGATAGAGCACGTCGAGCACGCCGCCGTGGCTGACCGCGGCGATGGTCTGGCCAGTGTGGTGCCGGGCCAGCCAGCTGATGCCCTCGATGGCGCGCTCGGCGAAGGCGCGCAGGGTCTCGCCGGTCTCGAAATCGTAATCGGGGTCGCGTGCGGCATAACGGGCATGGGCCTCGGGGTGGCGCTGCGCGCCCTCGGCCGCGGTCAGGCCCTGGAAGATGCCGTAATGCCGCTCGCGCAGCTGAGGCAGCGTCTTCAGCTCCAGCCCCAGGCGCTCGGCCAGACCGCGTGCCGTGTCGAGGGCGCGCGTCAGGTCGCTGCTGTAGATGGCGCTGAACCTGTGATGTGCCGCGTTGTAGGCCATGGCTAGGGCCTGGGCGCGGCCGGTGGCGTTGAGCGGGATGTCGATCTGGCCCTGGATGCGCTTTTCGAGATTCCAGTCGGTTTCGCCGTGGCGGATGATGCAGATGCGGGTGGTCATGATTCGGCCTTGCAATAACAGGCGGAAGCATACCCCATCTGCCTTTGCGCGCCTGTCATTTGGTTATACAGTGGCGGCATGAAACATGAACTCGCCCAGGCCCTGAGCCAGATCAACCGCGTCGTGCTCGGCAAGGAACACCAGGTGCGGCTTTGTCTCGCCTGCCTGCTGGCTCGCGGCCATCTTTTGATCGAAGACACGCCCGGCGTGGGCAAGACCACCCTGGCCCACACCCTGGCGGTCACCCTGGGCCTGCAGTTCCACCGCATCCAGTTCACCAGCGACCTGTTGCCGGCCGACCTGTTGGGCGCGGCCATCTACGATCGGGAAAGCGGCAGCTTCAACTTCCACCCCGGCCCGATCTTCGCCCAGGTGATCCTGGCCGACGAGATCAACCGCGCCAGCCCCAAGTCGCAAAGCGCCCTGCTGGAGGCGATGGAGGAAGGCCAGGTCACCATTGAGGGCGAGACGCGCGAGCTGCCCCACCCCTTCTTCGTCATCGCCACGCAAAACCCGCTCGAGCAGGCCGGAGTCTTCCCGCTGCCGGAATCGCAGCTCGACCGCTTCCTCATGCGCATCCGCCTGGGTTATCCCGACCACGCGGCCGAACGCGCCCTGTTGCGCGGCGAGAGCCGGCGCGACCTGCTGGCGCAGCTTGCGCCCGTGCTCGACCCCGCGCGCTTCATCGCCCTGCAGCAGACGGTGCAGACCCTGCACGTGTCGGAGGCCCTGCTCGATTACGTGCAGGCGCTGATCGACGCCACCCGGCGCGACCTGCGCTTCGCCGGGGGCCTGTCGCCACGCGCCGGGCTCGCCCTCCTGCATGCCGCACAGGGCTGGGCCTTTCTCGACGGCCGCGACTTCGTGCAGCCCGAGGACATCCAGGCCGTGCTCGGCCCCGTGGTCGGCCACCGCCTGCACCCGTCCTCCGGCATCGAGGCGGCCGAGCCGGACTGGGCGGCGCAGGTGCTGATGGAAATCGCCATTCCCTGATGGCCCTGCCGCTGCCCGCCCTGCGCTTCGCCCACCTGCCCTGGCGGGCACCGCGCCGCGAAGGCGGGGTGATCCGGCTGACCAGCCGGCGGCTCTATATCCTGCCCACCCGCGACGGCCTGCTGTTTGCCCTGCTGCTCGGCGCCCTGCTGCTGGGGGCGATGAACTACAGCCTGAGTCTGGCCTATCTGTTCACCTTCCTGTTGGCCGGCATTGGCGTGGCCGGCCTGATCCACACCCACCGCAACCTGAACGGCCTCAGCCTGCGCGCCGGCCATGTCGCACCGGTGTTCGCCGGTCAGAGCGCCCAGTTCGTGCTGCACCTGGACAACCCCAGCGGCCTTGCCCGTTACCGCATCGGCATCGAACACGCCGCGGGCCAGACCGCCCATGCCGACGTGGCGGCGAGAGGCCAGGCCGACCTCATCCTGACCCTGCCCCAGCCGCGGCGCGGCCTGCACCGGCCCGGCCGTTTCGCCCTCTCCACCACCTACCCGCTCGGCCTGTTCCGCTGCTGGACGGTGCTGGAGCTGGACTGGGCGGTGCTGGTCTACCCGCGCCCGGCCGCCGACCGCCTGGCCTTCCCCGGCGGCGATGGCGCCGACCAGACCGGGCAGGGTCGACGGCCGGGCGATGAGGAATTCGACGGCCTGCGCGAATACCGGCCGGGCGATTCGCTCAAGCGTATCGCCTGGAAGACCCTGGCCCGCGCCCAGCCACCGGCGACCAAACAGTTCGCCACCCCGGTCGCGCGCGGCCTCTGGTTCGACTGGGCCCAGACGCCGGGCGGCAACACCGAGGCCAAGCTGTCGCGCCTCACCCGCTGGCTGCTTGATGCCGAGAACGCCGGCCAAAGCTACGGCCTGCGCCTGCCGGCGCGCGCCTTCGGCCCGGCCCGGGGCGAAGCCCATCTGCGCACCTGCCTGGAGGCGCTGGCGCGCTTCGGTGAAGGCTAGTGTCCTGTCGAGCGGGAATTGACGCGCAACCGCGCCCCCGGCTGGATCAGACGGGGGCGCCGCGGGGCAAGGCTCAGTGGCGGATGCCGGGGACGTTGAGTTTCTGGCCGTTGTTGACTGCGCTGAGCGCGAGTTCCAGATCGCCGTATTCGGCAGCATCCGGGGGCAGTTCGTTGGCGCGGATCGCCACGTTGCACCACTGGAAGCGCTTGCGCAGGTCCCAGATCTCGCCGCGGCTGGTGCGCCAGGTGGGGAAATGCGCCATCTGGCCGACCTGGCCGGTGAGCCACTGGCCGCGAATCCACTTGTTGGCGCCGATGCTGTGGCAGTCGTTGCAGGAGAAGTGCAGCTGGCCGACCTTGCGCGCGAACAGTTCCTGACCGCGGGCGATGGCCTGCCTGGCGCCAGCCGACTTGGTATCCACCCGGATCGGGGCACCGTTGGCCAGATGCCGCAGATAAATCGCCAGGGCGATGTTCTCGGCGCTCTGCATCAGGAAATCGTCACCGGTGGTGGCGCGCGCATGCCGGGTGACGAACTCCTCAACTCCGAGCACCTTCTTCAGCCTCGGCTCGTAGCGCGGCATGGTCGCGGCCCAGGTCCTGAACTGGCGCTCGGGCTTGGCGTGGCAACTGGCGCAGGCCTTGCCATTGGGCCCAGGCCGGGCATACAGGGACCTGCCTTGCTCCAGCGCGTCCATGGCGCTGTTGACGAAGGGATCGAGGTTGTCCCGGGTCTCCTTCGGCTCGGGCCGCCGGCTGGGATCGTCCAACGGGTCGTTGAACTTGGCCGGCTCTTTCAGGGTTTTCAGGAAGGCGACGATGTCCTTGATCTCGTTCTCGCTGAACACCTTGTGGGCACCCCAGGGCGGCATCACCGAGTGGGGATTGACGCTGCGCGGATCGTAGACATAGTTGAACAGCCATTCGTCGCTGCGACCCCAGGTGCCGATGGTGGACAGATCGGGGCCGACGTTGCCGGGCAGACTGGGCGTGGTCTGGCCCATGACATGGCAGGCGACGCAACTGCCGCCGCGGCCGCGGTCGAAGGCCAGCTTTTCCCCGTTCTTGGCATCGCCGCCGATCGGCCCCTCCAGCTTGGGCGGCGCGGCATAGGGCGGCGAGACCAGGGCAGCCAGGGTGTTGTATTGGTTCCAGTCGGTCTTGGGCCAGTCGCTGTAACGCGCCCAGGGTGTGGCGGAAGCCGGTTTCTCCAGTTCCAGGGGCACGGCCTTGCCGCCCTTCGCGGCCGCTTCCAGGGAAAGTCCGGAGGCGACCAGGGCAATGCCAGCCGCCATCAGCGGTCTTGCCAGACTCAGAGTTCGATCCATGCTGTTGTCTCCTTTGGTTGACTCTTGGTGTCGATCATCGGTGTTTGCGGCCAGCGCCGAGCGGTGTTTGTTATGGAATGGAGGACTTCGCCGCCACAGTGCGACATTTATAGTGAAAAAACAAAAAAGCAGTACCGTACAAAAGGACCAGACCGTACACTGATTCCTCTGCCTGAGGAGCCCACGCATGCGCCCATTTCCGGCCTGCCGAATCGCCTGATGCGCCCGAGCCATTCGCTGCCCGAATTGCTCTGGCTCGTGCTGCCGCTGGCGCTGGTGGTGGCACCGCACGCGACCAAACTGCCGCTCTGGCTCAGCCTGGCCTGGGCCGCGATCGCCCTCTGGTGCCTGCTGCGCGCCGCGCGCCGCCTGCCGTTGCCGCCGCGCTGGCTGCGCATGTCGATCACCGTCGGCGGCCTCGCCGCCGTGTTCGCCCAATTCGGCACCCTCGTCGGCCCGCGCGCCGGCGTCGCCCTGCTGGTCTTCCTCTCGGCGGCCAAGCTGTTGGAGACCGAGGCCCCGCGTGACCGCACCGGGCTCGTCTTCGTCGGCTATTTCCTGCTGGTCGCCCACTTCCTGGAAGACCAGAGCCTGCTCAGCGCGGCCTACATGCTGCTCGCCCTGCTCGCGCTCACCGCCTCGCTCATCGCCAGCCAGATGCCGCAGCCCAAGGCGGTCTGGCCCAAGCTGCGGCCGGCCGGCCTTTTGCTCTTGCAGGCCCTGCCGCTGGCGCTGTTCCTGTTCATCCTGTTCCCCCGGCTGTCGGCCCCGCTCTGGGGCCTGCAGCAGGATGACACGGCCCGCACCGGCCTGTCCGGGGAGATGCGGCCGGGTGATATCAGCCGCCTGATCCAGTCGGACGAAATCGCCTTTCGCGCAAGCTTCGACAGCCGCGCCATCGACCCCAGGCAGCTCTACTGGCGCGGCCCGGTGCTGTGGGACTACGACGGCCGCACCTGGCGCACGGTGCAGCGCGTGCCCGATGGCGGCATCGAAGGCCAGGGCATCGGCCGGCCGGTGAGCTACAGCGTGATCATGGAGCCGCACCGGCAGCACTGGCTGTTCCTGCTCGGCCTGCCGGCCGCGCTGCCGGACATCGAGGCCGACCTGCGCAGCGATCTGGTCTGGCTCACCCACGCCCCGGTGCTGAGCCGCATGCAATATCAGGTCTCCGCCTGGCTCGACTATCGCTACGGCCTCGAACTCGATGACGCCAGCTGGGCCCGGGCGCTCGACCTGCCGGATGCCGGCAACCCCCGCGCCCGTGCCCTGGCCGCGACTTGGGCAAAGCAGGGTCTGGGCGATGCCGCCCTCGTGCAGCAGGCACTCGACCACTTCCGGCGCGAACCCTTCGTCTACACCCTGCAGCCGCCCAGGCTGGGCGAGCAGGCGGTGGATGATTTCCTGTTCAACAGCCGGCGCGGTTTCTGCGAGCACTACGCCAGCGTCTTCGTCTTCCTCATGCGCGCGTCCGGCATCCCGGCCCGGGTGGTCACCGGCTATCAGGGCGGCGAATACAACGCGGTGGGCAATTACTGGATCGTGCGCAGCCGCGATGCCCACGCCTGGGCCGAGGTCTGGCTCAAGGGTGAAGGCTGGCGCCGGGTCGATCCCACCGCCGCCGTGGCGCCGAGCCGGGTGGAGCTCGGCCTCAACGCCGCGCTGCCGGTGACGGAACGGCCGGTAGCGCTGCTCAACGTCGAGACCGGCTGGCTCGCCCCCATGCGCCTGGCTTGGGACCTGGTCAACTACCGCTGGAACCTCTGGGTGCTCGGCTACAACGACGTGCGCCAGCGCGAGTTCCTGTCGCGCCTCGCCCCCTGGCTGGCCAACCTGAACGCCATGCTCTGGCTGCTCGGCTTGGGCAGCGCCCTGTTCATCTTCGGCCTGGCCGGCTTTTATCTCTTGCGCCAGACGCGCATCAAGCAGGACCCGGCCAGCCGCCTGTATGCCCGCTTCTGCCGCAAGCTCGCCCGGCTCGGGCTCGAACGCCGGGACAACGAAGGCCCGGCCGACTTCGCGCGCCGCGCAAGCAGCACCCGGCCCGACCTGGCCGGGGCGATCGACGAGATCACGCAGCGCTATGTCGCCCTGCGCTATGGCCGGGCCCCGGCAGAAACCCTGGCGGCATTGCGCCAATCCATCCGCCGCTTCCGGCCACTCAGGGCTGCCGGCGTGGCCTGATCCGCGCTAACCTACGCACTCATCCATAACGGGAGCAAGCACATGGCCAACTGCGGCTGCGGCGACGTGTGCGCCAGCGCCAAGATGCGCGACAGTCAGGGCAGGACGCTCAAACTCGTCCTGGCGATCAACCTCGTGATGTTCGGCATCGAGGCCACGGCCGGCTGGCTGGCCGGCTCCACCGCGCTGCTGGCCGATTCGCTCGACATGCTGGGCGATGCCCTGGTCTATGGATTTAGTTTGTACGTGCTGGCGCGCGACGACAAATGGAAGGCGATCTCCGCCTTCATCAAGGGCGGCATCATGGCCGGCTTCGGCCTGTTCGTGCTGGCCCAGGCCATCGGCAAACTGCTGCACCCGGAGGTGCCGACTTACGAGACCATGGGCGCCATCGGCCTTTTGGCCCTGGCCGCCAACTCGCTCTGCCTGTATCTCTTGTGGAAACACCGCAGTGACGACGTCAACATGCGCTCGGTCTGGCTCTGCTCGCGCAACGACCTCATTGCCAACAGCGCGGTGCTCGTCGCGGCCGCCGGTGTCTGGCTCACCGCCTCGCAGTGGCCCGACCTCGTGGTCGGCTTAGGGATCGCGGCACTCTTCCTGCGCTCGGCGCTCCATGTCTTCACCGACGCCAGCCGCACCTGGCGCGCCGCTTAAAGCCATGAGCGAATTCGCCGAGAAGAAGGTCCTCGAACTGCCCATCGCCGGCATGACCTGCGCGGCCTGTTCCATGCGCCTGGAGAACAACCTGAACAGGCTGGCGGGCGTGAGCGCGGCGGTGAACCTGGCGGCGGAGCGCGCACGGGTGGAATACGACCCGGCGCAGACCCGGCCTGAGGCCATCGTCGCCCAGGTGGCCAAGACCGGCTTTGCCGTGGCGCCGCAGAGCCTGGACCTGCGCCTCACCGGCATGACCTGCGCCGCCTGCGCCACGCGCATCGAGACCGTGCTCAACCGCCTGCCGGGCGTCGAGGCGCGCGTGAACCTTGCCACCGAAAAGGCCCGGGTGAACTACATGCCGGGGCTCGTGACTCTCAATGACCTGATCGCCGCCGTAGAGAAGGCCGGCTACGGGGCAGAGCCGATCACCGAGGCGGCGCGGGCCGAGGAGAAGGCGCGCAAGGCGGCGGAATACCGGCGCGAGGTAATCGCCTTCGCCGTCTCTGCCGCGCTCACCCTGCCGTTGCTGGCGCAGATGATCCCCATGCTCACCGGCGATACGCATGCCATGTGGCTGCCCGGCTGGCTGCAATGGCTCTTGGCCACCCCGGTGCAGTTCTGGGCCGGCTGGCGCTTTTACACCGGCGCCTGGCACAGCCTGCGCGGCGGCGGCGCCAACATGGACGTGCTGGTCGCCCTCGGCACCAGCGCCGCCTATTTCTACAGCGTGTTCGTCGTACTGTTCGACCCCCATGGCCATCTCTACTTCGAGGCCGGCGCCGCGGTGATCGCCCTGGTCCGCCTGGGCAAGTTGCTGGAGGCGCGGGCCAAGGCCAAGACCTCCTCCGCCATCGAGCAGCTGATCGGCCTGCAGCCCAAGACCGCGCGCGTCGAGCGCGACGGTGAGGTGATGGAAGTGGACATCGCCGCGCTGAAAACAGGCGACCTCGTGCTGGTACGTGCCGGCGAGCGCATCCCGGTCGACGGCACGGTGGTCGACGGCGCATCGAGCGTCGACGAGAGCCTGCTCACCGGCGAGAGCCTGCCCATCGCCAAGGCCGGCAACGACAAGGTGTTCAGCGGCACCCAGAACCTGGACGGCATGCTCAGGATTCGCGCCGAGGGCGTCGGCGCCCAGACCCAGCTCATGGAGATCGTGCGCCTGACCGAGGCGGCGCAAGGCTCCAAGGCGCCGATCCAGAAACTGGCCGACCGCATCTCCGCCGTGTTCGTGCCGGCGGTGGTTTTGCTTGCCGTGCTCACCTTCGCGGGCTGGTGGCTCTATAGCGGCGACTTCAGCCAAAGCCTGATCCCGGCCGTGGCGGTGCTGGTCATCGCCTGCCCCTGTGCACTGGGTTTGGCTACGCCGACTGCGGTGATGGTGGGCCTGGGGCGCGGCGCGCAACTGGGCATTCTGGTGCGCAGTGCGGAGGCGCTGGAACGGGCGGAACGGCTCTCGGTGCTGGCGCTGGACAAGACCGGCACGCTCACCGAAGGTAAGCCGACTTTGGTCGAGCTGCACGCCGCGCCAGGCACCGACGAGGCCGAGCTGCTGCGCCTGGCCGCCGCGTTGGAACAAGGCTCGGCCCACCCGCTGGCCCAGGCCCTGCTCGATGCCGCCCAGGCGCGCGGCATCGCCCTGCCCGCGGTCGAGGATTTCGAGAACATGCCGGGGCAAGGCGTGCGCGGCCGCGTGGCAGGCAGGGAGCTGCGCCTGGGGCGACTGGATTGGGTAATGGCGGCAATGAGCGAAAACCTGCCTCACCCCATCCCTCTCCCACAGGGAGAGGGTGCACTTGCCCCCTCCCCCCTCGGGGGAGGGGCCGGGGGTGAGGGAAACCCGCCCCACATCACCATCGCCCTCGCCGATGACGCCAAACTCCTCGGCCAACTCGCCTTCGCCGACCGCCTGCGCCCCGGCTCCAAGGCCGCCGTGCAAGCGTTGCAGGCGCGCGGCATTCAGGTGGTCATGCTCACCGGCGACCACCCCGCCACCGCGGCCGCCATCGCCCGCGAGGCCGGCATCCATGACTTCCGCGCCCGCGTGCTGCCGCAGGACAAGGCCGCTGCCGTCATGGCCCTGAAGGCCGAGGGTCGCGTGGTCGGCATGGCCGGCGACGGCGTCAACGACGCACCGGCCCTGGCCTGCGCCGACGTCAGCTTCGGCATGCGCTCGGGCACCGACATCGCCCTGGAGGCGGCCGACATCACCCTGATGCACAACGACCTCATGAGCGTGGCCCACGCGGTGGAACTCTCCCGCGCCGTGCTCGCCAAGATCCGGCAGAACCTGTTCTTCGCCTTCATCTACAACGTGCTCGGCCTGCCGCTCGCTGCGGCCGGCATGCTCAACCCGGTAATCGCCGGCGCCGCCATGGCCCTGTCCTCGGTCTCGGTGGTGAGCAACTCGCTGCTGCTCAAGCGCTGGCAACCCCGGCGGCCCTGAACGCCGCCTGGCGCAAGCCCGCTTGACGCAACGAACCATCGTTCGATAAGGTTGGGGCATCGCTTTTGGAGGTGCCCAAGATGTCGAACGACACTGACTACCTGAACAACCTGCAGGACTACTACGCCGAACACCGGGTCTTCCCGCCCTATTCCGCCATCGGCGAGCGGCTCGGCCTGAAATCCAAATCCTCGGTCGCTGCCCTGGTCGCCCGGCTCAAGCTGGCCGGTTTCCTCGAAGCCACGCCGGACAAGCGGCTCAAACCCGGCCCGCGCTTCTTCGAGCGCACCCTGGCCGATTCCGCCGTGCGCGCCGGCCTGCCCCACCCGGCCGACAGCGGCAGCGGCAGCGCCACCCTCACCATCGACGAATACCTGATCGAACGCCCCTCGAGCACGGTTCTGGTGCGGGTGAAGGGCGATTCCATGATCGACGCCGGCATCCACGAAGGCGACATCGTGGTGGTCGAGCGCCGGCCCTCGGCCAATGCCGGCGACATGGTCGTCGCCATCGTCGACAACGAGTTCACCCTGAAGTATCTGGAGAAAGACAAGGGCGACTACGTGCTGAAACCGGCCAACCCGGCCTACCCCGTCATCCGGCCCAAGGGCCAGTTGGAGATCTTCGGCGTGGTAGTGGGGATGGTGCGTAAGTACAAGAACTGAAACTAAGCGACAAATATCAAACAACCAAGGAGGGCAATTCAATGGCGTACACAAAATCATTCAAACTTTCATCAATCTATGCGTGCTTGCTTGTTCTTCTCGTGGCAATCGCTCCTCTCGGCAACATCGCATTTGCCGAAAGCATCAACCTGCTGCCGAAATACGGCATGCAACCAAAGAATGAGGCACAGAAGGCCGTCGATGAAAAATTCATAGCCAGCATCGACAATTACTACAAAGGCGATAGGAAAAAGGCTGCCCAAGATATCTCAACAAAAGGCTGGCAATTCCTGCGTCAAGGCAGCACATCCGATGCAATGCGCCGGTTTAACCAGGCTTGGCTGCTCGATAAGGGAAATGGCTATGCCATTTGGGGCATGGCGGCAATTCAGGCCAGCGCAGGAAAGTTCGATGAATCCTTGAAACTTTTTCAAGAGGCTGAAGGTCTGGTCGGCGACGACATTGATCTTGCCGTCGATCACGCAAGAGCCATCGGAATGGCGGGCGCTCAAAGTAGGAACGACGCGCTCCTTAAAGATGCCTTCAGCCGATTCTCGAATATTCACAATAGGTCACCCCAGCACACCTTGAATTTGCAGAACTGGGCAATCACTCTGTTTTATGTAGGCAACTACGCGGAAGCCTGGAAAAAGATACAACTCGCCGAAGTAACACCCCGCCGGGCAGACTTGGACCCATCCTTCATCGCTGCCCTACAAAACAAGATGCCTAGACCATGAACCAGCATGCGAAGTGCACCAACAACTTTGGCCACGCAATTCATTTTGGAACTTTGGACTGCCTCCCTGACGGTTAGCGAAGATGAACAAACGTGTGGTGGTCAACGACCGGATGCAGCAAGGCTACAGCTACACCCTGACCGAGCCCATGGGCAAGAACTTCCATCCGGAGTTCAAGCCGGAGCTGACGCCCAAACAGATGCTGGCGATGGGCGTGTTCGGCGGCAAGTACATGACCGACTGCGCCGCCGAGTTTCCGGCCGACTGGTTCGAAAACGCCAAGCTCTCGCCGGAGCGGCGCAACCCCAAGCTCAATTTCTTCGGCGTGGACGCCTCGCAATCGCTGGCTGAGTGGCGACGCAAGGGTTGGATTTACGAGGAAGACCCGCGCGGCTGGTTTCAGTGGTATTGCCGCTATTACATGGGCCGCCGCTGCCCGGACGACGAGCGGCAGATCAAGCGCTGGAAGGCGGTACGCCGGCACATCGCGCAGATCAAGAAAAACTGCCTGGCGGGCGACCCCAATTGCCGGCGCCGGCAGAAGCAGGCCCTGCTGCATTGGGCCTACGACGCGCGCAAGCTCTGAACTGGCGTCGGCTGCATTTCAAGCAGCATCCGATGGTGCAGCACACGGCACTGTTGCGTCGCTCCCGCAAAGGCGGGAGCCCAGCCGAATCCAAGTACTGAATACCCGCCTTCGCGGGTATGACGGAGAATGCTCTCCGGGCCATCACTCGGCCAGCAGCCGCTCGATGACTTGCACCGCCTCCGGCTCATCCCATTCGATGGAGCCGAACAGGCCGTAGCGGATGCGGCCCTGCTTGTCGACGAGATAGCTGGTGGGAAAGGCGAAGACCTGCCAGGCTTCCAGGTGCCTACCCTTCTCGTCGAGCACGATGGGAAAACTGACCGGCACGAGCTTGAGGAAGGCGTTGACCTGGGCCGGGGTCTCGCCGACATTGACACCGAGGATGGCGAAGGGCCGGCCGGCGAGCTTGTCGTTGAGCCGTTGCATGGAGGGCATTTCATGCCGGCAGGGCGGGCACCAGGTGGCCCAGAAGTTGACCAACACCACCTTGCCGCGCAATTGCCGGAAATCGAACCGGCCGCCGTCCAGCGCGGGCAAGGTCAATTGCGGCACGGGCCGCGGCGTCAGCGGCTTCAGGCCCTTGGCCAGCACCGGCCCAGTCAGCAGGGCCAGCAGCACGAGCAACAGCAGGCGTCTCATGGGTGTTTCCTCCTCAATGCCTCGATCTGGCCGTACAGCAGCTCACCCAGCCTGCCGCCCTCGGCGAGTTCCTCCGGCGTGGCGTCGCTGCGCCGGTAATAGCCATCGCGCAGGCCGGGCAATACGGTGAGCTGAACCCGGCTGCCGGAAGATTCCAAGGCGGCCTTGAGCCGCTCGCGCCACCAGTAGCCGGCGGACGACTGCGGCTGCAGATAGGCGATGTCGAGCCGGGTCTGCCGCACGACAGGGTCATACACCGGCTCCCGGCCGGGCTCGACCGCTTCGTAGAGCAGCGGGAAGAGCAACACCGCACCGCGCAGTTTGGCCCGCTTGGCGTATTGCGCCTGCCAAAGCCGGGCCAGGCGCAGGGCCGGCTGGGCCATGTGGGCGCTGGCGATGAGCACGATCTCGCGCTTGCCGCTGAGCTTTTGCACCTGCGCCAGCCAGGCGATGAGATCGGCATCGGGCAGCTTGCGCACATTGCTCATGCCCTGGGGCAGGAAGTAGGCGCCCATGACATCGGCCACCCAGGTTTCGATGCCCTGCCCGGCCAGGTGTTCACCGGCGCGGTACTCGTACTCGCTCCAGCCGAATTCGCCGGTGAGAAAGACCGCGAGCGTCTTGCCCTGGGCCACATAGCGTGCACTGTGGATTTCAGCGCCGGAAGGGACCGCGATCGTGATCTCGCTGCCGGCGGCGAAGACGGCGGCGCTCAAGGTCAGGCTCAGGGCAGGCAAAAGGTGGCGGAGAAATTTCGGCATGGCGGGATTATCGGCCGGGCAAGGCCCGAGCGCATCGGATGTTTGTGCTAGGGAGCCTCTGCATAACTTGTTGCGCGGGTGGTCTGCCGCGTTGCGCGGTGTTGGCTCCGGCCGCTTCGCTTAACCTCGTCTACGACGAGGTTAGCCTGCGCCGAAGCTATGCTTTCGCTCCCTCGTCTATCTACCTGATATGTGGCTGCGCCGAAACTCGCTGCGCTCGTTTTCTCGGTCGCTGCGCTCCGGGCGCCTTGCATCCCATCCCGCTCACGGCGTTCTGCAGAGGTTCCCCGGGCGGGCGGCCTCAGTTGAGCTGGATGCGCACGCCGAACGGTACCGGGGCCTTGCCCTTGACCAACCAGACCACAGGGTAATGCGGCGCCTGTGCCGGAAACTCGCCCTCGGCATCGGTGAAGTACACCAGCAGGTCGGGACTGAGGCGTTCCTTGTCGATCCATTCGAAGACCGGGCGGAAGTCGGTGCCGCCACCGCCAGAAACCCCCTCCGGCAAAGTTATCTCATCCCAAAGTTCATAACGCCAAGGGCCGTTGGGGCAGAGCTTGTCGTCGCAGGCATGCAGGGTGATCTCGGCCCGCACCTGGCCCTTGAGCGCGTCCACCTCGGTAAGTAGTTCGTGTAATTCCTCGTCGGTAAGAGACCCGCTGGTGTCTACAGCCACGACTACCCTGACACTCTGGCTGTAGAGCCGCGGCATCAGGGCCTCGCCTTCGCGGCGCGAGGTGCGCTGGAAGCTGTAGTCGTCACGCGCGGCGTTCATCATGTAGCGGGCGAGCAAGGCGCGCCAGGGCAATTGCGGCGCCAGCAGGTTGTCGACGAAGCGCATGAGCGATTGCGACAGCTTGCCGGCCTGACGCGCGGCCTGGGCCGCGGCGGCGAGCCGGCTCTTCCACTGCTCGGAGAGTTTTTCCGGGTCCATGGGCGGCTGGGGCGGCTGCTCCTGCACCTCGCCCTGCGCCTCGCCGCTGGCCTGGCTGTCCTGCGGCTGGGCCTGGGAGCCCTTGCCCTGCCGGTCGTTCTTGTCCTGGCCCTGGTTGCCGCCCGAGCTTTCGGCGTCCTGCTCACCCTCGGTCTCGCCCGATTGTGAGTCGCGCGGCTCGCCCTCGCCGGTATCGCGCGCTTCCGGCTGGCCCTCGCTCTCCGGCGGCGTGTCGTTCTCCTGGTCGAACAGGTGCTGGTCCAGCGTCTCTTCCGGCGGGTCCTCGTGCAAGAGCGGATAGATCTCCTCCGCCGTGAGGCCGCGGTAGCTGGCGTTCATCAGCGCCTCGTCCGGCGGCGGCATGCGTTCCTCGTCGAGGATCATGTTGACCGCGTAGTCGCAGGCGACGTCCCAGCGGTGCTTCTGCCGGTGGTTGCGCCGGGCGAAGTGCGACAGGGCGCAATGCATCGCCTCGTGCGCCAGCACGAACTGGGTCTGTTCCAGGGTGAGCCGGGCGATGTAGTTCGGGTTGTAGTAGAAGGCGCGGGCGTCGGTGGCCGTGGTCTTGCACCACTTGGGGTCGGCGGCCTTGAGCGGCAGGTGCATGACCAGGGAGCCCAGGAAGGGCTTGTCCAGGATCAGCCGCGTGCGCGCCGCGGCAAGCTTGGTTTCGATGGCATTGATATCCATAGTCGGCAGTAGGCAGCTTTCAGTTGGCAGCTACTGCAAGCTACCAACTGATGACTGCGAACTCATACATGACTCGGCTTGAAATCGTAGAGCATCAACTCGGCCACGCTGTTGGCCCACTCGACGAACTCGGGCACGGCGAACAAGGGCTTGCCCACGGCGCGGTGCAGGTCGGTCACCAGCATGACCCCCATCTCGCGCTGGGGAAACTGCTTGGCGTATTTCAGGATGTTGGCCAGCGCCTTGGGCTGGTCGGCCGATTCCCGCGCCCGGCGCACCAGGGCCGCGGCCACGCCGTATTGCAGGTCGATGCCCTTGGGCACGGCCATCTCGCTGCCGTCGAGGATGGCGTCGATGTCCGGCAGGTTTTCCATGTTGTCGATGAAGGCCTTGAGTTCGACACCGACCGCGTTGCCGACGCAGGCCTGCAGGGCGTCGGTGATCAGGTCGGGCCGGTTGCCGAACTTGGCCAGGGCGCGGTGCACGTATTCCCAGGAACGCGGGCTGGGGAAGGCGACCGGGTTGTGCGCCGGGTCGTAGTCGAACAAAAGATCGGGCCGGAAGCGCAAAAAGCCCATGATCCGGTCGTCGATGCGATGTTCCAGCGCCCAAACGATCCAGTCGTCGAGATTGGGTTCGACCTCGTAATGGGTGAAGCGGTTGGCCAGGGGCGCCGGCATGGCGTAGGTGACGCCGCGGTCACCCTGCCGGTTGCCGGCGGCGAAGATGGCCCAGCCCTCGGGAATTTCGTATTCGCCCAGCTTGCGGTCGAGGATGAGCTGATAGGCCGCGGCCGAGACGGTGGGGGGGGCGGCGTTGATCTCGTCGAGGAACAGGATGCCTTTCTCGCCGTGGCGCTTGGCATCAGGCAGCATGTCGGGCACCGACCACTTCACGGTGTCGCCGCTCTTGAAGGGGATGCCGCGCAGGTCGGTCGGCTCCATCTGCGACAGACGGATGTCGATCAGGGGTACCCCATGGCGCTGGGCAATGCCGGCGATGATCTGGGATTTGCCCACGCCGGGCGGGCCCCAGAGCATGACGGGGGTGTGGATGCCTTCGATGCAGCTTTCGAATTCGCGGTCGAGAATGGTTTCGATGTGTGATGGGCGCATGATTCAGTTCGTAAAAAAATCCGGTTCCCCGTCGGCCAAGGCCGCCTCCAGCCGGGCAGCGACCAGGGCGGCCTTGAGCCGCTCGGAATCGAGCACCTTGGGCAGCAGTCGATGCACCCTGAGCAGCCAGGCCGGTCGGGTGCTCGCCGCAAGCTCAAGCCGCTCGCGCGTGGTGTCCGTGAGCCGGGGCAGCAACAGCAACAGCGGGGCCAGCCACAGATGATAATCGTTAATAACCGAGCGTTCCAGTCGGCTATTCCATGTCTCGCCGACCATCAGTTCGGGAAAGGCCTCGACCGGGAGACTGCGCCCCTGCCAGCCGGGTTCCAGGCGCAAGCCCTCCAAGCCTTCGCCCGCGCCGCCTGCACTGCGCAAAAACCACTGCGCCGCAGGATGCGGCCGGGCGGCCTGATTGACGATGCGGCTCAAAGTGTCGCGGTGGGGGGTGCCGGCGAAACGATTGCCGGCGTCGCGTTCGGTCAACGTTGCCGAGCGGAAGCCGGTATAGGACAGGACGAAGGGATGCCAATCCGGCTCGATCTTGCGCGGCACGTGCAGACTGGGCCGCTCGGCCCCGAGCAGGGCCAGGGGCAGGCCGGTTTCCTTGTTCAGCAGCCAGAGCTCGACCTGATCGGCCAGGGGGAAAGGCAGGGCCGGACGCGCCTCGAGGGCGGCCAGGATGTCAGCCTGATCCTTGGCCTGGCCGAGCTTGAGGCCTTCGCCCT
Organism: Thiobacillus sp. UBA2597; assembly: GCA_002339725.1. GTDB lineage: Bacteria > Pseudomonadota > Gammaproteobacteria > Burkholderiales > Thiobacillaceae > Sulfuritortus. The sequence goes on from DDKN01000065.1 coordinate 18,761, forward strand.
CGATCCAGACGCCGCTCGGCCGCACCCAGCCGTAGCCGTCGTCGGCGCGCAGATGCCAGGTCAGGCCGTCGTAGCTGTGCGCGCTCGCCTCGCCGACGTCGACCACCTGAACGACGCCGCGATAGGGGTTGAGCCGGCGCAGGGCATAGTAGCGGGGATACACCGTATGGGCCGCTCAACTCGCCTGGTGGCCCTTGAGCAGATCGCCGAGCAGGCGTTTCACGGTGGCGGGGTTGAAGGGCTTGTCGCAGATGCCGACGATGCCGAAATCTTCGATGCCGGCCAGCCGCTCGTTGTTCGCTTCGCTGGTGACCATGAGGATGGGCACTGAATTCTGCCAGCTCTGGCTGCGGATGTACTCGACCAGGGCACGGCCGTCCATCTCGGGCATGTTGTAGTCGGTGACCACGAAATCGACCATGTTGTCGTTGAGCAGATGCACCGCCTCGACGCCGTTTTGCGCCTCGAGAAAATTCATGATGCCCATGTTCTCCAGCATGCGGCGGATATGCTTGCGCGCCATGGGGCTGTCGTCGACCAGCAAGGCACGCACGCTATCCAGGTCGAGATCGGCCTGCTCGAGGCTGGCATCGTAGCTCAAGAGGTCGAGCGTGGCATTCAGGGCGGCGCCCAATTGCTGCTCGTTGAAGGGCTTGGGCAGGATGCCGCAGACCCCGGACTGGCGCACCGGCTCCAGCACCTGGGGGCGGGTTTCGCTGGAGATCAGGATGAAAGGCAGGGAGGAAACCGCCGCGTCATTGCGGATGGCATAGAGCAATTCGATACCGGTCATGTCCGGCAAGTACAGGGCGCTGATGACCACCGAGGGGGTATCCTGCTGAATCATGCGCAAGGCGTCCTGGCCCGTGCCGACCAGATTGACATGGGCGATGCCCTGATCGAACAACTGGCTGCTGATGGCTTTGGCCTGCATGGCCGACGGTTCCACCAACAAGACACTCAATTCATGCAAGGAGCTGGCATCCAGCATCGGTCTCTCCCGGGATATCACCCGTCCATTGTTTCGCCGCGGCCGGCGCTATACAAGAGCTGGCGCGCTTCGCTTTACGCGTTCGATTCAGTTTGTTACCTTGAGGTGTCACTCCGCCCCGCCATGACCATGAACTTTTGCAGCCACTGCGGCGCCAGCCTCAGTTATGAGGTCCCACCCGGCGACAACCGCCCCCGCTATATCTGCCGGCAGTGCGACACCATTCATTACCAGAATCCCAAGATGGTGGTCGGTTGCCTGCCGATCTGGCAAGACCAGGTGCTGCTCTGTCGCCGCGCGATCGAACCGAAATACGGCCTGTGGACCCTGCCCGCCGGCTTCATGGAAAACGGCGAGGCGGTCGATGAGGGTGCCGCGCGGGAAACCCTGGAAGAGGCCGGCGCCCGGGTCGAGGTCATCGACCTTTACACCGTGATCAGCCTGCCCGACATCAACCAAGTCTATCTCATGTACCGGGCCAGGCTGCTCGACCTCGATTTCGCACCCGGTGAGGAATCCCTGGAAGTCGCGCTGTTCAGGGAAGACGAGATTCCGTGGGATCAGATCGCCTTCCGCACCGTGGAAGAGACCCTCAGGCACTACTTCCACGACCGCCGCCTGGGCCATTACCCGCTGCATCGCGGCAATCTCTATCGTCGTCCGCGTTAGACCCTTCAGGCTGGTAGATCCGGACCAGCCCTTTTGGCTTGCTTTAGCCCATTGTTTTTCTTTATATTACAAAAATCGTTTGAGCAATTGAGGATGCAGCCGATGTTCTTCCGCCAGCTCGCCACCCGGGAAGCCACCCTGTCCTATCTCTTCGGCTGCGGCAGCTGCCATGTCGCCGTCGCCATCGACCCCGTGCTGGGCGACGAGTCGTGGTTTCTCGACGAGGCCGCGAAGCAGGACGTGAAGATCACCCATGTGATCGACACCCATGTCCATGCCGACCATTATTCCGGCGGGCGCAAGCTGGCCACGCTCGCCGGCGCCGCCTATTGCCTGCACGAGAGCAACCGGGGCCGGATGCAATTCCCGTTCGAGGCCCTGAGGGACGGCCAGCGCATCGAGGTCGGCAACGTCCTCGTCGATGTGCTGCACACCCCGGGCCACACGCCCGATTCCATCTGCCTGCTGGTCACCGACAAGCGCCGGGCGCCCCCTGGTGTGGAAGCGGCCCCGTGGTTCGTGCTCACCGGCGACACCCTGTTCGTCGGCGCCGCCGGCCGGCCCGACCTGGCCGGCAAGGAGGCCGAGATGGCCGGCCAGCTCTATGACAGCCTGCACGGCAAGCTGCTCACCCTGCCCAACGAGGTGGAGATCTACGCCGGCCACGTCGCCGGCAGCGTCTGCGGTGCCGGCATCTCGGGCAAGCCGGCCTCGACGATAGGCTTCGAGAAACGCTGGAACCCGATGCTGAGCATGAGCCGCACCGATTTCATCGCTGCCCTCACCGCCGAGATCCCGCCGCGCCCGGCCGAGATGGCGCGCATGGTCGCCGCCAACCTGGCGGGCTGACCATGGGCCACGACTACCGCTATGGCATCCAGGCCAACCTCGCCCAGTTCGGCCACCAGTTGTTCCAGGTCTTCCTGGTCGGCCTGACCCTGGGCACCCTGCGCACCGTGGTTCCGGCCCTGGCCGAGACTGAGTTCGGCGTGCCCAAGGGTTCGTTCATGCTGTTGATGACCTTCGTCGTCGCCTTCGGCTTCGTCAAGGGCACGCTCAACTTCGTCGCCGGCCGCCTGTCCGAACGCCTGGGCCGCAAGACCGTGCTGCTCTTGGGCTGGGCCTCGGCCGTACCCATCCCGCTGATGATCCTCTATGCCCCCTCCTGGGGCTGGATCGTCGCCGCCACGGTGCTGCTCGGCATCAACCAGGGCTTCACCTGGTCGATGACCCAGACCGCCAAGCTCGACCT
>DDKN01000077.1 GCA_002339725.1 Thiobacillus sp. UBA2597
CCACCAATTCTCCCCGCTTCGACCACTCCAGTCTCGGTTGCGCATGGCCCGAGGGTGATCTTGAACCCCGCCGCAACCCTTGGGCATGCATTGGGCGGTCCAGCGCACCCTCCCCCATCGCTTCCATTTTCCTGTTTTTTTCCGGCGCACAAGGGGGAAGCGGTGTTCCTGGAATGTCTAAAATGAATCATTGCCACTGACGGTCCGGTGGACATGGCGTAAACCAATATGACTAGATTGGAAAACAAACGGTATGCGAGGGCACGCTTCGCAACGGCCATCTTCAGTTGCTCTTTTGCCTTTTTACCCGTTGCGACCCCGGCATCGGCGTCCCAACAGGCGTGGTTCGACCGGATTCTTGCAAGCCTGACCGAACTGGGCAATCAGGCCTCGGATCTGGCAGCTCAGGCCGAGCGAAAGGAGCAGGTTGCAGAGCTGGTGATCCGCCAGAGTGAGGATGCCCTGACCGCAGCCAAAGCAAGTGGGGATATGTCTGCCATGGCGACGGCCCGTGAAGCGCTCAAGCGTGGGACGGCCGCCCGGACGCGTGCCGCGCGCCTGCGTGAAGCGGCACGCCTCAGCGCCGAGCGGGCATACCAGGCGGCCCAGGCGGTGCGGCGGCTGGCCGGCACCGCCGCACGGACAGAGGCCCGGGCCCTGCTCGTCTACCGGCAGGGCGATGTCAGGGTTTCCGGTCTGCAAACCGAAGCTCGAATGCCCGAGTCGTCGACGGCGCAGCCGCTGCAGGGCGGCGAGTCGATCCAGACGGGGCCTGGGGGCAGGGCCAGTTTCTTTTTAGCCGACGGTCAAAGCACGATCACGCTGGAAGAAAACACCACGGCCGCCTACCGGGACGAGGCGGAGCGCACGCTGCTCGATCTGGTCTCGGGCAAGGTCAACCTGGCGATCCACGCCTGGCGGAAACGGTTCGAGGTGCCGACGCCGACGGCGGTCTGCGCGGTGCGTGGCACGCGCTTTTCCGTCGACTACGATCGAGACCAGGGGCGCACCGAGCTCGTGGTATTGGAAGGGCTGGTCGAGGTGCGGCCGCGCGCGATGGACAGGGCGATCGAGGTGCCGGCGGGCACCTGGCTGCGGATCGGGCGCGACGGTGCGCTGGAAGGGCCGCGGCCACTCGATGTCTCGGCTGACGAGCTGCGGACATTGAGTTTTTGAAACCAGGTAGCGAGGTTGTGGAACATGGCAAAACGACGCACGCAAGGCTTGCCAAGCCACCGAATCCGCAGCGTCATCGCGCTGTTGGGCATGCTGGCGCTGCCCGGGCATGCACAGGCCGGTGCGCAATGCGACGGAACGGTCGCCCCCAACGGCAAGTTCGTCAAGGCGGGCGGCACCTACACGGTCACCAAGGGCGGCACCACGTATATCTGCGTGGCCTGCGGCAGCTGCCGGCCTCTGCCTTCGGGGCAAAGCGGGGGGGGCGCTTCAGGCATGGGATCGACCCGCAGCATGATCGGCAACGCCGTCGTCGGAGGCTTCCTGTCGGGCTTCCAGCAGGGCATGGCCAACGCGCAGGCCGAACGGGAGCGCGAGGCGGCCCGGGCGGCAGCGCGTGCCGAGGCCGAACGCATCCGGCGCGAGCAGGAGGAGATCGCCCAGCGCCAGGCGTTCGAGCGACAAAAGCAGGAGACGCTCGGGGCGCTGAAGGGGTTTTCCACGGACACGACGCCAGCCGGGGGCGGGGTCGATGCCCTGGGGCTCAAGCCCCTGCCCGCCGACAACGACGTGCGGCCTGTGCTGCAGGCACGGGCGGACAACGGGCCCGGCAGCGGTTCGCGCGCGCTGCGCGATGCACGCTGTGCGGCGCGCGAGTCGGCCTTAACCCTGGGCGACACGAGTGCCGACAGCGTGCGCGCGAAGTCCGAGCGTGCCATGCAGGGCGCAGGCGCTGACGACTGCGCCGTGACGACCCCGAAGCTGCCGATCCCATCGTCGGAAGCGGTCCAGACCCCCGAGGTGGCCGCGAGGATCGCGGCGGCCGAAGCACGCATCCAGCAGTTGGCCCAGAATCGACAGGCCCTGGCGCAGGCCAATGCCAGGCGCGAACAGACGCTACAAAAATTGGCGCAGGCCCGGCAGACGGCGCGGACGCTGCAAGCGCAACCCGGAAACGATGCGCAGCAAAAGGCGCGGGCGGCGCTCGAGGCGGCCGCCCGGCTCGAACGGGAGCTCGCCGAGATCGAGCGCACGATTGGCGAGCTTGAGAAAAAGAACGCGCAATTGTCCGGGCAGCCGGGCGGGCCCGGGCAGGGCGAGGCGCCTGGCGCAGGCACGGCATCCGGTACGGGAGGGGCACGATGAACATCAAATTGGCACTGGGGTTGACGGTTTGGCTGACGCTCGTGAGCGGCGCCTGGGGCGCCGACATCCCGGAGGAAGCGCGCCGGCACAGTGTGCGTGGCCGCACGGCCCTGGAGATGGGGCAGTCGATGGGGGCGTATCGCGAGGCGCGGCTGGAATTCGCCAAGGCCGTCGAACTCGCCCCCAACTGGGCCGACGCGCACTACAACCTGGCGCATGTGCAGGCGAAGCTCGGCGATCTGAACGGGGCGATCGCCTCGTATTCCCGCTATCTGGAGCTGGCGCCGCGCGCGCCGGACGCCCAGAAGGTCAGGGACGAGATCGTCAAGCTGGAATACCAGAAAGAGCGTCTGGAACGGGAATCCCCCTTCCTGCGCCATCAGGCCATGCTCACGGAAGGGGGCATCGGCGCCGGGATCAAGCTGGATGCCGAAAGCGGTGCGCCCCGCCTTGCCCTGATCGCCGCGGGGTCGCCAGCGGAACAGGCCGGCCTGCAGGCCGGCGACCGGCTGCTGGCGGTGGATGGCAAGGCGACGACGGGCCTGAGAGAGGACGAGATCATCAAACTCGTGCGCGGAGAGCCGGGAACAGCGGTGCGGCTCAGCATCCAGCGCGATGGTTGGGATCGGCCGCGCGAATTCTCGGTGCCGCGCTTGCGCGCGCCGGTAGGAAGATTCTTGATGTCACCGCCGCTAGCGGACCCGCCTCGGGCTGGGCAATGAAAGGAGAAAAACATGTCACGCTCGGTGCATTGGTTTGTGGGTTTGTGCTCGCTCCTGTTCCTCCTGTTTGACGGCGCCTGGGCCCAGGGCATCCCCGAGGCGGCACGCCGGCACGTCATTCGCGGCCAGGCAGCGGTCGAGATGGCGCGCACGCCCGAGGGGTTCCGCGCCGCGGCCGAGGAATTCGCGCAAGCAGTCAGGCTTGCGCCCGACTGGGCCGAGGCGCACTACAACCTGGCCGTGGTGCAGGCCAAGGCAGGGGATGCGGCGGCGGCGATCGAAAGCTACCGGCGCTATCTCACGCTCGCACCGCAGGCACCCGATGCCCGGAAGGTGCGCGACGAGATTGCCCGCCTGGAATACCTGGTCGAACACAAGCAGCGCCTGAACAGCCTGGCCGGCACCTGGTACATCGCGGTTAACGACGGGAGCTGGTCGGGTGTGCGCGAGGCCGTCTACCAGATCACCGTACGGGATGGCGAGATCAACGCGGTTGCCGAAGGACGCGATGCCTCCTGGTCCTTTCGCGCCACGCCGGAAGGCGACGGCATTCGGGGGCGATTCACCAAGGGCACCGAGTTCCGTGGCAAGCTCGTCAACCCGAACGCGATCGAGTTGACGGTCTTCTACGACGACGAGCGGGGCGAGCGGCAGGAGATCCTGTGGCGCCGGCCGGGCACGACCGGGATCACGCTCGATCCCTCCCGGCGCATCAAACACATCGAGCCGGACAGTCCGGCGCAGCGCGCAGGCTTGCAGCCGGGCGACCGCGTGGGCAGCGTGTTTTCCAGCATCACGCTGCCGACGGAGCGGGGGCGTAACGAGCGTTGGCTCGCCGACTGGCTGAGGTTCGGGCCGGTCGATGAAAAGATCCTGCTGGTGGTCGAATCGGCCACCGATGGCACGCGGCGCGAAGTGAGGATCGAGCGCCAGCCCTTGAGCGAAGCCCAGGTCCGGGAAAGCGCGCGCGGCATCTCGGCCACCGGGGCCGGCTGCTTCATCGCCACCGCGGCCTATGGTTCCGCGCTCGCCCCGCAGGTTCAGGTGTTGCGCGAGCTGCGCGATCGCCAGCTGCTGACAAACGCCGCGGGCCGGGCATTGGTGGCCTTTTACTACCGCCATTCCCCGCCCCTGGCCGCCTATATCGCCGAGCGTCCGTGGGCGCGTGCGCTCGTGCGTTGGTCCCTGGCGCCGGTCATCTTCGGCGTGCGTCATCCGTTGGCGACGCTTCTTTTCGTTCTGGGGGCAGGCGGCTGCTGGCTGCTGCTTGCCAGGAATCGCCGGGCAGGTTGATCCTCAGGCCCCATCAGCCGCCACTCATCGCGGCCGGGAGCCACTTGCCCAGCGCAAGCCCTCACGGGCTGGAATCGATCACGTGCACCATCAAACTCCAGGCCGGGCTGGCGTGTGACGTGAAACGCTATGCCTTCGGTGCACGCGGGTCACCGGCTCTCGCCCTTGATCGCCTTTGTCGATCGTAATAACACAAATAATCAATTATACAAATCCAGCGCCCGCTCCTATCGTTAGCACAGGCATGCAGGGAATCTGCCGGTGCGCGGCGCGATCCAATCCATTCGGGCGATGCGCCGGGCCCGGGCGCCAGATAGGCCTGCACCCAGAAGCCCGGCCCGGCCGGGGCCTGACCGATGCGATTGCGAAAGGAGAAAGCCATGACCAGCGAAGCCAAATGCCCGTTTCACCACACCGCCGCCGCCAGCGACATCAAGACCAACCGGGACTGGTGGCCCAATCAACTGAATCTGAAAATCCTGCGCCAGAATTCGCCGCTGTCCAACCCCATGGGGCCGGACTTCGACTATGCCCGCGAGTTCAAAAGCCTCGATCTGGCGGCGGTCAAGCAGGACCTGCGGGCATTGATGACCGACTCCCAGGACTGGTGGCCGGCTGACTTCGGCCATTACGGCCCGCTCATGATCCGCATGGCCTGGCATTCGGCCGGCACCTACCGGATCAGCGATGGCCGCGGCGGCGCCGGCACCGGTCAGCAGCGCTTCGCCCCGGTCAACAGCTGGCCTGACAACGCCAACCTGGACAAGGCGCGCCGCCTGCTTTGGCCGATCAAGCAGAAATACGGGCGCAAGATCTCCTGGGCCGATCTCATGATCCTCGCCGGCAACGTTGCCCTGGAGTCCATGGGCTTCAAGACCTTCGGCTTCGCCGGCGGGCGCATCGACGCCTGGGAACCGGACGAGTCGGTCTATTGGGGCCCGGAAGGCAAGTGGCTGGAGGACAAGCGCTACTCCGGCGACCGCGAGCTGGAAAACCCGCTCGCCGCGGTGCAGATGGGCCTGATCTACGTGAACCCGGAGGGCCCGAACGGCAATCCCGACCCCGTGGCGGCCGCGCGCGACATCCGCGAGACCTTCCGGCGCATGGCCATGAACGATGAGGAGACCGTGGCCTTGATCGCCGGCGGCCATACCTTCGGCAAGACCCACGGCGCCGGCCCGGCCAGCCATGTCGGTCCCGAGCCCGAGGCCGCCCCGATCGAGGCCCAGGGTCTGGGCTGGATCAGCAGCTACAAGAGCGGCAAGGGGCCCGACACCATCACCGGCGGGCCGGAGGTAATCTGGACCCAGAAACCCACGCGCTGGAGCAATCACTTCCTGGAGAACCTGTTCAAGTATGAATGGGAGCTCACCAAGAGCCCGGCCGGTGCCTATCAGTGGGTGGCCAAAAACGCGCCGGAGAATATCCCGGATGCCTTCGACCCGAACAAGAAGCATCGGCCTACCATGCTCACCACTGACCTTTCGCTGCGCTTCGACCCGGCCTACGAGAAGATCGCGCGCCGCTTCCTGGAGAACCCGGATGCCTTCGCCGATGCCTTCGCGCGCGCCTGGTTCAAGCTGACCCACCGCGACATGGGGCCGCGCGCCCGTTACCTGGGCCCGGAAGTGCCGGCCGAGGAACTGGTCTGGCAGGACCCCATCCCCGCCGTCGATCATCCCCTGATCGACGCCCAGGACATCGCCGCGCTCAAGGCCAAGATCCTGGCCACCGGCCTGACGGTTTCCGAACTGGTCTACACCGCCTGGTCGTCCGCCGCCACCTTCCGCGGTTCGGACAAGCGCGGTGGCGCCAACGGCGCCCGCATCCGGCTGGCGCCGCAGAAGGATTGGCCGGTCAACCAGCCCGAGCAGCTGGCCAAGGTGCTGCGCGCCCTGGAGGGCATCCAGCGCGAATTCAACGCGCAGGCGCCGGGTGGCAAGAAGGTCTCCCTGGCCGATCTGATCGTGCTGGCCGGCTGCGCGGCGATCGAACAGGCCGCCCAAGCGGCCGGCATTCCGGTTACGGTGCCCTTCGCGCCCGGCCGGATGGATGCCAGCCAGGCGCAGACGGACGTCGAATCGTTCGCCGTGCTCGAACCCTTCGCCGATGGCTTCCGCAACTACCTTAAGGGCGCATCCGACGTGCCGGCCGAGCACTGGTTGGTGGACAAGGCGCAACTGCTCAACCTCACCGCCCCGGAGATGACGGTGCTGGTCGGTGGCATGCGGGCATTGAATGCCAACTACGGGGCCAGCCGGCACGGCGTGTTCACCCAGCGGCCCGGTGTGCTGTCCAACGACTTCTTCGTCAACCTGCTCGACATGGGCACGGAATGGCGGCCGGCGGACGCGAGCCATCAGGTGTTCGAAGGGCGCGACCGCAAGACCGGCGCCGTGAAGTGGAGCGCCACCCGCGTCGACCTGATCTTCGGCTCCAACTCCGAGCTGCGTGCGCTGGCCGAGGTCTATGCCAGCCAGGATGCGCAGGCGAAGTTCGTGCACGACTTCGTGGCGGCCTGGAACAAGGTGATGAATCTCGACCGCTTCGACCTCGCCTGACCGCGCAACCCGCGCCACACACGGGCACAGCCGCCCGCCCCGGCCCTGGCCGGGGCGGGCTGTGGCGCGTATCCCCTGTTGCCTGAGCCGCCACGACAGGCCACCATAGCGGGCTGATGGCTTTCGGCCCTTTCCAAGGAAACTTATGCGCACCCTGATCTGCGGCTCCATGGCCTATGACACCATCATGGTGTTCAAGGACCGGTTCAAGAACCATATCCTGAGCGAAAAAATCCATATCCTGAACGTTTCCTTCCTGGTGCCGGAGATGCGCCGCGAGTTCGGCGGCTGCGCCGGCAACATCGCTTACAACCTCAAGCTCTTGGGCGGCGAGCCGGTGATCATGGCCACAGTGGGCGACGATTTCGGCCAGTATGCCGAGCGCCTGGGCCGATACGGCATCGGCACCGGACATATCCGCCACATCCCGGGCAGCTACACCGCCCAGGCCTTCATCACCACCGATCTGGACGACAACCAGATCACCGCCTTTCATCCCGGCGCCATGAATCATGCCCATGAAAACCGGGTGAGCGATGCGCGCGACATCCAGCTCGGCATCGTCGCCCCCGACGGGCGCCAGGGCATGATCGACCATGCCTGCCAGTTCTTCGAGGCCGGCATCCCCTTCATCTTCGATCCGGGACAGGGATTGCCCATGTTCAACGGCGACGAACTCAGGCAGTTCATCCGTCAGGCCGATTACGTGACCTGCAACGATTACGAGGCCCAGCTTTTGCAGGAGCGCACCGGCGAGAGTCTGGCCGGCCTGGCCCGGCAGGTGAAGGCGCTGATCGTGACCCTGGGTGCCCAGGGCTCGCAGATCCACGCCGACGGCCAGGTGCACGCGATTCCACCGGCCCGGCCCAGCGCCGTGATCGACCCGACCGGCTGCGGCGACGCCTACCGGGCCGGTCTCATGTTCGGCATGTTGAAGGGCATGGACTGGCCGACCACGGGCCGCCTGGCCGGCCTGCTCGGCGCCCTCAAGATCGCCAGCCAGGGTGGCCAGAACCACACCTTCGGCTACGATGAAATTGCCCAGCGCTTCAAAGCCGAATATGGCTATGCCTGGTAACGTTCGAAAGCATCGGAAGGAGTTCACCATGAACACGCGCATCCTGATCCTGCCCCTGCTGGCTTTGGCCTTGACCGGCTGCGCCGGCGGCCTGGGTGGTGGTGATTACGAACGCAGCGAGACCCGGCGCGCCTACGAGGTGAAGATGGGCGTGGTCGAGGCCGTGCGCAGCGTCAATCTGGAAGGCACCCAGTCCGGCGTCGGCGCGGTGACCGGCGCGGTGGTCGGCGGTGTGGTGGGCAGCGAGGTCGGCGAGGGCAAGGGCAAGACCCTGGCCACGGTGCTCGGCGCCGTCGCCGGCGGCATTGCCGGTTCCGCGGCCGAGAAGGGCATCACCAAGAAGCCCGGCCTGGAGATCACCGTGCGACTGGACAGCGGCCGCACCCTGGCCGTGGTGCAGGAGGACACCGGCGAACGGTTCAACGTCGGGGATCGGGTGCGCGTGCTCGAATCCGGCGGCCAGACCCGGGTCACCCATTGAGGCCGGCCGGCGCGCGGGAACGCTCTTGCGCGCCCGGCCTTAACCAATCCTTCATGCCTTTGTCACCGCACCGTCATTCGCGCTGGTTAATTTCTGCCGCATTGCAACCTGAAGAAGGAAACCGCAATGCTGCAGGAACGTGCGGAGGGTGGTGGCCGGGTCAAACGGCATTATCAGGTCGGCCTGGCCGACAGTCCCGCGGCGGTGCGCGAGGCCCAGCGCCTGCGCTACAAGGTGTTCGCCGAGGAGATGGGTGCCAGGCTGAATACGCCCGAACCCGGCCTGGACATCGATCTTTACGATCCCTATTGCCAGCATCTCTTGGTGCGCGAGGCCGACACCGGCGAGGTGGTCGGCACCTACCGCATCCTGAGCCCCGAGGCGGCCAAACGCATCGGCAGCTACTACACCGAACAGGAATTCGATCTCACCCGGCTGCAGCACCTGCGCAGCCGCATGGTGGAGCTGGGCCGCTCCTGCGTGCATCCCGAGCATCGCAGCGGCAGCGTCATCACCCTGCTCTGGGCCGGCCTGGCCGAGTACATGCTGACGCACGGTTACGATTACCTGATCGGCTGCGCCAGCATCGGCATGGCCGACGGCGGCCACAATGCGGCCGGCATCTGGCATGCCCTGAAAGACAGGCATCTGGCGCCGGTGGAATGGCGCGTCACGCCGCGTTGCCCGCTGCCCCTGGCGGCGCTCGAGACCACGGCCGCCCCGGTGGTGCCGCCGCTGATCAAGGGCTACCTGCGGGTCGGCGCCTATGTCTGTGGCGAGCCGGCCTGGGACCCCGACTTCAACACGGCCGACCTGCCCATCCTGCTGCCCCTGAAGAACGTCAACCAAAGCTACGCCCGGCATTTCCTGAAGTGATCCGGCATGGGGCGGCCTGAACGATGCGGCTGGCCTACCGCCTGCTGCGCCTGGCCGGCCATGTCATGGCCGGGGTGCTTACCATCCTGTTCCTGTTCCCCCACCTCAATGCCGAGGAGCGGGCGCGTCGGGTCACGGCCTGGGCCGGCCGCCTGGTCAGGCTGGCCGGGGTGCGCGTGGTGGTGCGGGGGCGACCGCCCGCGGTGCGGGGCGAGGGTGCGCTGCTGGTGGCCAACCATGTCTCCTGGCTCGACATTCACGTCCTGCACAGCCTGCTGTTCACCCGCTTCATCTCCAAGGCCGAGGTCAAGCGCTGGCCGGTGATCGGCTGGCTGGCCGAGATGACGGGCACCCTGTTCCTGGAGCGGACGAAAAAGAGCGATGCGGCGCGGATCAACCAGCTCATGGCCGAGCATCTGCGCGCCGGCGAATGCCTGGCCCTCTTCCCGGAGGGCACCACCAGCGACGGCAGCGGGGTGAAGCCCTTTTACGCCACGCTGTTCAACCCGGCACTGGCGGCCGGCGCCCAGGTCTGGCCGGTGCTGATCCGCTACCTCGACGAGACCGGCCGCCCCACCCGGGCGGCGGCCTACTACGACGACATCACCCTGGCCCAGTCGCTCCTGCGCGTGCTCAAAAGCCGCGGCCTCGTGGCCGAGGTCACCTTCCTGGCGCCGATCCCGGCCACCGGCGGGCACCGGCGTGAACTCGCCCAGGCCGCCGAGAACGCTATCCGGGATGCCCTGGTTCGCGCCGGGCGTGACACGGCACCTGAAACACCCGCCCGTCTTCCCGGCGAAATGCGCTGAGCCGGCCGCCCCAGAGACAGCCGGTGTCGAGGGCGATGACATCGGACCGGGCGAACAGGCCGAGCGTCGACCAGTGACCGAAGAACACGCGCACCTCGCGGCTTCGGCGGTCCGGCGCGTCATACCAGGGTATCAACTCGGCCGGCGCATCGGCCGGCGGGCATTTGTGCAGGAACTCCATGCCGCCGTCCGGGTGCAAAAAGCGCAGGCGGGTCATGGCGTTGGCGATCAGGCGCAGCCGGTCCTGGCCCTGCAGCCTGTCGTCCCAATGGCGCGGCTCGTTGCCGTACATGCCGCGCAGGAAGTCGCGGTAGCCCGAACCGCGCAGCACCGCCTCCAGCTCGCGCCCCAGGCTTAGCGCCTGATCCGGCGTCCATTGCGGCAACAGGCCGGCGTGCACCATGAGGTCCCGGCCCTCCTGATGGACCATGGGCCGAAAGCGCAGCCAGTCGAGCAGCTCGGCCCGATCGGGCGCCTCGAGGATTTCCTGCAGCGTGTCTTTCTTGTGCGCCGGCACGAAGCCCTCGGCCACGGCCAACAAGTGCAGATCGTGGTTGCCCAGGATGGTGACGATGCTGTCATCGTGCGCCTTGCACCAGCGCAGGGTGCCAAGGGAATCTTCGCCCCGGTTGACCAGGTCGCCGGTGAACCAGAGGCGGTCGCGTCCGGGGGTGAAGGCGATGATCTCCAGCAGTTCGTGCAGGGCGCCCAGGCATCCTTGCACGTCGCCGATGACGTAAGTGCTCATTCCGATTCCTGTTTTTTTTCGCGAGTTTAATGCCCCCTCCCGGCGCGGTAAAATCGCCGCCGCATGTCTCTCCTCTCGAATCTCAATCCCCAGCAGCGCGAAGCGGTGAAATACCTGGACGGGCCCCTTCTGGTGCTCGCCGGCGCCGGCTCGGGCAAGACCCGGGTCATCACCCGCAAGATCGCCTTCCTGATCGCCGAATGCGGCTATGATCCGCGCGGCATCACCGCCGTGACCTTCACCAACAAGGCCGCGCGCGAGATGAAACAGCGGGTGGGCGAACTGCTCGAGGGCAAGGCCGGCCAGGGCCTGACGGTCTGCACCTTCCATGCCCTGGGCCTGACCATCCTGCGGCGCGAGGCCAGGCGCCTGGGCTACAAGCCCTCGTTCTCGGTGCTGGATGCGGCCGACACCCAGGCCATCCTGTCCGAGATCACCAAGGCGCCGGACAAGGGCACGCTGCGCCAGGCGGCCGCCGTCATCTCCAACTGGAAGAACGCGCTCATCAGCCCCGATGAGGCCCGGCAGCTGGCGGGCGACGAGACCGGGCGGCAGCTGGCCGTGGCCTACCGCGCCTATCAGGACACGCTCAAGGCCTACCAGGCCATGGACTTCGACGACCTGATCCGGCTGCCGGTGGAGCTGTTCCGCTGTGACACCGAGGCGCGCGAGGCCTGGCAGAACCGCATGCGCCATCTGCTCATCGACGAATACCAGGACACCAACGGCGCCCAGTACGAGCTGATGAAGCTGCTGGTCGGCCCGCTCGGCCGCTTCACCGCGGTGGGCGACGACGACCAGGCGATCTACGCCTGGCGCGGCGCCGACATCGAGAACCTCAAGCGCCTGTCCGGGGACTACAGCCGGCTCAAGGTCATCCCGCTGACCCAGAACTACCGCTCGTGCCAGCGCATCCTCAAGGCCGCCAACAGCGTGATCCGGCACAACCCGCGGGTGCATGAAAAACAGCTCTGGAGCGAGCTGGGACTGGGCGACCCGATCCAGCTCATCCGTTGCAAGGACGACCGGCACGAGGCGGAGACCATCGCCATGCGCATCTCCGCCCACAAGTTCGAAAACCGCACCCGCTTCGCCGACTACGCCGTGCTCTATCGCGGCAACCACCAGGCCCGGCTGTTCGAGGAGGCCCTGCGCGCGGCCAAGATCCCCTATGTCCTGTCCGGCGGTCAGTCCTTTTTCGACAAGGCCGAGATCAAGGACCTGGTCGCCTATCTGCGCCTGATCGCCAACCAGGACGACGACCCCGCCTTCATCCGCGCCGCCACCACGCCCAAGCGCGGCATCGGCCCGACTACCCTGGAAAAGCTCGGCCAATACGCCGCCGAGCGCCACTGCTCGCTGTTCGAGGCCGCCTTCGAAACCGGCGCGCAGAGCCGGCTGGCGGCCAAGCAGCTGGAGCCGCTGCTGGAGTTCTGCGACTTCATCAACCGCCTCGCCTTCCGGGCGCCGAAGGAGCCGGCCGGCCGGCTGTTGCAGGAACTGCTGGCCGCCATCCGCTATGAGGAATGGCTGTACGACAGCGAGGACGAGCGCGCGGCCAAGGCCAAGTGGGGCAACGTCAGCGAATTCGTCGACTGGCTGGCGAAGAAGGGCGAGGAGGACGAGAAGAGCCTGATCGAGCTGACCCAGACCGTAAGCCTGATGAACCTGCTCGAAGGCCGCGACGAGACCGAACTCGATGCCGTGCGCCTGTCCACCTTGCACGCGGCCAAGGGCCTGGAATTCCCCCACGTCATCCTGGCCGGCGTGGAGGAGGACATCCTGCCCCATCGCGAATGCCAGGAAGGGGCGCGTCTGGAAGAAGAACGCCGGCTGATGTACGTCGGCATCACCCGGGCCCAGAAGAGCCTCACCTTCACCTGTTGCGCCAAGCGCAAAAAGGGGGGCGATTGGGTGGCCTGCGCGCCCTCCCGCTTCCTCGATGAAATCGATGCGGCCGAGCTGCGCACCAGCGGTCAGGAAGACGACCCGGCCGCGGCGCGCGAGGCCGGCCGCAACCGTCTGGCCAGCCTCAAGGCCATGTTGGCGGCCGGCAAATAAGCGGTTAAGCTGACGGCGCGATCCGCCAATCGCCGACAATCCAACAAGGAGGTAATGCCATGGCGCAAGGCAACAACACGGCCCAATGCCCCAAATGCAGCGAAGCGAATTCCTTCCTGGTCAGCACCGTCAACGGCAGCCAGGTCGTGGTCTGCAAAAATTGCAGCACGATGTTCAAGGTGGAGATCAAGAAGGGTCAGTTCACCGGCCGCACGCTCTGAGCGCCCCGGGCACTGGCTGCAGCAACAAAAAAAGCGCGGTCGAAACCGCGCTTTTTTCTTGGGCCGACTGTCTTACTTGGCCGCCTTCTTGTCCGCCGCCTTGGCCGCCTGGGCCACGCTGATACGCGCCACATCGACCATATAGTCGACCGCCAGACGGGTGTCGGCATCGGACAGCTTGTCGTTGCCGCCCTTGGCCGGACCGCCCAGGGTGCCCTTGATCGCGGCGGCATAGAGGTAGTCCTTGCCCTGCTTGAGCAGCGGCTCCCAGGCCTTGGCATCGGTCAGCTTCTGGGCGCCGGTGACGCCGCTGTCATGGCAGCTGGCGCAGTTCTCGGCGTAGACCACCTTGCCCCGGGCCAGTTCGGCGGCGGTCGGTTCGACCTCCTTCTTCAGCACCGGCTCGAACTTGGCACCGGCGGCATTGGTCATGAAGGCCACGGCGCGGGCCACTTCCAAGTCGGACAGATCGGGCTCGCCTCCGCGCGCCGGCATCTTGTTGAAACCGTTCAGGGCGTGATTGAGCAGGGTGGCCCAGCCCTGGGCGATGCGTTTGCTCCAGGCGCCGGCATCCTTGTGCTTGGGCGAGCCCAGCGCGCCGGAGCCGTGGCAGTTGGCGCAGACCTCGTTGTAGACCTGCTCGCCGCTCATCTCGACCCGGGGCACATTGGGATCGAGGGCGACGGAAACACCGAAGGGCTTGATGCGCTCGCGCACGGCCTTGTCGGCAATGGCCTCGGCATCCTGTTCGCCCAGACGGGACTGGATGCTCAACACCAGCATCACAATCAAGAAGATCGCCAAAGCCGGCGCAAACAGACCACCCAGGGTGGCCAGGGCGAATTCTTTTGGCGTGGTTTTTGTCAGTTCCTGGTGCTCAGCCATGATTGTTTTCCTGAATTCCGCTATGCAAAACCCGGCGATTATACGGGCTGGCGCCTGCCAATTGAAGGGCGGCTATGCTATTCTTCGCCTCCTCCGCCCGTAGCTCAGCTGGATAGAGTACTGCCCTCCGAAGGCAGGGGTCGTGCGTTCGAATCGCGCCGGGCGGGCCATCTACCATACCCGAGTAAAAGACTCGGTCTTGTCCTCGACCTCCCCCACTGGCAAACTAGCCTGCCTTGGCAACGCATCAGGAGTATGCATCATGGCTGGTCTGAGCCCCGCTTCCCCCATCCCGACCGAGATCAAGCTGCACAAGCAATCCAGGATTCTGGAGCTGACCTTCAATGACGGCAGCCACTTCGAACTGCCTTGCGAATACCTGCGCGTGTTCTCGCCCTCGGCCGAGGTGCGCGGTCATGGCCCGGGCCAGGAAGTGCTGCAGGTCGGCAAGAAATATGTCGAGATCAAAAATATCGAGCCGGTCGGCCAGTACGCCGTGGTGCTGGAATTCTCCGACGGCCACAACTCCGGCATCTATTCCTGGGATTACCTCTATGACCTGGGCAAGCACCAGGACGTCTACTGGCAGGAATACCTGCGCCGCCTGGAAGCCGCCGGCGAGTCGCGCGAACCCAAGACCCTGATCAAATAAGCCAGACCCCAGGCATGACCGCTTGGGCCGAGATCGGCGCGGCCATCGCCGCCGCCAGCGGCCAGCCCTTCCAACTGGGCCGCCATGAACACGCCGGCGGCGGCTGCATCAATGAGGCCCATGTCCTGCATGGGCGCGACGGCAGCCGGTTTTTCCTCAAGCTGAACGAGGCGGCCAAGGCCGCCATGTTCGAGGCCGAGGCGGCGGGCTTGAACGAAATCCTCGCCAGCCACAGCCTGCGCGCGCCCCGGCCGGTCTGCTGGGGCAGCGCCGGCGGTCAGGCCTATCTGGTGCTGGAATATCTCGAGCTTGCCAGCCATGGCAGCGCCGCGACGCTGGCGCGGCGCCTGGCCGGCATGCATCGCACGACCCAGGCCCAGTTCGGCTGGCGCATGGACAATACCATCGGCGACACCCCGCAACCCAACACCCCCTGCCCGGACTGGCTCGAGTTCTGGCGTGACCGGAGGCTGCATCATCAATTGCGCCTGGCGGCAAAGCGTGGCGCCGGCCGCCGACTGTTGGAAGGGGGCGAGCGCCTGATGTCCGCCCTGGCCGCCTTTTTCGTGGGCTATCGGCCCCAGCCCTCGCTGCTGCACGGCGACCTCTGGGGCGGCAATTACGGCTTTGCCGCTGGCGAGCCGGTGGTGTTCGACCCCGCGGTCTATTACGGCGACCGCGAGGCCGATCTGGCCATGACCGAGCTGTTCGGCGGCTTCGGGCCGGATTTCTACGCCGCCTACCGCGAGGCCTGGCCGCTCGACCCGGGCTATGGCGTGCGCAAGACCCTGTACAACCTCTACCACGTGCTCAACCACTTCAACATGTTCGGTGGCGGCTATGCGGCCCAGGCCGAGGCCATGATCGGCCGCCTGCTGGCGGAAACCGGGCGGTGATCGCGCCGGCTTGCCCCCGGCGAACTTTTCGGCCATAATCGCGCCCTTTCCGAATTGAGTACTGGAAGGCCCGTCATGAAACCCGGCATCCATCCCGAATACAACGAAGTCCAGGTCACCTGCGGCTGCGGCAACAGCTTCACCACCCGCTCGACCCTGAACAAGGCCTTGACCGTGGAAGTCTGCTCGTCCTGCCATCCCTTCTACACCGGCAAGCAGAAGATCGTCGACACCGCGGGCCGGGTCGAGAAGTTCCGTCAGAAATACGGCAAAAAGTAAGCGGCGCGACTGCGCGCGCCCCCTCGAAAGGCAGCTTCGGCTGCCTTTTTTATTCATACTTGCCTCCATGCATGCCCTAGCACCGCGCAAGCTCGTCCTGCTCGCCGCCCTCATGGTGTTGTGGGCCTTCTATGGCCTGACCGGGCGCGACGCCTGGAAGGGCGAGGAGGCGATCGCCCTGGGCCAGGTGCTGGACTGGCTCGAGCATGGCCACGCCCACGCCAGCGCCGTGCCGCTGCACACCTTCCTCGCCGGTCTGGCCGCCAAACTGCTCGGCCCCTGGCTCGACATCCAGGATGCCGCCCGCTTGATCAGCGGTGTATTCAGTCTGGGCGCGCTGGCCCTGACCGGACTGACTGCCCGCGCCCTGTTCGGTCCCGGCTTTGGCCCGGCCGCCGCCCTTTTGCTGATGGGCGCCTTCGGCCTGATGCTGCGGGCCCACGCCCTGCTGCCGGACAGTTTGCAACTGGCGGCTTACGCCCTGCTGCTCTACGGCGCCGCGCTGGCCCGGCGCCGGCCCGGGCCGGCCGCCGGCGCCATTGGTCTCGCCCTGCTGGCACTGACCCTGATCGACGGTCTGTCCGATCTGGCCCTTGGCCTGCTCATCCTGCTGCTGCCCCTGATCTCGCGCGATTGGCGCGAGCGGCCCTACCGGCAGGGCATCGGCCTTGGCATCGCGCTGGGGCTGATGCTGGGCGGCCTCTGGTTCGCCTGGCTTGGCGCGCACAACAGCCTGGGCATCTGGCTCGACAGCCACGGCCTCGCCGGCCTGCTGCCGGTCTACGATCCGGCCCATCTCGTCTCGCTGCTCGCCTGGTCGGCCTGGCCGGTCTGGCCCCTGGCGCTCTGGGCGCTCTGGCACGAGCACAAGCGCCTGGGGCGGGCGGGCGCATTGCACCTGCCGCTGCTCGCCACGCTGGTCTTGTTCTATGCCGCGCTGACCCCGGCCTTCTCGCGCGATGGCGCCGCGCTAGCCCTGCTCGCCCCCTTGAGCCTGCTGGCCGCCTTCGCCGTCGGTCACATGCAGCGCAGCGCCGCCCAGGCCTTCTACTGGTTCGGCGTGCTGTGCTTTTTCTTCCTCGCCATCGTGTTCTGGGTCCACTTCGCCGCCCTGGAATGGGGCTGGCCGCCGCGCCTGGCCGAACGCCTGGCGCGGATGACGCCGGACTACGCCAGTGGCAGCATCGGCGGCGTCCAGTTCGGGATTGCCCTGGCCGCCACCCTGCTCTGGGTCGTCGCCATCCCCCTGTTTCCCCGTGCCCAGTTGCGCCCCGCCCTGGTCTGGGCCACCGGCATGACCCTGACCTGGCTCCTGCTGATGGCCCTGTTCCGGCCCTGGGGCGAGGCGGGCTGGGCCTGGAAACCGGTACTGGCCGAACTCGATCGGCAGCTGCCGGCCGGTGCCTGCCTCGAGGCGCGGGTGGAACCGGACACCCAGGTCATGCTGCGTTATCACCTCGGTCCGCGCCTGGCGCGGCCGGGCCAGGCCTGCGCTTATCTCCTGATCCAGGGCCGGCGCGGCGAGGCGGCCAGCCCCGGCCCCGACTACGAATACCTTTGGCTCGGCCAACGGCCCCGGCACAAGGACCAGGCCCTGCGCCTGTTCCGTCATGGCGAGCCGTCCTGAAATCAGCGCCTTGGTTCTGGCCGGCGGCGAGGCCCGGCGCATGGGCGGCCAGGACAAGGGGCTGATCGAACTGGCGGGCCGGCCGCTGATCGCCTGGGTGCTCGAGCGCATCGCGCCCCAGGTCGATGAGGTGGTGATCAGCGCCAACCGCCACCTGGCAAGCTACGCCCGATTCGGCTATCCGGTGGTGGCCGACCGCCATGCCGATTACCGCGGCCCCATGGCCGGCATCGCCGCCGCCGGCGCGCAGGCGCATGGCACATGGCTGCTCGTGGTGCCCTGCGATGCACCCTTTCTGCCGCGCGATCTGGCCCAACGCCTGCTCGCGCGGGCCGGCGCAAGCCAGAGCCAACTGGTGCGCGCGGCGGACACGCAGCGGACCCATTACAGCTGTTTTTTGATGCATCGCAGCCTGTTGCCGGACCTCGCCGCGCAGGTCGGTGCCGGCCGACTCAAGCTGCAGACCTGGCAGGCCGGGCACAACGCCGAAACGGTGACCTTCCCCGACCCCGCCGCCTTTCACAACATCAACACGCCGGAGCAACTGGCCGCGGCGGCAGACCGGACATCAGCCGACGGTTAACGTTTGTCACGGGTTTGGGTTATGGTGGCATCCAGCCTAGGATTTCCATATGACCCACGCTTTGTTTCTGCCTCATGCGCGTCTCGACGACCTGATCCGGCAAGTGCAGTCGGCCGGCTATCGGGTGATCGGGCCCAAGCTGGAGGCCGGCGTCATTCACTATGCCGAATTGAACGTTGCGGCCGAGCTGCCCTGGGGCTGGCAGGCCGAACAGACGCCCGGCCGCTATCGCCTGCATCGCAGCCAACAAACGCTGGCCTTTGCCTGGGCCGCCCCCGCCCAGGGCCTCAAGCCCTGGTTCTTCGCGCCGGTCGAACCGCTCTGGCGCCTGCGTCGCACCCCGGACGGCTTCGGGCTCGAGCCCTGCCTGCCCGACGCCAAGCCGATCGCCGTCCTCGGCGCCCGCGCCTGCGACCTCGCCGCCGTGGCGCGTCAGGACCGCATCCTGGAACACGATCCGCACTACCAGGCCCGGCGCCAGGATGCCCTGTTCATCGCCCTGCACTGCACCCACCCGGCGGCGAGTTGTTTCTGCACCAGTGCCGGCACCGGGCCACGCGCAAGCCGTTTCGATCTCGGCCTGACCGAATTGGACACGGGTTTCGTGCTCGAGGTGGGCAGCCCGCGCGGCGGCAAGCTGATCGAGCCGCTCGCCCTCGCCGGCGCGACGGCCGACCAAATCCAGGCCGCTCAGACCGCCGTCGCCGCCGCGGCGGCGCAGCAGACCCGACGGCTGCCGGCCGGCGATCTGGCCGGGCGGCTCGCCGCCTGCATCGACCACCCGCGCTGGGACGCCGTCGCCCAGCGTTGCCTCGCCTGCGGCAACTGCACCCAGGCCTGCCCCACCTGCTTCTGCCACGCGCGCCGCGAGACGGCCAGCGCCGACGGCCAATCGGCCGAACATAGCCGCCACTGGGATTCCTGCTTTGGCGAACTGCACGGTCACCTCGCCGGCTTCCAGGTGCGGCCGCAGACGGCGCAGCGCTACCGGCAGTGGCTTACGCACAAGCTGGGCAACTGGTGGGCCCAGTTCGGCGCATCGGGCTGCGTCGGCTGCGGCCGCTGCCTGACCTGGTGCCCGGCCGGCATCGATCTGACCGAAGAGGTTGCGGCCGTGCTTGGGGAGGCGCCATGCGGCCGCTGATCGAGCTGCCGGCCCCGGCCCGCATCGTCGAGCGCCTGCAGGAGACCGAGACCATCTTCACCCTGCGCCTCAAGCTGGAGGATGCCGCCCTGGCCGCGCACTACCGCTTCGCGCCGGGCCAATTCAACATGCTCTATCTGCCCGGCGTCGGCGAGGCGCCGATCTCCATCGCTGCCGACCCGCGCGCGGGCCTGATCGATCACACCATCCGCATGGTCGGCTCGGTCACCCGGGCCCTGGCGCAATTGCCGGCCGGCGCCGTCATCGGCCTGCGCGGCCCCTTCGGGCGCGGCTGGCCGATGCCGGCGGCCGAGGGGCGCGACCTCATCATCATCACCGGCGGCCTGGGCTGCGCGCCCTCGGTCTCCGCCGTCCACGCCGTGCTCGCCCAGCGCGCGCGCTACGGCCGGGTGGTGCTGCTCGAAGGCGTGCGCCACTGTCGCGACCTGGCGCTGAAATCGCGCTTCGCCGAATGGCTCGACCACCCCGACCTGGACGTGCAACTGGCGGTGTGCGAGACCAATCCCTGCGCCGACTGGCCCTGGCATACCGGCAACGTGCTCACCCTCATGGATGCGATGGAACTCAAGCCCGAGCGCAGCCTGGCCTTCCTCTGCGGCCCCGAAGGCATGATGCAGGCGGCTGCGGAAAAACTGGTCCAGCGCGGCGTCCAGGCGGGCGACATCTACCTCAGCCTGGAGCGCAACATGCAGTGCGCCCTCGGCCTGTGCGGCCACTGCCAGCTCGGCCCGCACTTCGTCTGTCGCGCCGGCCCGGTGTTCGACTACGCCACCATCGGCCCGCTCCTGGGCAAACGGGGGGTGTGATGAAACCCAGGCTCGGCGTCTACAAGTTCACCTCCTGCGACGGCTGCCAGCTCGCCCTGCTCAACCAGGGCGCGGACCTGCTCGCCCTGCTCGACCGGGTCGAGCTGGTGCATTTCCCCGAGGCCGGGCCGAGTGCGCCGGAGGCGGCGGTCGACCTCGCCCTGATCGAGGGCAGCATCTCGACCCCCGAGGAGGCCGAGCGCATCCGTGGCATCCGCGCCCGCGCCGGCCACCTGGTCGCGCTCGGCGCCTGCGCCACGGCCGGCGGCATCCAGGCCCTGCGCAATGCGACCGAGGCCGGCAGTGCCTGGCGCGCTGCGCTGTATCCGCAGCCGGAATTCATCGCCACGGCCGAGCGCTCGCTGCCGGTGTCGGCGCTGGTCCCCGTCGACCTGGAACTCTTCGGCTGCCCGGTCGACGGGCGCCAGCTGATGGCCGCGTTGAACACGGTGCTGGCCGGGGGGCGCTACCGGCCGAGCGGTGACAGCGTCTGCGGCGAATGCAAGCAGGCGGGCCACGCCTGCGTGCTGGTGAGCCGGGGCGAGCCCTGCCTGGGCCCGGTCACCCGCGCCGGCTGTGGCGCGCTCTGCCCCGGCCAGGGCCGGGGCTGCTATGGCTGTTTCGGGCCGAGCGCGCAGGCCAACCTTGCCAGCCTGAAGGCGGTGTTCGCCGGCCTCGGCCTGAGCGATGCCGAGATCGGGCGCCGCTTCGCCTTCATCACCGCCGAGGCCTTCCGCGCCCTGGAGCAAAAGCATGGCTGAAGCGAAGCGGGTGCCGCTGAGCCTGCCCCTGCTCGCCCGGGTCGAGGGCGAGGGCGCGCTGGAACTCGCCTACGCGCAGGGCCGCATCGCCGGCCTCAGGTTGCACATCTTCGAGCCGCCGCGCTACTTCGAAAAATTCCTCGAGGGCCGGCATTACAGCGAGGTGCCGGACATCGTCGCCCGCATCTGCGGGCTCTGCCCGGCGGCCTATCAGATGAGCGCGGTGCAGGCGCTGGAGGGCATCCTCGGCCTCGCGCCCGGCCCCTGGGTGCAAGCCATGCGCCGCCTGTTCTACTGCGGCGAGTGGATCGAGTCGCACTGCGCCCATCTGCACCTGCTCGCCGCGCCGGATTTCTTCGGCTGCGCCAACGTGGTCGAACTGGCGGCCAAGGATGCCGGCGCCGTGCGGCGCGGCCTGAAGCTGCAAAACCTGGGCAACCGCATCCTGCAGTTCCTCGGCGGCCGCTCCATCCACCCGGTCGGCGCCCGGGTCGGCGGCTTCTGGCGCGCGCCGAGCGCGGCAGAGGCGCGGGCCCTGCTGGCCGAATTGCAGGGCGCCCTGCCCGAGGCCGAGGCCCTGCTCGACTGGGTGCTGGCCTGGCCGCTGCCCGAGTGCGACCAGGCCTTCGAGAGCGTCGCCCTGCGCACCGAGACCGGTTATGCCATCGAGGGCGGGCGCATCGTCTCCGACCGCGGCCTCGACATCCATGCCGAGGCGTTCGAGCGGCATTTCAGCGAGCACCAGGTGCCGCACTCCACCGCCTTCCATTGCCTGCACGAGGGCCAACCCTATCTGGTGGGGCCGCTCGCGCGCCTGAACCTCAACGCCGACCGGCTGCCGGCCGACATCCGGCAGCGCTTGCACCAGGCCGGCATCGCCCTGCCCTCGGGCAACCCCTTCCACAGCGCCGCCGCCCGCGCCGCCGAGGTGCTCTACGCCCTGCGCGAGGCGCTGCGCCTGCTGGCCGACTATGCGCCGACCGACACGCCCTATGTCGAGGCCGAACCGCGCGCCGGTATCGGCTTCGGCGCGACCGAGGCGCCGCGCGGCATCCTCTGGCATCGCTACGAACTGGACGAGCGTGGCCTGGTGCGGGCGGCCCGCATCGTGCCGCCGACCGCGCAGAACCAGGCGCGGATCGAGGCCGATCTGGCCGCCACCCTGGCCGAAATGAGCGATGCGGCCGAGGCCGCATTGCGCCAGCGGGCGGAGACGGTGATCCGCAACTACGACCCCTGCATCTCCTGCGCCACCCATTTCCTCAGGCTCAAGGTCGAGCGCGCATGAGCCTGCGCATCCTTTGCATCGGCTCGCCCTTCGGCGGCGATGCCACGGCCTGGGCCGTCGGCGAGCAACTGATCGAGCTGGGTCTGCCAAAGACGTGCGAAGTGCGCCTGCTCGACCGGCCGGGCATGCGCTTGCTGGAGGCGATGCAGGGTGCCGCCGCCGTGCTGCTGCTCGACGCCAGCCAGGACATCGCGCCGGGCCGGCTGCACCGGGTGGAGTCGCTCGATGAACTCCAGCCGGCCAGCCCGCGCAGCAGCCACGGCATCGGCGTGGCCGAGGCCTTGCGCCTGGCCGAACGGCTCGGCCGCTTGCCGGCACGGCTTTCGGTCTATGCCATCGGCGCCGGCGCGACCCTGCCCCCGGCATCGACCCTGGCCGCGCTGGCGGCACAGCTGCTGGAGGAAATAAAAAAGGGCAGGGGCCAGACATAGGCCAACCCTGCCCTCTCTCCTAACGCTCTCCCGCTTGCGGGAGAGAGGGACGATGATGCTGCGCGCTGTTATAACGCGTTCATCACCCGCTGCAGCCGCTCGCGCACTTCGCCCGCCACCTCGGCGATACCCGGTTTCTCGATCAGCGGCAGCACGGCCTGGGGGTCCATGAACTCGACGCGCACCGCGCCGCTCTCGGTCTGGCGCACCACCACGTTGCAGGGCAGCAGCATGCCGATCTCGGGCTCGGCCGTGATGGCGCGATGCGCCAGCGGCGGGTTGCAGGCGCCGAGGATGCGGTAGGGGGGCATGTCCTTGTCCAGCTTCTTCTTCAGGGTGCCGGCGACGTCGATCTCGGTCAGCACGCCGAAGCCTTCCGCTTGCAGGGCGGCGGTGACTTTGGTCACCGCCTCGTCGAAACTCATGTTCACGTTCTTGCCAAAACCAACTTTGCTCATGTGCTTGTTCACCCTCGAATGGATTGAATGAATCGGGGGGCGCCTGCGCCCCCCTGGCTGGCGGCATTATCCCATTATTCGGGCGGGCCCGGCGGGCACGCGGGCAACGTGAAATAGAAGGTCGTCCCCTGGCCGACCACGCTGTCGAAGCCGATCTGGCCGCCCATCTTCTCGACCAGGGATTTGCTGATGCTCAGGCCCAGACCGGTGCCGCCTTTGTGCCGGCTGTCGGAGGAGTCGCCCTGACTGAACTTCTCGAAGATGCGGCTGCGGAATTCCTCCGGGATGCCCACGCCGTGATCGGTGACCGAAATCCGCAGCATCCCGCCCTCGTCCTGCAGCGCGACTTCGATGCTGCCACCCGGATGCGAGAACTTGGCTGCATTGGACAGCAGATTGGCCATCACCTGGAGGAAACGCGCCGCGTCGACCTTGGCCTCGGCTGCGGGCAGGCCCTGCACGATCCGGTAGCTGACGCCATATTGCTCGGCATAGCCCTGGTTGGTGGCAACCGCCTGTTCCACCAGGGGCATGATGGGCTGCCGCTTGAGATCCAACGGCATGACACCGGACTGTATCTTGTCCATGTCGAGCAGGTCGTTGATCAGGGCGAGCAGGCGCTCGGTGTTGGCCGCGGCCATCTCGATCAGGCCCCTGGCCTGTTCCGGCAGCTCGCCGGCGACGCCACCGGCGATCAGGCCGAGCGAGCCGCGGATGGCGGTCAGCGGGGTGCGCAGCTCATGGCTGACCGTGGAGACGAATTCGTTCTTCATCCGCTCCATGCGCTTGCGCTCGCTGATGTCGGTGTGGATGCCGACCATGCGATAGGGCTGACCGGCCTCGTCGCGCTGGGCGATGCCGCGGTCGAGGACCCACAGATAGTGGCCGTCCCGATGCCGGATGCGATGTTCGCTCAGATAGAGCGGGGTCTTGCCGTCGAGATGGGCGCGCACCGCCGCCATGACCGGCTCGAAATCGTCCGGGTGCACCCGCGAGCTCCATTCCTCGACGCCCGAGCCGATCTCGTTCTCGGCGTAGCCCAGCATCTCTTTCCAACGCGGCGAGAAATAGACGGTGTTGCTCTTCAGGTTCCAGTCCCACAGGCCGTCGTTGGCGCCGCGAATCGCCAGATCGAAGCGCTCTTCGCTGGCGCGCAGCGCCTCCTCGGCCTGCTTGCGCTCGGTGATGTCGCGCATCAGGCCGGCAAACACCCGCTCGCCTCCCTGATGCACCTCGCTCACCGCCAGATCGAGCGGGAAGGTCTCGCCGTTCTTGCGCAGCCCCGTCACCTCGCGCCGCATCCCGAGAATCCGCGCCGCGCCCGACTGCACATAGCGTCGGATATAGCCGTCGTGGCGCGAACGTTCCGGCTCCGGCATCAAAACGGCGACGTCCCGGCCGAGCACCTCGTCGGCGCGGTAGCCGAAAATCGACTCGGCGGCATGGTTGAAAGAAAGGATCTTGCCCGCGCTGTCGATCACCACGATACCGTCCGCCGCATGGTCGACGATGGCCTGAATGAAGGCCTCGCGCTCGCGCAGCGTGGCGGTCATGGTGTCGGCCAGGGCCTGGGCCTTTTGCCGGCGCGTGGCCAGCGACCAGACGAAGGCAGTCAACAACAGGCTGATGGTGAGCCCGGCGCTCAGGACGATATGGGGTTTGGCGCTGTCGAGACCCGCCTCATACAGCGGCGTCGAGCGCACCTCCAGCAACCAGATGCGGCCGGGCAGCTCGAGCTTGAGCGCACCGCGAAACCGGGGCGCCGCGCGCGGGTCGGCATGGGCGGCCAACTGGCTTTGATACAACAGCCTGTCCGCCACCGGGGTCGGACCGTCATACAGGCGCAGATCGAGATCGGCCTGCTTGCCGCCCAGGGTGCCGCGCATGAAGTCGTTCACGCGGAACGGGCTGTAGACATAGCCGAGCAGGGCCGCGCGCCGCTGCTCGACGGTCTCCAGCGCCGCCCCTTGGCGGTAGAGCGGCAGGTACATCAAAAAACCGTTCTGCACGTCCCGGGTGATTTCCTGCTTGAGGATGACCTTGCCCGATACCGCGGTCTGAGCACGATCCCGCGCCAGGCTCATGGCGGCATGGCGCGTCGGCTCGGAGAACATGTCGTAGCCAAAGGCGGCCTGGTTGCGCTGATTGAACGGCTCCAGATAGATGATCGAGGTATAGAGCGCCCGCTCGCCGGGCGGCCGCACGCTGTAGTCAGCGAAGCCTTCGGCGCGAATGGCGGCGATGTGCCGGGACAGTTCGTGCGGCTGGATCAGCTTCGCGAAACCGATACCCTGGATGCCGGGGAAGTTTTCATCGATCCGCAGCGTGCCGACATAGTGGCGCCAGTCGGCCCGGGTGACCGCATCGGATGCCTGGAACAGGGCCACCCCGCCGCGCAGCACCTGTTCATAGGCGCGCATGCGCTGGAGGAGGTTGTCACCGATCTCCTGCACCAGGCGCTGAAAGCCATCGGCCGCGGCCTGCTCGGTGCTGGTCTTGACCGAATGCCAGGCCAGGCCGGTCATCGCCAGACAGATCAGCAGGGTGAGCCAGACCACCACGGGCATGCGCCACCGCTGGCTTGCCGATGGGCGCCCCAGGCTTTCTTGCAAGGGCATAGTGCCTCTCCAGTTCCCCAGGCAAACCGGACGGCTTGGGGGGTTATGCCTTTGTATCCGGCGCCGGCGGCAGCGTCAACCGCGCGGCTGGCGGGCCGCCGCTCAGCAGGGCGTCAGCCGGGCATACTCCAGAATGAACCACTTGTCGCCGATGCGCGGGAAGCTCACCCGCACCTCGGCCTCGGCCCCCTGACCCTGATAGCCGGCGACCACCCCCTCGCCGTAGCGCGGATGCTGCACCCGGGTGCCGACCTGATAGGGCAGGGCCGCCATCCGGCTCGGGGCGTTCGGCACAGCCACCTCCGACAGGGCCACGCTGCCGCGCCAGCCGCCGACGGTCTGCACCAGCTCGGCCGGCAGTTCCTGCAAAAAGCGCGAAGGCAGGCCGTAACGCGGCTGGCCGTGCAGCATGCGCTGGGCGGCATGGGTGAGGTAGAGGCGCTTGCGGGCCCGGGTGATGGCGACGTACATCAGGCGCCGCTCCTCCTCCAAGCCGTCGGCCTCGGTCAGGCTGTTCTCGTGCGGGAACAGCGCCTCCTCCAGGCCGGTGATGAACACCGCCATGAACTCCAGGCCCTTGGCCGCATGCACCGTCATCAGCTGCACCGCATCCTGGCCGGCCTGGGCCTCGTGCTCGCCGGCCTCGAGCGCGGCGTGGGCCAGAAAGTCGGCCAGGTTCTGGCTTTCGGCCTCCGCCGCGAAGGCCATGGCGGCATTGGTCAGTTCGTTCAGGTTCTCGATCCGGTCCTCGCCGTCGCGCTCCGATTTGTAGTATTCGATCAGGCCGGAGCGCGCCACCACGTGCTCGACCTGCTCGGCCAGGCTCATGCCCTGGGTCTCGCTGCGCAGCTGTTCGATCAGCTGGACGAAGGCCGTGAGACCCTTCTTGCCGGCGCCCTGGGCGCAGGCCGCCGTCCACAGGCTCGTGCCCCCGGTGCGGGCGGCGGCGTCGATTGCCTCCACCGTGCGGGCACCGACGCCGCGGGTGGGGAAGTTCACCACGCGCAAAAAGGCGTTGTCGTCCTCGGGATTGGCCGTCAGGCGCAGATAGGCCAGGGCATGTTTGATCTCGGCCCGCTCGAAAAAGCGCAGGCCGCCATAGACCCGGTAGGGGATGCCGGCCGAGAACAGAGCGTGCTCGATCACCCGCGACTGGGCGTTCGAGCGATAGAGCACGGCGATGTCGGCATAGGCCAGGCCGTCCTGCTTCAGGGCCTGGATCTCCTCGACCACGAAGCGCGCCTCGTCGATGTCGCTGGCCGCCTCGTAGTGGCGGATCGGCTCGCCCCGGCCGGCGTCGGTCCACAGGTTCTTGCCCAGACGGTTGCTGTTGTGGCTGATCACCGCGTTAGCGGCGTCGAGGATGGTGCCGAAGGAGCGGTAGTTCTGGGTGAGCTTGATCACCTCCGCAATGCCCATGTCCTTCTGGAACAGCGCCATGTTGGCGACGTTGGCGCCGCGGAAGGCATAGATCGACTGGTCGTCGTCGCCCACCGCGAAGATGGCGTTGGTGGGCGCACGCAGCAGTTTCAACCAGTCGTATTGCAGCCGGCTGGTGTCCTGGAACTCGTCGACCAGGATGTGGCGGAAGCGTTCCTGGTAATGCTCGCGCAGCAGGGCGTTGCGCGCCAGCAGTTCATACGAGCGCAGCAGCAGCTCGGCGAAATCGACCACGCCCTCGCGGTTGCACTGGGCGTCGTAGGCCTCGTAGTACTCGATCAGGCGCCGGGTGTAGGGGTCGTAGGCCTCGATCTGGTTCGCCCGCAGGCCCGCCTCCTTGTTGGCGTTGATGAAGGCCTGCACCTTGCGCGGCTCGTATTTCTCGGTATCGACGTTGAGCGCCTTCAACACACGCTTCACCGCGGAGAGCTGGTCCTGGGCATCGAGGATCTGGAACAGCTGGGGCAGGCCGGCGTCGCGGTGGTGCGCCCGCAGCAGGCGGTTGCACAGGCCGTGGAAGGTGCCGATCCACATGCCGCGGGTGTTGATCGGCAGCATGGCCGAGAGCCGGGTGAGCATCTCGCGCGCCGCCTTGTTGGTGAAGGTCACCGCCAGCACGCCCATGGGCGAGACCTGATGGGTCTGGATCAGCCAGGCGATGCGGGTGGTGAGCACCCGGGTCTTGCCCGAGCCGGCCCCGGCCAAAACCAGGGCCGAGCCCCGGTCCCAGGTGACGGCGGTGAGTTGCTCGGGGTTGAGGCCGGTCAGCAGATCTTGGGGCATGCGGGCAGCGAAGGCGAAATCAGGACCGAATTATATCGCCGCCGCTGTCCCGGCATCGGCGCTAAAATGCCCGGCACTGCAAGGAGACCGAACGACCATGAACCCGATCACCGTGCTCTATTTCGGCGACCTGATGGCCAGGCTCCAGATCGGCCGCGAGCAGTTGCGCCTGCCGCCCAACGTGGCGGACGTCGCCGGCCTGATGCGCCTGCTGGCGCTGCGCGGCGGTGACTGGCAAACGGCCTTCGGCCGCCCCCGCCCCAGCCTGCGCATCACCGTGAACAAGACCGAGGCCGGGGCGGCCACGCCGCTCAAGGCGGGCGACGAGATCGCCTTCATCGAAATGGTCTCGCTCTGAACGGTTGGGCGGGCCCGGTCCTGCTTTTGACCAGAAGGCCATTGCGGTATATTTCCGATAGAATTATCCTGATTCATCCGGCATGCCCCTGTGCCGGCTGCAATACAAAACAAGGGTCTGAGGAGACACCATGAACAAGCCTGTCAACACGTTGAATCTGATGTGCTGGTTCCGCCGCAGCATACGCAACAAGTTGCTGGTCATTACCGGCGTCAGCACCACCTTCGTCCTGGCCGCGGCCCTGTATGGCTTCTGGCAGGCCTGGCACGAACTCAGTGCCGCGCAGAACGCCGCCGGCCTGCAGGGCATCACGACCAGCCTGGTGTTGATCGCCCTGGCCATCGTTGCGGCCTTCGCCTGGTTCCTCTGGGGGGTGCGCAAGGCCGTCGAGCTGCCGACCCGGCAACTGGTGGCAGACCTGGGCCGCCTGGCCAACGGCGACTTCACCGTGCCGATCAAGGCCGAGAGCCTGGACGAGATGGGCGAAATCGGCCGCAGCGCGGAGCGGATCCGCACCGAACTCGGGCGCATCATCCAGGAAGTGAAGGATTCGACCCAGGCCCTGTCGCAGGCCGCCGAGGAACTGACCGGGATCTCGCATCAGGTCGCCAGCAGCTCGGCCACTCAGAATGAGGCCGCCGCCTCGGTGGCAGCCAGCGTGGAGGAGATGAGCGCCAGCATCGTCTCCGTCGCCGAGGGCGCCGAAGAGGTGAAGAAGCTGGCCGACTCCAGCCTGCACAGCACCCAGGAAGGCAACGAAAAGGTATCCGAACTGATCGGCGAGATCGACCTGGTGGAGACCGCGATGAACGACATCGCCTCTTCCGTGCGCGAGTTCGTGCGCGATGCCGCCGTCATCACCAACATGACCCAGCAGGTGAAGGACATCGCCGACCAGACCAACCTGCTGGCCCTGAACGCCTCGATCGAGGCCGCCCGCGCCGGCGAGCATGGGCGCGGCTTCGCCGTGGTGGCCGACGAGGTGCGCAAGCTGGCGGAAAAGTCGGCCGAGGCCGCGCGCGAGATCGACAGCGTCACCCAGATCCTCAACCAGAAGTCGAGCAGCGTGGAGACGGCGATCAACGCCGGCCATTCCTCGCTGTCCTCCAGCCTGGAGTTCGTCGAGACCGTGGCCATGACCCTGGCCGAGGCCAATGCCGCCGTGCAGCAGGCGAGCGCGGGCATGAACAACATCACCAGCGCGGTCAAGGAGCAGTCGTCCGCCAGCACGCAGATTTCCGACAACATCGAGCAGATTGCCCACATGGCCGAGAAAAACAGCATGTCGGCCGAACGCACCAGCGAGTCCGTGGAAAATCTGCACCAACTGGCCAACCGCTTGCAGCAGGCCGCCAGCCGCCTGCGGGTCTGAACCGGCTCAAGCAAAGAAAAAAGCCGCCCGGTGGGCGGCTTTTGCTTTGGCAGGCCGGCGGATTCAGGCGGCGTGTTTCAACTGACGCTGATACAGGAATTCCAGCACCCGACTGCGCAGGTTGTGGTAGTGCGTATTGTCGGCCAGGGCCAGGCGGTCGCGCGGGCGCGGCAGGGTTACCGGCAGCACCTCGCCGATGGTCGCCGCCGGCCCGTTGGTCATCATCACGATGCGGTCGGACAGCAGCACGGCCTCGTCCACATCGTGGGTGACCATGAGCACCGTGGCCCGGGTTTCATGCACGATGCGCATCAACTCGTCCTGCAGGCCGGCCCGGGTCAGGGCGTCCAGGGCGCCGAACGGCTCGTCCATCAGCAGCACCTTGGGCTCCATGGCCAGCGCCCGGGCGATGCCGACCCGCTGCTTCATGCCGCCCGAGATCTCGTGCGGATGCTTGTGCATGGCATGCGCCAGGCCCACCAACTCCAGCGCCGCCTGCGTCCGTTGCCTGAGTTGTTTTTTGGTCTCCCTGCCACCGAACACCCGCTCCACCGCCAGATACACGTTGCCGAAGCAGGTCAGCCAGGGCAGCAGCGAGTGATTCTGGAACACCACGGCCCGCTCCGGCCCGGGCCCCTTGATCTCCTTGTCGCCCAGCAACAGCACGCCTG
The DNA here is from genome assembly GCA_002339725.1 of Thiobacillus sp. UBA2597. Lineage (GTDB taxonomy): Bacteria > Pseudomonadota > Gammaproteobacteria > Burkholderiales > Thiobacillaceae > Sulfuritortus. The sequence continues at coordinate 30,246 of DDKN01000077.1, forward strand.
AGCTCGCATCGAGCAGGCCGGCCACCAGGTTGAGCAGGGTCGACTTGCCGCAGCCGGAGTGGCCGATGAGCGCGATGAACTCGCCCTGTTTCACGCTCAGGTTGACGTCGGTCAGGGCGACGAACCGGCCTTTCTTGGTGTCGAACACCATTTCGGCGTTTTCGATTTGCAGATATTTGTCCATGGCCGTCCCTCTCTTCATTCGTAACTGAAGCGCCGCGCCAGCAGCACCAAGCCCTGCTCCAGCAGCAGACCAGTGAAGCCGACGATGAAGATGGCGATGATGATGTGCTCGACGTTGAGGTTGTTCCATTCGTCCCAGACCCAGAAGCCCAGGCCGGTGCCGCCGGTCAGCATCTCGGCGGCGACGATCACCAGCCAGGCGACGCCGATCGACAGGCGGATGCCGGTCATCAGGTGCGGCAGCACCGAGGGGAACAGGATGCGGGTGAAGATCTTCCACTCGGACAGGTTGAGCACGCGCGCCACGTTGAGATAGTCCTGGGGCACGCGGGCTACGCCGGCGGCGGTGTTGAGGATGATCGGCCAGATGCTGGAGATGAAGATCACCCAGAGCGAGGCCGGCTCGGTCTCCTTGAACACGTAAAGGCCGATCGGCAGCCAGGCCAGGGGCGAGACCGGACGCAGCAGGCTGATGATGGGCGCGCTCATGCCGGCGAGGAACCGGAAGCGGCCGATCATGAAGCCGAGCGGAATGCCGACCAGCGCCGCCAGACCGAAGCCGGCGCCGACCCGGTAGAGCGAGTGCAGGATGTTCCAGCCGATGCCCTTGTCGTTGGGGCCGTTGTCGTAGAAGGGATCGGCGAACAAGGCCTGGGCCGATTGCCAGGTCTTGGCCGGCCCGGGCAGACCGTTCTCGCCGCCGCTGGCGGCGACGATCTGCCAGAGCAGGATGAACAGGGCGATGCCGATGAGCGGCGGCAGCGCAGCGCGCAAGGCCTTGGCCAGCGCTTCGGTCAGGGCCTTGCCGCGTTCGGTCTGCAGGAACGGCGTGCGCCGCGGCTTCGCCGGCGGCGCCTCGATGGTGGGCGCCGCCACGGTTTCCGGCTGGTTCATGATCTTGTCCAGGTTGTTGTCGTCGATGGTCACTGCGCTCATGGCAGACTCCTTGTCTGTTGCCCTCCCCCGCCGGGGGGAGGGTGTGTGTTACGCCTTCACCTTGAAGCCGTCGGCATAGGCCTTGGGGTTCTTGCCGTCCCAGGTCACGCCGTCGATCAGCTTGGAAACGCGCAGCTCCGACTTGGGCACCGGCACCTTGGCCGCGGCGGCCGCCTCCTTGTAGAGCTTGATCTGGTTCACCTTCCTGGCCACGGCCAGGTAGTCCGGATGCTCCTTCAAAAGGCCCCAGCGCTTGTGCTGGGTGAGGAACCACATGCCGTCCGACAGATAGGGGAAGTTGACCACGCCATCGCTAAAGAACTTCATGTAGTTCTTGTCCTGCCACTTCCTGCCGATGCCGTTGTCGTACTGGCCGAGCATGCGATCCTCGATCACGTCGAACTCGGTGTTGACATAGGCCTTACCGGCGATGATGCGCGCCACCTCGGAGCGGTTGGCCATGGTGTCGATGTACTTCGAGGCATCCAGGATGGCGGCGATCATCGCCCGTGCGGTGTTGGGGTATTTCTGCACGAACTCGGCCGTGGTGCCCAACACCTTCTCCGGATGGTCGGCCCAGATCTCCTGGGTGGTGGCGACGGTGAAGCCGATCTTGTCGTGGATGGCGCGGGCGTTCCAGGGCTCGCCGACGCAGTAGCCGTCCATCTTGTCCACCCGCATGTTGGCCACCATCTGCGGCGGCGGCACGGTGATCACCTTGACCTCCTTGAACGGGTCGATGCCGTAGGTCGCCAGCCAGTAATAGAGCCACATGGCGTGGGTGCCGGTGGGGAAGGTCTGGGCGAAGGTCCACTCCTTGGGCTCGGCCTTCACCAGACGGGCCAGGCCCGGGCCGTCGGTGACGCCCTTGGCCTTGATCTGGTTGTTCAGGGTGATGGCCTGGCCGTTGTGGTTGAGGTTCATCAGCACGGCCATGTCCTTCTGCGGCCCGCCGACGCCCAGCTGCAAACCGTAAATCAGGCCGTAGAGCACGTGCGAGGCATCCAGCTCGCCGTTGACCAGCTTGTCGCGCACGCCGGCCCAGCTCGCCTCCTTGCTGGGGGTGATCTTGAGACCGTATTTCCGGTCGAAGCCCTTTTCGGCCGCGATGGCGACCGAGGCGCAATCGGTGAGCGGGATGAAGCCGATCTTGACCTCGGCCTTCTCCGGCGCGTCCGAGCCGGCGGCCCAGGCGGCGCTGCGCACGCCGGGCGGCACCAAGGACATCAAGGCGGCAGCGGCAGACAGTCCGGCGGTCTTCTTCATGAAATCCCTCTTGCTTTCGTTCAACCCGGTTTCAACCCGTGGCTTCGATTCCTCGTTCATCGCATGGCTCCAAAAATCCGGCGCAAGCCGTCGCAAAAAAATGGCGTCCAGCCGACGCGATCGCTCGCGCGGATGGACGCCGTTGTCCAAATGCACCCGAGGGTGCCGCATGGCTGTGAACCCGGATCGACATTGATCGAGTCCGATCAGGCTTTAGCAGATAGCGTGCCAACTGCGCGGCGGCCTGAAAACACGGGCCTTCTGCAGAGAATCCGGCGATGTGAAGCAGATTTCCCCCGGGCTGCCGCACCGCGCTGGTGCAACGCGCACCGAATGGGGGTCTTTCGGGACCCGGCACAAAAAAGCGGCCCGCAGGCCGCCAGGTCGGATGCGTCGAAACACGCTGTCAGGCCGGGGCGTAGGCCGCCTCTTTCATGGCCGAGGCCAGGGTGCCGTAAGCGGTGACCCAGGCCGCCTTCACCTCCGGCGTGAAGGCACTGCCCAGCCCCTGCTCCAGGGTCCAGAGCAGGGCGGCGCCGACGGTGTCGTAGTGCTCCGGCCTGACGCCGTAGGCGACATGCCTGCAGCCGAGGTCCTGCACGGTGGGCAGGATCGCCTCCAGCCGGGTCAGGCTGTTCACCACCAGGCCGATGGTCTTCATCAGCTTGCGCCCCTGCTCGGTCATGTCGCCTTTGAACAGGGGCTTGAGCGTCGGGTCGAGCTCGAACAGCCTGCCATAGAACAGGCCGGCTGCCTGGTCGGCAATGGGCAGCACCTGCTGCCAAGTGGTTTGGATCGCCTGAATCTGTTGCGGGGTCATCTCGGTCTCCCTGGACACGGTTGAAAATGAACCAATCCTTCGAAACAATCGCCAGGCCGATCAGGCCTGGTTCAACAAGGCCCGGGCCAGCTCGGCCAGGCGCAGGCGCCGGGCCATGGCCTCCTTGCGCAGGCGGCGATAGGCCGCCTCCTCGTCGAGGCCGGCCTGCTGCATGAGCAGGCGTTTGGCCCGCTCGATCAATTTGTGTTCCTGCAGCTCCTGTCGGGCCTGGGCCAGTTCCAGCCGCATGGCATGCATCTCGGCGAAGCGCGCCTGGGCCAGCTGCAGCAGCGGCTGCACCCGCTCGGGCCTGAGGCCGTCGACGACATAACAGGTGACGCCGGCCTGCACCGCCGACTGGATGGCCTCGCGCCGGCCGTCCTGGGTGAACATCACGATCGGGCGCGGGCTGGCCTGGGTCGTGACGCAGATCTGCTCCAGGGTGTCGCGGCTGGGCGAGTCGGTGTCCATGATGATGAGATCGGGCGCCACTTCGTCCACCCAGCGCGGCAGGTCGATCGCACGATCGAGCCGGCCCACCACGTGATGCCCCTCGGGACAGGCGGCCAGGGCATCGAGCAGGGTGTTCAGCTGCTTGCGCGACTGGCTGATCACCAGGATCTTCAGCGCCACGGCGGCGTTGGCAAACTCCATCTCGCGTTCTTCCCTCAAGCGTCGGTATCAATCAAACAAACAATGAGCAAGGATCGTGCCGCCACTCAGGCCGGCACCGCTTGTTGCGCCAGCAGCCGCTTCACCTCCGGCAGGCAGGAACCGCATTCGGTGCCGCAGCGCAGGCCGGCCTGCAGCGCGGCGAGATCGGCGCCCTCGGCGATGGCGGCGCGGATGGCCGACTCGGCGACATTCCTGCAGTTGCAGACGATGCGCCCCGGCGCCACCTGGCCCTGCGGCGGCGCGGCCAGCGGCGCCAGCAGCCAGGGCCGCAGGGCGCCGACGTCCATCGCCTCGACCATGCACTGCTTGAGCCAGTCTTGTGCAGCGGTCTCGCCATAAAGACGCACGGCGACCAGCCGGCCCGCATCCAGGCGTGCCCGCTTGGAGATGCCGCTGCCGGCATCGAAGTAGCTCATGGCCGCCGCGTCGTCGAGGCCGGCCAGGCGGTCGATCTGAGCCAGGCGTGCGGCATCGAGCGGCTGCGCGCTGGCGGCGCGCAGCACGACGACCGCGTGCTCACGGCCGGCAAGGCCCAGGCTGGCGTAGTCGAATTGCCCAAGCAGGTGCCGCAGGCGGGCCAGCCACTCGGCGGCCGCGCCGCGCAGCATCAGCAGCAGCGGATGCAGGGGGCCGGCGGCCTCGACCTCGACCGCGGCATGCTTGAGCTCGGGCTGACCGGACACTGCATCGCAGGCATCCACGGTGAGGACGTTGGTGCCCAGGCCGGCCATGAACCGGCCCCCCCAGTGCATGGGCAGGAAGACCTGGCCGGCACGCTGGTCGGCATCGGCCGCCACCGGCAAAACGAGTTGGCCGCGCCGGCTGCGCACGCGCACCAGGTCGCCGTCGCTCAGGCTGCGCCGGGCGAGGTCGGCCGGGTGCATGGCCAGCCGCGGCGCCTCGGCATGGTTGTAGAGCCGGGGCACCAGGCCGGTGCGGCTTAGGGTGTGCCACTGGTCGCGCAGCCGCCCGGTGGTGAGGCTCAGGGGATATTCCGCATCGGCCGGCTCGGCCACCGGCTGCCAGTGCGCGCAATGAAAACGGGCGCGACCGCTGGCGCTGGGAAACACGCCGTCGGCATAGAGCCGTGCGCGCCCAGTTGTCGTGCCCTCGGGGAAAGGCCACTGCTGCGGCCCCTGGGCATCGAGCAGGGCGTAGGAGAGGCCCGTGATGTCGAGGTCGCGGCCGCGGGTGGTCTCGCGATGCTCGTTCCAGACCTGCTCCACCGTTTCATAGGGGAACAGGGTCTTGGCCCGGCCGAGTTTGGCCTCCAGGCGCCGGGCGAAATCGACGGCGATCGCCCAGTCGGCGCGCGCCTCACCCGGCGGCGGCACGGCGGCGCGGAGGCGGCTGATGCGCCGCTCCGAGTTGGTCATGCTGCCGTCCTTCTCGCCCCAGCTCGCGGCGGGCAGCAAAAGATCGGCATAGGCCGCGGTCTCGGTGTCGGCATAGGCCTCCTGCACGATCAGGAAATCCACCCGGGCCAGGGCCTCGCGCACCCAAGTTTGATTGGGCAGGGAGTGCGCCGGGTTGGTGCAGACCACCCACAGGGCCTTGAGCTCGCCCCGGCGCGCCGCCTCGAACAGCTCGACCGCCGGCCGGCCCGGCTTGGCCGGCACGCTGTCCACCCCCCACAGCCGCGCCACCTCGGCACGGTGCGCCGGGTTGGCGAGATCGCGGTGGGCCGAAAGCAGGTTGGAAAGACCGCCCACCTCGCGCCCGCCCATGGCATTGGACTGGCCGGTGAGCGAGAACGGCCCGCAGCCGGGCCGGCCGATCTGACCGGTGGCCAGGTGCAGATTGATCAGCGTCGCGTTCTTGTCGACGCCGTGACGCGATTGGTTGAGACCCTGGCAGTAGAGCGAGAGCGTCGGGCCGTCGGCAAACCAGCGCGCCGCCTGAACGATGGCCTCCGCCGGCACGCCGCAGATCGGCGCCGCCCATTCTGGGGGACAGCGCTTTACCCGTTCGCGCAAAGCCGCCCAGCCCTCGGTGTGGGCGGCGATGTAATCGGCGTCGATCCTCCCCTCGGCGATCAGGACGTGCAGCATGGCGTTGAACAGGGCGACATCGGAGCCGGGCAGGATGGGCAGATGCAAATCGGCCTCGCGCGCCGTCTCGGTGCGGCGGGGATCGACGACGACGAGTTTCAGGTGCGGATTGGCCTCCCGCGCCGCCTCGATCCGGCGATAAAGCACCGGATGGGCCCAGGCGGTGTTCGACCCGGCGATGAAGAGCGTGCCGGCATGGTCGATATCGTCGTAGCAGGCCGGCGGCGCATCGGCGCCCAGGGTGGCCTTGTAGCCGGCCACCGCGCTGGACATGCACAGGCGCGAGTTGGTGTCGACGTTGTTGCTGCCGATCAGGCCCTTCATCAGCTTGTTGAAGACGTAATAGTCCTCGGTCGAAAGCTGGCCCGAAAGGTAGATGCCGACCGCCTCGGGGCCGTGTTCCCGGATGATGGCGGCGAAGCGCTCGGCCGCCGTCTCCAGCGCGACCTCCCAGCTCACCCGCTGACGCTCACCCGCCTTGTCCTGCCGCAACTCGGGATACAGGCAGCGGCCGCCGGCCTGGGCCGTCAGGTGCAGGGTGGCGCCCTTGGTGCAGAGGCGGCCGCGGTTGGCCGGGTGTTCGGGGTCGCCGCGCACGCCGGTGATGCGCGCGCCGTCGTGCTCGATGATGACGCCGCAGCCGACGCCGCAGTAGCAACAGACGCTGCGGGTTTCAGCCATGGCTGACACAGGCGGCGGGCATGGTCTCTACTGCGGTCTCGGCCAGGCGCAGATAGACCTGACCGGCCTCGACCCGGGTCTCGAAGCGGCGCACGCAACCCTGGTCCGGCTGCACGGCCTCGCCGGTGGCCAGATCGATGCGCCAGTTGTGCAGGGGGCAGGTCACCAGATGGCCATGGACGATGCCCTGCGACAGCGGGCCGCCGCGGTGGGGGCAGGCGTCCTTGAGGGCGAACACCTGGTCGGTGGCGGTGCGAAAGACGGCGACCCGGACGGTGTCGAACTGCACGACCCGGGCCCCCAGCCGGGGCAGGTCGTCGAATTTGGCGATGGCGATCCAATCGGACATGTGTGTTCTTCCTTTCTGGCTTACGCCGTGATGCGAATGGTCTGGAACTCGGCGGCATCCAGGCCTTCCGCCCGCGCCTTCCAGGGGTCGATCTGGGCGAACTGCTGGCTGTGCTTGAAGCGCTCGAACAAGGCGGCACGGCCCGCGGCGTCCTCCACCACCCGCTGCTTGATGTAGTTGAGGCCCACCCGCTCGAGCCAGGGCGCCGTGCGCTCCAGGTAATGCGCCTCCTCGCGGTAGAGCTGGATGAAGGCGCCGCAGTATTCCAGCACCTGTTTTTCGGTCTCGACCTTGGTCAAAAGATCGGTCACCCGCACCTTGATGCCGCCGTTGCCGCCGACGTGCAGCTCATAGCCAGAATCGACGCAGACCACGCCGAAGTCCTTGATCGTCGCCTCGGCGCAGTTGCGCGGGCAGCCGGACACCGCCAGCTTGAACTTGTGCGGCATCCACGAGCCCCAGGTGAGTTTCTCCAGCTTCACGCCCAGGCCGGTCGAGTCCTGGGTGCCGAAACGGCACCACTGGGAACCGACGCAGGTCTTCACCGTGCGCAGGGCCTTGCCGTAGGCATGGCCCGACACGAAGCCGGCGGCCGCCAGATCGCGCCAGATCGCCGGCAGGTCCTCCTTCTTCACGCCGAAGAGGTCGATGCGCTGGCCGCCGGTGACCTTTACCTCAGGCACCTGGTATTTCTCGGCCACGTCGGCGATGGCACGCAGCTCCCTGGGGTTGGTGAGCCCTCCCCACATGCGCGGCACCACCGAGAAGCTGCCGTCCTTCTGGATGTTGCCGTGGGCGCGCTCGTTGATGAAACGCGACCGGGCATCGTCCTGGTACTCGCCCGGCCAGCGCACGAGCAGGTAATAGTTCAGGGCCGGCCGGCAGCTGGCGCAACCGTCGGGCGTCTTCCATTCCAATGCCTCGAACACCGCGCGCATGGATTTGAGCCCTTGGTCGCGGATGGCGGCGATCACCTCGTCGTGGCTGTGCTCGGTGCATTTGCACAACGGCTTCTTGGAGGGCGCGGTGGAGTAATCGCCGCCGAGGGTGTGGGCGAGCAGCGCCTCGACTAGGCCGGTGCAGGAGCCGCAGGAACTGGAGGCCTTGGTGTGGGCGCGCACCTCATCCAGGGTGAAGAGCTTTTTCTCGACGATGGCCTTGACGATGTCACCTTTGCACACGCCATTGCAGCCGCAGATCTCGGCCGTATCCGGCAGGGCGGCGACCTGCCCGGCCGGGCCGTGACCGGAGTCGCCCAGGTGCTGCTGGCCGAACAGCAGGGTCTTGCGGAACTCCGAGACATCGGTGCCCTCGCGCAGGAGGTCGAAATACCAGGCGCCGTTCAAGGTGTCGCCGAACAGGCAGGCGCCGACCAGTTTGTTGTCCTTCAGCACCACCTTTTTGTATACCGCGCTGCCGGGGTCGGAGAAGACCAGCGACTCGGTACCCGCACCGCCCATGAAATCGCCGGCCGAGAACAGGTCGATGCCGGTGACCTTGAGCTTGGTCGAGGTCACCGAGCCGGTGTAGCGGGCGATACCGTAGTGCGCCAGATGATTGGCCGCGACCTTGGCCTGCTCGAACAGGGGCGCCACCAGGCCGTAGGCCACGCCGCGATGGCTGACGCATTCGCCGACGGCATAGATGCGCGGATCGGTGATGGTCTGCAAAGTGTCATCGACCACGATGCCGCGCTCGCAGTGAATGCCGGCGGATTCGGCCAGCGCGGTGTTGGGCCGGATGCCGACCGCCATCACCACCAGGTCGGCCGGCACGCTGTCGCCGTCCTTGAACTTCACGGCACAGACCCGGCCGCTCTCGCCCGCCACCAACTCCGCCGTCTGCTTCTGCAACAGGAAGTTCAGCCCTTTCGCTTCCAGATGCCTTTGCAGCAGACGCGCGGCCGGCTCGTCGAGCTGGCGTTCCATCAGCCAGGGCGCGAGGTGCACGACGCTCACCGCCATGCCGCGTGCCGCCAGGCCGTTGGCCGCCTCCAGCCCGAGCAGGCCGCCGCCGATCACCACGGCGTGCCGGTACCGGGCCGCGGCGGCGATCATGGCCTCGACATCACGGATGTCGCGGAAGGCCACCACGCCCGGCAGGTCGATCCCCGGTATCGGCAGCAGGAAGGGGTTGGAGCCGGTCGCCAGCAACAGCCGGTCGTAGTCGGCCCGGGTGCCGTCCACCGCCTCGACCCGGCGATTTTTGCGGTCGATCCGGCTCACCTGCCTGCCCAGGTGCAGGCGGATGCCGTGCTCGGCATACCAGTCCATGCCATTGAGCACGATGTCGGACACCTGCTGTTCGCCGGCCAGCACCGGCGAGAGCAGGATACGGTTGTAATTGGGATGCGGCTCCGCACCGAACACCGTGATCTCGTACAAATCAGGCGCGATCTTCAACAGCTCCTCGACGGTGCGCATGCCGGCCATGCCATTGCCCACCACCACCAGTTTCAGTTTTTCCATGATCCACTTCCCCGGCCCACAGGCCGCCCGCCAAAAAATGAAGGCGTCCTCCCTTGCGGGCAGGACGCCTTTGTCCAAGTCGCTGGTTAGCCGGCCAGGCAGCACCCAGGCCGGCAGGTTTCATTTAGCAAGGGCCATGCCAGGCAGGAAGTCCTTGTTTTATCGGGTGACGCGCGCCGCAACGGCGACAGGACGCACCAAAACGGTTCGCCGTGCCCCATGCTGGTGTGCCGGCAATAAAAAAGCCGCCCTTCGGGGCGGCTTTTCGGTCAGGCCAATGCGGCTTACTTGGCCTTTTTGCTCTTCTCCACCAGTTCCTCGATCATGGGGCCGAGGATGACCTCCATGGCGAAGCCCATCTTGCCGCCGGGCACCACCAGGTTGTTCGGCCGGGACATGAAGGAGTCGTGGATCATGTTGAGCAGATAGGGGAAGTCCACGCCCTTGGGGTTGGCGAAGCGGATGATGACGAAGCTCTCGTCCGGGGTCGGGATGTCGCGCGCGATGAAGGGGTTGGAGGTGTCCACCGTCGGTACGCGCTGGAAATTGACATGGGTACGCGAGAACTGCGGGGTGATGTAGTTCACGTAGTCCGGCATCCGGCGCAGGATGGTGTCGACGATCACCTCGGCAGAATAGCCGCGCTCGGCCGCATCGCGGTGGATCTTCTGGATCCACTCCAGGTTGACCACGGGCACCACCCCGACCGCCAGGTCGACGTGCCGGGCCATGTCGACCTTGTCGGTCACCACCAGGCCGTGCAGACCCTCGTAGAACAAAAGGTCGGTCGGGGTGGGCAGGTCCTGCCAGGGGGTGAATTCGCCCGGCTTCAGGTTGGTGCCGAGCTTGGCGTTGTGCTCCGCCGCCTCCTCATCGCTGTGGATGTAATAGCGCCGCTTGCCGCCGCCGGTCTCGCCGTAGGTCTTGAACAGGTTCTCCAGGGCGGCGAAATCGTTGGCCTCGGGGCCGAAATGGGAGAAGTGCTTGTTGCCTTCGGCCTCGGCCTTCTGCATGGCGGCCTTGAACTCGGCCCGGCCCAGGCTGTGGAAGCTGTCGCCCTCGATGATGGCGGCGGTCAGATGCTCGCGCCGGAAGATGTGCTCGAAGGCGCGCTTGACGGTGGTGGTGCCGGCACCGGAAGAACCGGTCACGACCACGACGGGATGCTTCTTGGACATAATGCTCTCCAGATGAGGGGAGGATGGATAATTCCGAGCCGTGCAGTATAAACGCCGGCGCGCCCGCCTGTCACCCCGCCGGCTGGTATAATTGCTTGTTTATTCAAGCCATTCAGACCCCTCAGCGCCATCATGGATGCCCACTACCGTCCGGAACTCATTGAACCGGAAGCACAAAAACAGTGGGAGGCCGAGCAGGCCTTCCGTGCGGTCGAAGACCCGAGCCGCCCCAAGTACTACTGCCTGTCCATGTTCCCCTACCCCTCGGGCAAGCTGCACATGGGCCACGTGCGCAACTACACCATCGGCGACGTGCTGGCCCGCTACCACCGCATGAAGGGCTACAACGTGCTGCAGCCGATGGGCTGGGACGCCTTCGGGCTGCCGGCGGAGAACGCCGCCATGGCCAACAAGGTGGCGCCCGCGGCCTGGACCTACGCCAACATCGACTACATGCGCAAGCAGCTCAAGTCGCTCGGTCTGGCCATCGACTGGTCGCGCGAGCTGGCCACCTGCAAACCCGACTACTACCGCTGGGAGCAGTGGCTGTTCACCAAGCTGTTCGAGAAGGGCATCGTCTACAAGAAGATGGCCACGGTGAACTGGGACCCGGTGGACCACACCGTGCTGGCCAACGAACAGGTGATCGACGGCCGCGGCTGGCGCTCGGGCGCCCTGGTCGAGAAACGCGACATCCCCATGTATTTCTTCCGCATCACCGACTATGCGGAGGAACTGCTCAATGGGCTCGACCACCTGCCCGGCTGGCCGGAGCGGGTGAAGACCATGCAGAAGAACTGGATCGGCAAGAGCTTCGGCGTCGAGATCCATTTCCCCCTGACCAAGCCCCACACGGCCGACGGCGAAGTCCTCAAAGTCTTCACCACCCGGGCCGACACCCTGTTCGGCGTCACCTATGTCGCGGTCGCCGCCGAGCACCCGCTGGCGCAGCAGGCCGCCGCCGACAACCCGCAGCTCGCCGCCTTCATCCATGAATGCAAGCAGGGCAGCGTGGCCGAGGCCGACCTCGCCACCATGGAAAAGAAAGGCATGGACACCGGCCTCAAGGCCTACCACCCCTTCACCGGCGAGGCGGTGCCGATCTGGGTGGCCAACTATGTGCTCATGGGCTACGGCGAGGGTGCGGTGATGGCGGTGCCGGCGCACGACGAGCGCGACTTCGCCTTCGCCCGCAAGTACGGCCTGCCGATCAAGCCGGTGATCAAGCCGGCCGACGGCGAATTGTCGCTGCCGCTCGAAGCCGCCTATACCGAGCACGGGGTGCTCATCGACTCGGGCGACTTCTCCGGCCGCGCCTCGCAGGACGCCATCGAGAAGATCGCCCTGGTGCTGAAGAACCTGGGCCTGGGCGAGAAGCGCATCACCTATCGCCTGCGCGACTGGGGCATCTCGCGCCAGCGCTACTGGGGCTGCCCCATTCCCATCATCCACTGCCCCTCCTGCGGCGACGTGCCGGTGCCCGAGGACCAGCTGCCCGTGCTGCTGCCCGAGGACGTGGTGATCGACGTCGGCTCGCCCCTGAAGAAGATGCCCGAATGGTCGCGCTGCACCTGCCCCAAGTGCGGCGGCGCAGCCGAGCGCGAGACCGACACCATGGACACCTTCGTCGAGTCGTCCTGGTATTACGCCCGCTACACCTGCCCGGACAACGACCAGGCCATGCTCGACGGCCGCGCCAATTACTGGCTGCCGGTCGACCAGTACATCGGCGGCATCGAGCACGCCATCCTGCACCTTTTGTATGCCCGCTTCTTTCACAAGCTGATGCGGGATGTGGGGTTGTTCGGGGCGGAGCAGGCGCGCGCGCCCAAGGACTCCCTCACCCCAACCCTCTCCCAAGGGGAGAGGGGGCAAACGCTGGGCCCAAACCGATTTGACGAGCCGTTCAAGAACCTTTTGACCCAGGGCATGGTGGTGGCCGAGACCTATTACCGCGAGCTGCCCGACGGCAAGAAGCAGTGGTACAACCCGGCCGAGGTCGAGGTGACGCGCGACGCCAAGGGCCACATCGTGGCGGCCAAATTGAAGGCGGATGGCCAGCCGGTCAGCATCGGCGGCATCGAGAAGATGTCCAAGTCGAAGAACAACGGGGTCGATCCCCAGGCCCTGATCGACCAGTACGGCGCCGACACCGCCCGCCTGTTCATGATGTTCGCCGCCCCGCCCGAGCAGAGCCTGGAGTGGTCGGACGCCGGCGTCGAGGGCGCCCACCGTTTCCTCAAGCGGCTGTGGAAGGCGGTGCACGATCATGTGGCATCGGGCGCCGTGGCCGCTTATAGTGGTGGGGAGCTAACCAGCGCTCAGCGCGCGTTCCGGCGTCAGCTGCACCAGACCATCCAGAAGGTGACCGACGACATCGAGCGGCGCCAGCAATTCAACACCGCCATCGCCGCCGTGATGGAGCTGATGAATGCCCTGGCCCGATTGGAAGGCGACGATGCGGTCACCCGCAGCCTGCGTCAGGAGGCCCTGGAGGCGGTGGCCCTGATGCTCGCGCCCATCGTGCCGCACATCTGCCAGGCCCTGCTCGCCGAACTGAAGCCCGGCCTCGCCTTCGCCCAGGCGACCTGGCCCGGCGCCGATGCCAGCGCCCTGGTGCAGGATGAGATCGAACTGGTGCTGCAGGTGAACGGCAAGCTGCGCGGCAGGCTGACCGTGGCGGCCGACGCCGCCAGGGACGCGATCGAGGCGGCGGCGCTCGCCAGCCCTGAGGCGCAGAAGCACATGGAAGGCAAGCCGGCCAAAAAGGTGGTGGTGGTGCCCGGCCGCCTGGTCAACATCGTCGTGTGAAAGGAAGACTCGTGCGCTTGAACACCCTGCTCTCGTTCGCCCTGGCGGCCGTGCTTCTGGCCGGTTGCGGCTTCAAGCTGCGCGGCCAGGTCGAGTTGCCCTTTACCTCGGCTTATGTCGACGCCCCGGCCAGCACCCTGACCGAGCAGCTCAAGCGCAGCCTGCGCGCCTCGAACAAGACCCTGGCGCCCAAGCGGGAGGCGGCCGAGGTCACCATCAGGCTGTCCGCACCGAGCCGTGGCAAGAACATCCTCAGCCTGAGCGGTGCCGGCCGGGTGGCGGAATACCGTCTGGAATACAAGGTGAACATGACCGTGCTCGATGCCGAGGGCAAGGAATTGCTGCCCACGTCCGAGATACTCCTGGTGCGCGACTTCACCTATGACGACACCCAGCTCCTGGCCAAGGAAAACGAGGAAGCCACCCTGTTCCAGAACATGGAGCAGGATGCCCTGCGCACCATTCTGATCCGGCTGCGTTTCGCCAAGGCGGGCGGGGCAGGCAAGGTCCAAGAGTGAAGCTGCGCCCGGACCAGCTCGCGGCCGCGCTGAAGAAGGGGCTGGCCCCGGTTTATGTGGTCAGCGGCGACGAGCCGCTGCTGGTCGAGGAGGCCGCCGCCCTGATCCGCCATGCCCTGCGTGCGGCGGGCGTGGCTGAACGCCAGAGTTTTCAGGCCGACACCGGCTTCAAGTGGAGCGAGTGGCTGGCGAGCTTCGATTCGCTCTCGCTGTTCGCCGAACGGCGCCTGATCGAATTGCGCCTGCCCAGCGGCAAGCCCGGGGTCGAGGGCGGCAAGACCCTGGAGGCCTGGTGCGCCAATCCGCCGGCCGACACCTGGCTGCTCGTGCTCTTGCCCCGCCTGGACCGTGCCGGCCAGAACGCCAAGTGGTTCAAGGCCCTGGAGGCCGCCGGCGCGCTGGTGACGGTGCAACCGCCCAGCCTGGAACAACTGCCGGCCTGGATCGGCGAGCGCCTCGCGCGCCACGGCCTCAAGGCCGAACGCGAGACCCTGGCCTGGCTGGCCGGCCGGGTCGAGGGCAATCTGCTCGCCGCCCATCAGGAGGTGGAGAAGCTCGCCCTGCTGCTGCCGCCCGGCCCGGTGAGTCTGGACGCCGCGCGCGAGGCGGTGGTCGACGTCGCCCGCTATGACGCCAGCGACCTGCCCGAGGCCCTGCTCAAGGGCGATGCGATCCGCTACTGCCGCATCCTCGACGGCCTCAAGGCCGAAGGCGAGGCGCCGCCCCTGGCGGTGTGGCTGCTGGCCAACGAGGTGCGCAACCTGTACCGTCTGGCCAGCGGCCAGGCCCGGGGCGACTCGCTGGCCGCGCTGTATGCCGAACTGCGCATCTGGGACAGCCGGCAGCCCCTGGTCGGCCGGGCGCTCAGGCGGGTGACCCTGGCGCAGCTCGCCCAGGCCCTGCGTCAGGTCGGCCTGATCGACCGCGCCGCCAAGGGCCTCTTGCGCGAGGATGCCTGGGAACTGATGAAACAACTGGGGCTGTCGCTGATGGGTCAGCGCACGGTGCCGATGTTGACCGAGGTAATGTGATGGACGTGAAGCAATACATGCAGACCGTGGGCCGCCAGGCGCGCGAGGCCTCGCGCGCGGTGGCCCGGGCCGACACCAACCAGAAGAACCTGGCCTTGCTCCGGATGGCCGAGGCGATCGAGCGCGATGCCGCCAAGCTCCTGGCCGCCAACGCCCAGGACATGGCGCACGCACGCGGCGCCGGCTACGACACGGCCCTGCTCGACCGCCTGCAACTGACCGATAAGACCGTCGCCTCGATGGCCGAGGGCCTGCGCCAGATCGCTCAGCTGCCCGACCCGGTGGGCGAGATCAGTGATCTGAAATACCGCCCCTCCGGCATCCAGGTCGGCAAGATGCGGGTGCCGCTCGGCGTGATCGGCATCATCTACGAGGCCAGGCCCAACGTCACCGCCGACGCCGCCGGGCTCTGCCTGAAATCGGGCAACGCCGCCATCCTGCGCGGCGGCTCCGAGGCCATCCACTCCAACCGGGCCATCGCCGCCTGCGTCAAGGAAGGCCTGAGCGCGGCCGGCCTGCCCGACACCGCGGTGCAGGTGATCGAGACCACCGACCGCGCCGCGGTGGGCGAGCTGATCACCCTGAAGGATTATGTCGACGTCATCGTGCCGCGCGGCGGCAAGGGCCTGATCGAGCGCCTGACAAACGAGGCGCGCATCCCGGTGATCAAGCACCTGCACGGCGTCTGCCATGTCTACGTCGATGACCGCGCCGATCTCACGAAGGCGGTGAAGATCGCCGACAACGCCAAGACCAGCCGCTACGGCACCTGCAACACCATGGAGACCTTGCTGGTGGCCGAAGGCGTGGCGCGCGAAATGCTGCCCAAGATCGCCGAGGTCTATCGGGCCAAGGGCGTCGAGATGCGCGGCTGCGAGCGCGCGCGTGCCATCGTGCCCGACATGAAGGCCGCGCTTGAAGCCGACTGGTCGGAAGAATATCTCGCGCCGATCATCGCCATCCGCGTGGTGGCCGACCTGGACGCCGCCATCGCCCACATCAACACCTACGGCTCGCAGCACACCGACAGCATCGTGACCGAGGACTACACGCGCGCCCGCCGCTTCCTGCGCGAGGTCGACTCCAGCTCGGTCATGGTCAACGCCTCGACCCGCTTTGCCGACGGCTTCGAATACGGCCTGGGCGCCGAGATCGGCATCTCCACTGACAAGATCCACGCGCGCGGCCCGGTCGGCCTGGAAGGCCTGACCAGCCAGAAATGGATCGTGCTCGGCGACGGCCACACCCGAGGCTAAGTTGAAACCGATCGGCATCCTCGGCGGCACCTTCGACCCCATCCACTTCGGCCATCTGCGCCTGGCCGAGGACCTGGCCGAGGCCCTGGGCATCGACGAGGTGCGCATCCTGCCCACCGGCACCCCGCCGCATCGCACGCCGGCCCACGCCTCTGCCGGCGACCGCCTGGCCATGGTGCGGCTGGCCATCGCCGGCAATCCCCGCTTCGTGCTCGATGAGCACGAGATCCACAAGACCACGCCGTGCTACATGGTCGACACCCTGCAGGCGCTGCGCTCGGAGCTGGGGCCGGACCAGCCCCTGGTGCTGTTCGTCGGCGGCGATGCCTTCATGGGCCTGGACGGCTGGCACCAGTGGCAGCGCCTGTTCGATCTGGCCCATCTCGCCGTGGCGCACCGCCCCGGCTTCCCACCCGAGACCTGGCTCGACCGGATCGCCCCGGCGCTCATGACCCAGCTGCTCATGCGCCGCAGCAACGAGCCGGCCGACTTCGCGCAGCAAGCCGCCGGCCGCATCTGGCTTCAGGCCGTCACTCAGCTGGACATCTCATCCAGCAGCATCCGCACCCGCCTGCAGGGCGGTCAGAGCATCCGCTATCTGGTGCCCGAGGCCGTGCACGACTACATCCAACACCATCACCTGTACCGTTGAATCATGGACATCGAACGCATCGTCAACATCGCCGTCGCCGCTCTGGAAGACATCAAGGGCAAGGACATCACGGTTATGGATGTCAGTCATCTCTCGCCCCTGTTCGAGCGCATGATCATCGCCAGCGGCGATTCCAGCCGCCAGGTGAAGGCCCTGGCCGACAATGTGCGGGAAAAGCTGAAAGAGGCGGGCGTCGACATCCTCGGCACCGAGGGCGAGGCCGGCGCCGACTGGGTGCTGGTCGATGCCGGCAGCGTGATCGTGCACGTCATGCACCCGACGGTGCGGGCCTATTACAACCTGGAGGAACTCTGGGGCGCCGCACAAAAGGCGCGCAGCGCGGCGGCCTGACTGCGGTCGCCAGCGGCACAACGGCGCCTTACGGCGTCACCGCGCGCAGCAGCAAGGGCCACTGTCCTTCCCACTGCGCCATGGGCGCCTGCTTGAAGCCGCCCTTGACGAACTGCTGCCAGCGACCGTGGACGAAACTCAAGCAGAGATTGGCCGCCGCGTTGGCGTCGATGCCATCCGCCAGGTCGTTCTGGCTCGCGGCGATGCGCAGGGCCTGGCGCAGGCTGGCCTCCAGGCGATCGAACAACTGGTTCATGCGCGCCTGCAGGCGCTCATTCTCATTGACCAGCGCCTCACCGGTCAGCACCCGGGTCATGCCCGGGTTCTTCTCGGCGAAGCCGAGCAGCAGGGCGAGCATGCCGCGCACCTGGTCCAGACCGCGCGTCTCCTCGGTCGCCAGCTTGTTGATCAGGCCGAACAAGGTGGACTCGATGAATTCGATCAGGCCCTCGTACATCTGGGCCTTGCTCGCGAAGTGGCGGTAGAGCGCGGCCTCGGAGACCTCGAGCCGGGCCGCCAGGGCGGCGGTGGTGACCTTTTCCGCCTGCGGGCTCTCCAGCATCTCGGCCAGGACCTGCAGGATTTGCAGCTTGCGTTCCCCCGGTTTGCTCGGCATCAGACCTCCTTGGCAGCACAGTGCGGCGCCATGCTCACCGCCGGCTCGACGAAGCACTCGGTGTGCCGGCGGTCGCGCAGCCGCACTTCGATATCGTACTGGTCGACCAAACTGGCGAGCGCCGGCTCGAACGCGCCCGGGTCGGTCACTTTCTCGTACACCTCCATCCAGGTGTCGGGCGCCTCGCGCCGTTTCAGCAGACGACCGACGACGCCGGTACGGCAGGCCAGCCGGGCCTGCATGCTGCGCACGGCCTGTTCCAGTTCGTGCGCATCGTCCCGCTCCACCGTGTACCAGACGTAATAATTGGCACTCACAGCGCGTAGGGCAGTGGCTCGAACCGGAGCGGCGGGCCGTCAGGGCGTTGCCAATGGACCTGGCCGGTCTCATGGCTCGACACCTGCATCACCACCAAGACATCGCTGCCACCCTCGGGTGCCGGCGCCGAATTGGCGATGACGCCACAGGCCTGGCCCGGCAGGTCGGGGCTGAACACTTCGTCGCCCGGCTGGGCGGCGCCATCGACATGGGCGAGATAGGTGCGGCGCTTGGTCTTGCCGAGGTATTGGGTCCGGGCGACGATCTCCTGGCCGGGATAGCAGCCCTTCTGGAAACTGACGCCGTGCAGCACCTCCAGGTTGACCATCTGCGGCACGAACTGGTCCTGGGTGGCGGGCAGCACCATGGGCACGCCGGCCCGGATCATCAGCCAGTCCCAGGCCTGGGCGCCGACCGGGCGCGCCTCGGTGATCAGGGCCTGCCACACGCGCGGGGCGTGATCGGGCTGGACGAAAAGGTCGAATCGGTTGTCGCCCAGCTGCACGGCGAAAGCCGCATCGGCCTGCAGCACCTGCATCATGCCGTTGGGTGAGGCACCGATGGCGGCGACCAGCACCTCGCGGGCGCCGATGCCATTGAGGCCGAGCCGGACCCATTCCGGGCCGGCATCGCGTGCCTTGACCTTGGCGCGCAGGATAAACATCGACAATTTCTTCTGCACGCCTTCGCGCAGGGCTTCGGGCAGCATGAGCAGGATGTCGTCGTCGCGCCGGAACACCAGGAAGTTGGCGAGCAAGCGGCCCTTGGCCGTGCAATAACCGGCGAACAGGGCGATCTCGGGCTTGAGGCCGCGCATGTCGTTGGTCAGCTGCCCGTGCAGAAAGCTTTGCGCGTCCTCCCCGGAAAAGGCGATCAGGCCGTAATGCGAGAGGTCGGCGACCACCAGGCCGTCGCGCGCGCTGTGCAATTCCTCAGCCGGCGCGCCGAAGTGTTTGACGGCACCGCCCTCGATCACGGCGCCTTGTGTTTGCAAGTATTCACTCCAGGCAGAAATCATGTGCTGTGGGGTGGTTGATTGGAACAGCGGTAAGGTATCGCCAGCCCGGTCAAATGACAAGCGCCCGCGCCTGCCTCACTGGGCCTCTTGCCGGCAGTATTTTTCCACCACGGCGAGCACCTCGTCGGCGCGGAAGGGCTTGGCCACGAAATCGTCCATGCCCAGGGCGAGGCAACGCTCCCGGTCGGTGTGCAGGGCGCTGGCCGTCACCGCCACGATGGGGGTGTGCCGACCGCTTTCGCGCTCGATTTCGCGAATGCGGGCGGTGGCTTCGTAGCCGTCGATGCCGGGCATCTGCAGGTCCATCAGGATCACGCCAAACCGGCGCCCCTGCCGGATCAGGGCCAGCGCCTCCTGCCCATCCTGGGCCAGGGTGACGCCATAGCCGCGTTTTTCCAGCAGGGCCTGCGCCAGCCTCTGGTTCACCGGCACGTCCTCCACCACCAGCACCTGGCAGGGTGCGGCGGTCTCGCGCCGGACCACGGCCGGCGCCTCGCCCTTGGGCAATGCGCCGGCCACGCCGAAGGCGGCCGTGAAATGGAAGGTGCTGCCCCGGCCGGGCTCGCTTTCCGCCCAGATCCGGCCACCCATCATCGCCACCAGGCGGCTGCAGATCGACAGGCCCAGGCCGGTGCCGCCGAAGCGGCGGGTCATCGAGGCATCGACCTGGGAGAAGGCCTGGAAGATGCCGTCGATCTGATCCGGCGGGATGCCGATGCCGGTATCGTGCACCGCCACGTGCAACATGACCCCCTGCTCCAGATGGCGCTCGATCGCGACCTGCACCTTGACCTCGCCCTGTTCGGTGAACTTGATGGCGTTGCCGATCAGGTTGAGCAGGATCTGGCGCAGGCGCGCCGGGTCGCCGACCAGGAAGGGCGGCACCTCGGGCGCGATCGTCCAGTTGAGCGCCAGACCTTTCTCCTGGGCCCGGATCGCCAGGGTGCGGGCCGCGCCGCTGACCACGCCTTCCAGCTCGAAGCCGATGTGCTCCAGTTCCAGCCGGCCGGCCTCGATCTTGGAAAAATCCAGGATGTCGTTGAGCACTGTGAGCAGTGCCTCGGCCGAGGAACGCACGATGTTGAGGTATTCGCGCTGCTCCTCGTTCAAGGGGGTGTCCAGGGTGAGCTCGGTCATGCCCAGGATGCCGTTCATCGGGGTGCGGATCTCGTGGCTCATGTTGGCGAGAAATTCGCTCTTGGCCTGGTTCGCCGCTTCCGCCGCCTCCTTGGCCTGTTCCAGGGCACGGGCCATCGCCTTGCTGCCGGTGATGTCGTGACCGATGTTGATCTCGCCGATGCGCTTGCCATCCGCATCGAACAGCGGCGAAGCCGAGATCGAGACATCGAGCAGATGGGCATCGCGCGTCAGCACCTGGGTCTCGAAGCGGGTGCCGGAAATCGCGTGGCGCACCCGGTCGAGCCATTGCGCCAACTCGGCCTGGCGCGACTCGGGCAGCAGAAAGCCGACCGAGCGCCCCATCACTTCCTGCGCCGGATAGCCGTACAGGCGCTCGGCCCCGGGGTTCCAGCTGAGCACATGGCCGTTGAGGTCGAGGGTCAGGATGGCATCGTCCGACTGCTCCACCACCAGGGCGAGCCGGCGATTGGTCTGCTCGCTGATGCGCACCTTGGCCAGCAATTCCTCGATGCTGGCCGCCATCTGGTTGAAGGCCTCGGCGGTGCTGGCGATCTCGGGCGGCCCGGCCACCGCCACCCGCTCGGACAGCTCACCGGCACCGAAACGCTTGACCGTTTGGGCCAGGGCGGTGAGCGGCTTGAGTCCCTGACGCAGGATCATGGCCAGCAGGGCAATGAGTATGGCGAGGAAGATCAGGGAGGCGATGGCCACCTGCCGGCTGACCTGCCAGGCATTCTCGACCACCATCACCAAGGACGGCTCGATCAGCAGCTCGGCATAGGTGATGCCGCCCAGACTGATCACCGATTGATAGGGGGCCATCTGGACATTGAGCAAACCGACGAACCAGGCCGGGGCGTCGATGCCGCTATTCGCCCCCTTGCCCTCGGCCTGGGCCAAAACCCGGTAGGGAACCGGCTGGTAGACGATGATCTTGGCCAGGCCGCGATACTTGCTCACGCTGTCCAGGGTTTGCTGCACGGTTTCGATATCGCCGGTCACGAGGGTCTGGCGCAGCACCGGCAACAGGGCGGCCGCCACCGAACGGACGTTTTCCGCCGCCGCCTGGCGCTCGTTCTCGACCTGGCTGCGCGCCTGCAGCAGCAGGCCGGCCAGGGTGAGGAACACCAGACCCAGGCTGGTCAGCCAGAGCACTTTGGCGGACAGGCTCAATTTACGCATGGCTGGCCCGGGATCGGTGTGCGGCCAGGATCATTTCCCCATTTTGCGGTAGATCCGACGCACGTTGTCGTAATCCCTTTCCGTCGCGGCGGCGAAGCCGGGGAACTGGCTCTTGGCCAAAATGGCGGCGCCTTTGGGGTCATGCGCCATGTTGACCAGGGCGTGCTGGATCGCCCGCACCTTCGCCTTGGGCAGGCGCGGGTGGGCGATCACGGCCAGATCGAAATAGGGTTCGGACACGTATAAATTGCGGAACCTGACGTTGCGGCGTTCGGCATACTGCTCGAGCGAGCGCGAGTTGACCGCCACGGCATCGGCCAGACCGGCCACCACTTGCGCCATGGCCCCCTCCTGATTGCCGGCGAACACCTCGGTCTCCTTCACCCCGGCCTCGGCCAGGGCCACCTTGGGCACGGCATAGGCCAGGAAGGCCTCGGCCGAGGGATAGGCCACCCGCTTGCCGTTCAGCTCCTGCAACGATTTGATCGGACTGTCCTCCGGCACCGCGATGACACCGTTCACCGGCTTGTTGCCCAGGCGGGCGATCACCTTGTAGACGCCGTCGAATTCCTTCTGGAAATTGTGGTTGGTGAAGACGAGATCGAATTCACCGCGCCCCATCATGGCGTTGGTCTCGAACACATTGGAGCCCATCTTCAACTGGAAGCTCAGGCCGGTAACCTCGCCCAGATATTGCAGGACCGGGTTCCAACGCTCGGCCGTCAGCTGCGGGCTTTGCTGATTGAGCACGCCGAACACCAAAGGTGGGCTTTGCGCCCAGGCCAGGCAGCTCGTCAAGACCAGGCCGAAAAGAGCGATCAAACGCCGCAGTCGAGCCATCTACCACTCCTCCAGAGTGTCTGTTTGAACTGAAGTTCTTGTATGCCGTGCCTATGGTATCGATTCCGGGCGGGCAAGTTAAGCCTTTGCGCGCTCAGGGCGCCGGCCCGACACGGATTGTGACTCAATCACTTGCGGCAGGCGCCGTCGTGTTTGCAGCCCAGGATCGAGAAATGGCGCAGATAAAGCCAGAGCAGCAGGGGCAGCAGGAGGATCAGGGCCCACTGCCACCAGGCCTGGGGCGGCTGGCCAGACTGCCACCAGTGGATGAGCTGGCTTGCTGCCGGAAACAACAACAACAGCAGCAGAAACAGCAGGACGGGCTTCACGTCCCCGCCCTCAGAGCAAAGAGGCCTGGGGCAGCTGTTCGACCAGCAGGGTATGCAGCCGCCGGCTGTCGGCCCGCAGGACATGGAAGCGGAAGCCGTCGATCTCGATCGATTCGCCCCGCTTGGGCAGGCGGCCGAATCGGTTGGCCACCAGGCCGCCGATCGTGTCGAACTCCTCCTCCGACAGATGGGCACCCAGGGTCTGATTGAAATCGGCGATCTCGGTCTGGGCCTTGACCCGCCAGCCCCCGCTCTTGTCGCGCAGGATGTTGGCCTCGGCCTCGTCGTAGTCGTATTCGTCCTCGATGTCGCCGACGATCTGCTCGAGCACGTCCTCGATGGTGACCAGGCCGGCGACGCCGCCGTATTCGTCGACCACGATCGCGATGTGGTTGCGCGAGGCCCGGAACTCCCGGAGCAATACATTGAGCCGCTTCGACTCCGGCACGAAGATCGCCGGGCGCAGCCAGTCGCGCAGGTCGGGTTCCTCGCCGGTGCACAGCCGCAGCAGATCCTTGGCCAGCAGGATGCCGATCACGTCGTCGCGCTCGCCATCGATCACCGGAAACCGGGAATGTGCGGTTTCGATCACATAGGGCAGGATCTTTTCGGGCGGGTCGTTGATGTCGACCACATCCATCTGGGCACGGGGGATCATGATCTCGCGCACCTGGCGCTCGGAGACCTGGAGCACGCCCTCGATCATGGTCAGGGCGTCGGCATCGAGCAAATTGTTGTCGTAGGCGGCGTGGAGGACTGCCAGGAGCTGCTCGCGGTCTTCCGGTTCGCGCAGCAGCCAAGAGGTCAGGCGTTCGATCAGGCTGGGTCGGTGACTACTGTCGTCGTTCATAGGGGTTGATAGGGGTCGGGATAACCCAACGTTCCCATGATAAAACTTTCCAAGGCCTCCATGACAGTGGCCTCGGCCGGGGTTTCATGGTCATAACCCTGCAAATGCAGCAAACCATGCACCACCAGATGGGCATAGTGCGCGGCGAGGGGGCGTTTCTGCGCCCTGGCCTCGCGCGCCAGCACCGGGGCGCAGAGCACGATGTCGCCGGTCAGGGCGCCCGTCTCGGGGTCTTCGCCGTAGACGAAGGTGAGCACATTGGTCGCATAGTCCTTGCCGCGAAAATCCCGGTTCAGACGCCGCCCCTCGGCCGTGCCGACGATGCGCAGCGTGGCCTGGATGTCCTGCTTGAGCGCGGCATTCGCCCACCGCCGCAGTTCGGTCCGCGTCGGCAGCGTCTTGCTGGCGACCGCGAACTGCACGGTCAGGCTCAACCTGGGTTTGGCCGGCTTGGGCGCCGTCCTGGCACGGGGCATGATGCGCTGCCTCAGCCCTCTCCCGGCGGCGCGAGCGGGGAATCCGGTTGCCGCGCGCCCAGGGCATAGGCATCGTAGGCGTCGATGATGCGCGCGACCAGGGGGTGGCGCACGACGTCCTCGTTGCAAAATTCGGTGAAGGCGATGCCGCGCACCGCGCGCAGGGCGGCGCGGGCCTCGACCAGGCCGCTCTTCTGGCCGCGCGCGAGGTCGATCTGGGTGACATCGCCGGTGACCACGGTCTTGGAGCCGAAGCCGATCCGGGTGAGAAACATCTTCATCTGCTCCGGCGTGGTGTTCTGCGCCTCGTCCAGGATGATGAAGGCATGGTTCAGGGTGCGGCCGCGCATGAAGGCGAGCGGCGCCACCTCGATCACGCCGCGCTCGAAGGCCCGGGTCACCTTGTCAAAACCCATCAGGTCGTAGAGCGCGTCGTAGAGCGGGCGCAGGTAGGGATCGACCTTCTGCACCAGATCGCCCGGCAAAAAGCCCAGGCGCTCGCCCGCCTCGACCGCCGGCCGGACCAGGACCAGGCGCTTGACCAGATCGCGCTCCAGGGCGTCGACCGCCCCGGCCACGGCCAGATAGGTCTTGCCGGTGCCAGCCGGGCCGATGCCGAAGGTGACGTCGTATTCCTGGATCTGGCGGATGTAGTCGTTCTGTCGCGGCGTGCGGCCGTGCAGGCCGGGGCGCCGGGTCATCAGCACCGGCATGTCTTCCTGCGGCTCGGCCGGATGGCCGGCCTCGACCAGGGCGAGCTGGATGTCGTCGATGTCGAGCGGCTTGCGCGCGCGCTGATAGAAATCGTTGAGCAGGCGCGCCGCCTGCGCCACCTTGTCCTGGGCGCCGTCCAGGCGGAAGGTCTCGCCCCGGCGGGCGATGCGGATGTTGAGCGCCACCTCGATCTGGCGCAGGTTTTCGTCCAGCACCCCGCACAGATTGGCCAGGCGGGTGTTGTCGACGTCGGGAAAGGTGACGTCCATCAGGCGGTCTCGGCGACGAGCACGACCTCGCCGCGCAGGCTGTTGGGATAGGCCCGGGTGATGCGGACATCGACGAACTGGCCCACCAGGCGGGCGTTGCCGGGGAAATTGACGATGCGGTTGTTGTCGGTGCGGCCCGACAGCTCGCTGGCATCCTTCTTGGATGGGCCCTCGACCAGCACCCGCTGCAGCGTGCCGACCATGGCCGCGCTGTTGGCCTGGGCCTGCCGCTCCAGCAGGGCCTGCAGGCGATACAGGCGCTGCAGCTTTTCCTCCTGGCTGACGTCATCGGCCAGGCTCGCCGCCGGCGTGCCCGGACGCGGGCTGTAGACGAAGCTGAAGGAGCCGTCGAAGCCGAGCTCCTCCACCAGCTTCAGGGTCGCCTCGAAATCGGCCGCGGTCTCGCCGGGAAAGCCGACGATGAAATCGGAGGCCAAGCTGAGATCGGGCCGCACCGCACGCAGCCTGCGCACGATGGATTTGTATTCCAGCACGGTATAGCCGCGCTTCATCGCCATCAGCACCCGGTCGGAGCCGGACTGCACCGGCAGATGCAGATGCGACACCAGCTTGGGCAGCTTGGCATAGGCCTCGATCAGGCGAGGGGTGAACTCGCGCGGGTGCGAGGTGGTGTAGCGGATGCGCTCGATGCCGGGCACTTCGGCCACGTATTCCAGGAGCAGGGCGAAATCGGCCACCTCGCCGTCGGGCATGGCGCCGCGATAGGCGTTGACGTTCTGGCCCAGGAGGGTGACCTCCTTCACGCCCTGGGCGGCCAGGCCGGCCACCTCGGCCAGCACGTCCTCCAGCGGGCGCGACACCTCCTCGCCGCGGGTATAGGGCACCACGCAGAAGGTGCAATACTTGCTGCACCCCTCCATCACCGAGACGAAGGCGCTGGCACCCTCGACCCGGGCCGGCGGCAGATGGTCGAACTTCTCGATCTCGGGGAAGGAAATATCGACCTGGGCGCGTCCGGTCTCGCCGCGCCGGGCCAGCATCTGGGGCAACCGGTGCAGGGTCTGCGGGCCGAACACGAGATCGACATAGGGCGCCCGCTCGACGATGGCCGCCCCCTCCTGGCTGGCCACGCAGCCGCCCACGCCGATCACCAGATCGGGCTTGGCCTGCTTCAGGTGCTTGACCCGGCCCAGGTCGTGGAACACCTTTTCCTGTGCCTTCTCGCGCACCGAGCAGGTGTTGAACAGGATGACGTCGGCCTCTTCCGGGTCGTCGGTGGTCTCGAAGCCCTCGGCGGCGCCGAGCACGTCCGCCATCTTGGCCGAGTCGTACTCGTTCATCTGGCAGCCGAAGGTCTTGATGAAAACTTTGCGGGGCATGAAAGGCTACAGGGGCGAAAACCTAATTGTAGCTTGGGGAGGTGTTCGGGAAATCAAGGGGATGAGGGGATGGTGGTGATGGGCGGGCTCGAACCGCCGACCTACGGATTATGAATCCGTCGCTCTAACCGGCTGAGCTACATCACCACGCCGGAAAACTCGCCGTTTCAGCGGCCAGACCGCCAAAAGAGCCCGCGATTATCCTTGGCCTGGGCTTTTAATGTCAAGGATTACAACGGCTTGCCGGTCGTCCGCCGATTCGGCCTTGTGAACCGGGGTCAATCAACTATGTTGGCGTTATCACATCAAAAAAGCACGTGGGAGGTGCGTCATGAACGCGAGCCGGCAGGAAGTCAGCGAAACCCTGGAAGCCGCTGTTGAGCTGCTGACCGCCATACGCCTGAGTCAAAGCGTCTGCCAGCGTCTGCAAAACCTGGCGCATGGCGACGGTTACGCGGAAGCACACGCCATTTGTCTACACCTGCATCAAATCCGGCAGGAAACGGAGCGGCTGCAGGTATCGCTCGATACCACACTGGGGCAAGCGGAATCCGTTGCCGACCTGGCCCCGCCGCCCAAGTCGGCGCCCAAGCGGGCCAAGACCACGCGCAATCGCCCTTCTCATTAACAACGGCAGCACGCACTAAGCCGCCATCGGCCAGCTGCCCTCTTCGCGCCGGCTGCGGTAGAGCAGCCAGACCAGGGTGAGCACCAGCAGGGCGGCGCCGCCGTTGTGGGCAAGCGCGGCAAGCAGGGGCCAGCCCAGCACGATGTTGGACAGGCCGGTGATGCACTGCAGGGCGAGCAGGCCCCCGATGGCGTGGGCGAACCGGCGCAGGGAAGGCAGCCGGGCCAGCCTCAGGGCCAGCCAGGCGAGATAGGCGATGACCACGATGGCAAAGAAACGGTGCGTCCAGTGAATGGCCACCAGCGACTCCCGGTCGAGCAACTCACCCGAGGCGGTATGGCCCAACTCGCGCCAAAGCGCGAAACCATCGGCGAAATTCATCGCCGGCAGCCAGGCGCCATTGCATTGGGGAAAGCCCTGACAGGCGAGCACAGCGTAGTTGGTGCTCACCCATCCACCCAGGGCAATCTGCAGGATCAGCAGCGCGAAGCCCAGCCTCAGCGCGGGCCGCATGCGGCGCAAGGGGGTCAGATCCGGACGGCTGGGCGCCGCGGTGCGCTCGGCCGCCAACCAGGCCAGCCCGGCAAGCAGGGCCATGCCCAGCAAGAGGTGGATGGTCACCATCAAAGGCATCAACAGCAGGGTCACGGTCCAGGCGCCGAAGGCCCCCTGCACGCAGACCAGGATCAGCAGGCCGGTGGCCGCCCAGGGCGAATGCCCCAGCCGGTGGCGTTTGGACCAGGCCAGGAGGGTCAAGGTCAGGATCAGGGCGCCCACCGCCATGGCGAAATAGCGGTGCAGCATCTCGATCCAGGCCTTCATCTCGGTCACCGGGCCGTGCGGCATGGCCGCCTCGGCCGCGGCGATGGCCTCGCCGGCGTGGATCGGGCTGGCGGTGCCGTAGCAGCCGGGCCAATCCGGACAGCCCAGACCGGAATCGGTCAGGCGGGTGAAGCTGCCGAACAGGATGAGATCGAACACCAGGAAGGTCGTGACCCAGACCAGCTTGCGGTATTTGTCGGGATCGCCGCTGACCCAGACATAGCTCAGGGGCAGCAGGGCGATGAGCAAGCCGATGGCGAGCAGTTGGGCGATCATGGTCGGGCCGACTCGGGCAAAGCGCTATTCTACGTGCCCGGCAGCGCCGGGCCCGCCGCTGGGACGATTGCACCAGACGCCTCGGGCCGGCGCCCGCGCAAGGGTGGGCCGGCACCGGCCCAGAGTTCGCGCGCCTGGGCCCAGAATTCGGCGCGGTTGGCCACCGGCCGCACCGGGCCCAGACCAAGAAAGCGCAGGGCCCTGAGCAAGGCGGGCAGCGGCCACTTGGGATCGAGCGGCGCGGCCAGGGTCTGCTTGGACAGCTTGTCGCCGGCGGCATCGAGCACCACCGGCAGGTGCAAATAGCGCGGCGTCGGCAGGCCGAGGTATTCCTGCAAGGCGATCTGACGCGGCGTGGAGGTGAGCAGATCGGCGCCGCGCACCACGTGGGTCACGCCCTGCTCGGCATCGTCCACCACCACCGCCAGTTGATAGGTATAGATGCCGTCGGCCCGCCTGAGCACGAAATCGCCCGATTCGGTGGCCAGATCACAGGCGACCCGGCCCTGCCAGGCATCGTCGAACACGATACGCCGGTCCGGCACGATCAGGCGCAGCGCGGCCGGCTCGGGAAAGGGCGGCCGGTTGCGGCAGAGGCCGGCGTAGACCAGTCCGTCGATGCCACGTCGGGCCGTTTCGGCCAGTTGCCTGCGGCTGCAGCGGCAGGCATAGACCAGACCCTGCGCCTGCAGGCGTTCCAGCGCGGCCTGATAGGCCTCTCCCCGGCGGCTTTGATACATCACCGCGCCATCCCACTCGAAGCCGTAGGCCTCCAGCGCCCGCAGGATGGCATCGGCCGCACCTGCCACCACGCGCGGGGTATCGACGTCCTCCATGCGCAGGAGCCAGACGCCGTTATTGAGGCGGGCATCGAGATAACTGCCGAGGGCGGCCACCAGCGAGCCGAAATGCAAAGGGCCGGTCGGCGAGGGGGCGAAGCGGCCGCGATAAGGGCTGATGCTGTCCAAATTACAACGCCGGTGCTCGAGGGAAAAATCCGCCAAAACAAGCTATTGACGGCGAAAATTAACGCCAATTATAGTGTGGCGAATCCACTTCGGCGCCATCCTGCCGCAAAAAGGGCCTGGAACCATCACCCCGATGCTCGAACAATTCGATTCCCTGGAAACCAAGTTGAACCAACTGATCGAGCGCTACCAGGCCGCGCGCGAAGAGAATCTGCGTCTGCGCCAGCAGGTGCTGGCCATGGAAAACGCCAACAAGCAGTTGACCGAGCGCCTGGCCGAGGCGCGCGCCCGGGTCGAGAACCTCTTCAATCAGTTGCCCGAAGAATAGCCATGGCCAATTCCAAGAACGTCAGCCTCGACGTCACCATCATGGGGCGGGAGTTCCGCATCTCCTGCCCGGAGGACGAGAAGGCCGGGCTGATGCAGTCGGTCAATTTCCTCGACAAGAAGATGCGCGAGATCCGCGAGGGCGGCAAGGTCATCGGCATCGAGCGCATCGCCATCATGGCCGCCCTCAACATTGCCCACGACTACCTGAGCGGCAAGGCCGGCGACCTCGACCCCGACGCCGCGCAGGAGCGGATCGACCGGCTCAACGGCCTGCTCGACAACGCCCTGGCCGAGCAAGATAATCTGTTCTGACGCCCTGCTGCGTTCGCGAGGTGCGCGTATCTCTGAACCGATGCGTATGCGCCGGCTGCGGCTAGAGATCTGCTGGTGTGCGCGTGGCTTCGTCCCATGTGCCTGAGGCAGGTGCGCTGCGGCCAACCTCGAACCCCTGGGTTCGAGATTGCGCACTGGACGGCGTGAGCGGGGCGTCTTTCCCACCATGAGCAGCCGCGCCGACCTTCCCGACAAGAAGACCCTGCGCAGCCAGTTGCGCCGCGCCCGCAATGCCATCGGCCGCGCCGAACGCCGGCGTGCCGCCCGGCGCATCGTGCGCCGCGCCCTGCACCTGCGCCTGCTCAAACAAGGCCGCCGCATCGGCTTTTACATTCCGAGCAACAACGAGCTCGACATCCTGCCCCTGCTCGAGCGCGCCCGCGCCCTGGGCGTCGACTGCTACCTGCCGCAGCTGCCCTCGCGTGCCTTGAAGAAGCTCTGGTTCACCCGGCTGGGCGAGAAACCGCAACACTGGCGCCTGAACCGCTTCGGCATCCCGGAATATCACGACCGCCGCGACAAGCGCCTGCGTATCGCCCAGCTCGACCTGGTCTTCGTGCCGCTTTTGGGGTTCGACGATAACGGTTATCGCATCGGCATGGGCGGCGGCTTCTACGACGCCAGCCTGGCCTTCCTGCATCGCCGCCGCAACTGGCGCCGGCCGCGCCTGGTCGGCGTCGCCTTCGACTGCCAGCATGTGCCGGCGGTGCCTTACGACCCCTGGGATGTGCCGCTCGACCTGGCCATCACCGAGCGGCGGGCTTATGTGTTTGGGTAAAAGGCGTTAACCGCAAAGGCGCAAAGGACGCAAAGAAATCTGCTGGAGGGACTTCTGCATAAGTCGCCATTCCGGGCGGAGCGAAGCGGCGACGGATCCAGGTGTTTTGAAATCGTTGCGTTATGGATGGCCGCAGGCTCGAAGCTTCGCTGCGCTCGTTTTCCCGCTTGCCCCCGCCCCGCGAGGATAAACGCGGAAATGATCAGTAGGGGCCTTTGCAGAGATTCCCTAACAAGGTTTGTTTTTCTCTGCGCCCTTTGCGCCTTTGCGGTTCATCTGTTCGTTATATCGATTCGCCCAGATAGGCCGCCCGCACCTGCGGGTCGGCGGCCAGCTCGGCGCTGGGGCCGGACAGGGTGATCGCCCCGCTCTCCATGACATAACCGCGGCTGCTCACCTTGAGCGCGAGGTGGGCGTTCTGCTCGACCAAGAGGATGGTCACGCCTTCACGCGCCACCCGCTGAATGGTTTCGTAGATCTTCTGCACCATGAGCGGCGCCAGGCCCATGCTCGGCTCGTCCAGGAGTAGGAGGCGCGGCCGGCTCATCAGGGCGCGGCCGATGGCCAGCATCTGCTGCTCGCCGCCGGAGAGCAGGCCGGCGGTCTGCTGCCGGCGCTCGAGCAGGCGGGGGAACAGGTCGTAGACGTGGTCGAGGTCGGCGCGCACCGCCGCCTGGTCGCGCCGGGTATAGGCACCCATGGCCAGGTTCTCGGCCACGGTCAGCCGGGGAAAGATGCCGCGCCCCTCGGGCACCAGGGCCACGCCGGCGGCGGCGATGCGATGGGTCGGCCGGCCCCGGAGGCTCGCCCCGGCATAACGCACCTCGCCGGTGTGCGGCTCCAGGCCGACGATGCCCTTGAGCGTGCTGCTCTTGCCGGCGCCGTTGGCGCCGATCAGGCAGACCAGCTCGCCTTCCTCGACCTCAAGGTCGATGCCGCGCACGGCCTGGATGCCGCCGTAATGAATCTTGAGGCCTTTGACCGCCAACAGGCTCACGCGGCCTCCACGCCCAGGTAGGCCGCGATCACCGCGGGGTCGCGCTGCACCGCCTCGGGCGCACCTTCCGCGATCTTCTTGCCGTAGTCGAGCACGGCCACCCGGTCGCACAGACCCATGACCAGCTTCACGTCGTGCTCGATCAGGAGCAGGCTGACCCCGGTGTCGCGCAGCTTGCGGAAGAAGTCGGCCATCTGCCGGCGCTCGGTCGGGTTCATGCCGGCCACCGGCTCGTCCAGCGCCAGCAGCCGGGGCTCGGTCGCCAGGGCGCGGGCGATCTCCAGCCGGCGCTGCTCGCCGTAGGCCAGGTGGCTGGCCAGGGCGCGGCCCTTGCGGCCAAGGCCGACGAAGTGCAGCAGTTCCTGCGCCCGCTCGCGGATCGCCGCCTCCTCCGCCCGCGTCCGCTTATCGCGCAGCACCGCGCCGAGCACGCTGGCGCGGCTGCGCACATGGCGGCCGACCATGACGTTCTCCAGCGCGGTCATGTTGGGGAACAGGCGGATGTTCTGGAAGGTGCGGGCAAAGCCCTGGCGCACGATCTCATGCGGCTTGCGATTGTGGATGGCCTTGCCGTCGAGGCGCACTTGGCCGCCCGTCACGCTGTACAGACCGGTCATGCAGTTGAACAGCGTGGTCTTGCCGGCGCCGTTGGGGCCGATCAGGCCGTAGATCTCGCCCTGGCGCACGCTGAGCGAAACGGCGTCCAGCGCAGCCAGGCCGCCGAAACGCTTGGTGACGCACTCGACCTCGAGCAGCGCCATCGTCTCAGCCCCGGCTGTCATACAGGCTCGCCTGCTCGCCCGGCCCATCCTCCGGGTGCAGTTCGCGCTGGCGTCGGCGCGAGGGCAGCAGGCCCTCGGGCCTGAACAGCATCATCAGGATCAGGGCCACGCCGAACAGCAGCATGCGCAGGTCGGCCGGATCGAGCGCGACATGGCCGAGCAGGGCGCGCTGGGCGTCGCCGAGGTAGCGCAGGGCCTCGGGCAGCACGGTGAGCAGCACGGCGCCGAGGATGACACCGGGGATGTTGCCCATGCCGCCGAGCACGATCATGCACAGGATCATGATCGACTCCATCAGGCCGAAGCTCTCCGGGCTGATGAAGCCCTGGAAGGCGGCGAACAGGCCGCCGGCCAGGCCACCGAAGGTGGCGCCCATGGCGAAGGCCAGGAGCTTCACGTTGCGGGTGTTGATGCCCATGGCCGCAGCGGCCACCTCGTCCTCGCGGATCGCCGCCCAGGCCCGGCCGATGCGTGAATCCTGCAGGCGCAGGGCGATGAGCATGGCAAGCAGGACGAAGCCAAGGAACAGGTAGTAATAGAGATGGGCCGAGCTGAAGGCGATGCCGAAGAAGTGGTGGGTGCCCTTGAAGGTGAAATCGCCGAAGGCGATGGGGTCGATCAGGTTCATGCCCTGCGGGCCGTTGGTGATGTTCACCGGCGCATTCAGGTTGTTCATGAAGATGCGGATGATCTCGCCGAAGCCCAGGGTGACGATGGCGAGGTAATCGCCGCGCAGCCTCAGGGTCGGCGCTCCGAGCAGCACGCCGAACAGGCCGGCGAGCAGTGCGCCGATCGGCAGCACTGCCCAGAACGGCAGATGCAGGCCGAAGTGCGGGCTGGCCAGCCAGGCATAGAGATAGGCGCCCAGGGCATAGAAGGCGATGTAGCCCAGGTCGAGCAGGCCGGCATAGCCGACCACGATGTTGAGGCCGAGCGCGAGCAGGACATAGAGCAGGGCGAAGTCGAGCACGCGTATCCAGCTCTTGCCCAGGCCGGCGCCGACCAGGAAGGGCAGCACGGCGAGCAGGACGGCGAGCAGCAGCAGCGTGAGCTGCGGGCGCTGGCGGAAGAATTTGATGACGGGCATGATCGCGCCCCTCACCCCTGCCCTCTCCCCGGCGGGGAGAGGGGGGCGCGGCTTCGCTGCGCGAGCTGAGATTTACGCACGCGTGGCCACCCGCTCGCCGAGCAGGCCCGAGGGCCGGAATACCAGCACCAGGATCAGCACGAAGAAGGCGAACACGTCCTGGTAATGGCTGCCGAGGAAGCCGCCGGTCAGGTCGCCGATGTAGCCCGCCCCCAAGGCCTCGATCACCCCGAGCAGGAGGCCGCCCAGCATGGCGCCGGCGATGTTGCCGATGCCGCCCAGCACCGCGGCCGAGAAGGCCTTCAGGCCGAGCAGGAAACCCATGTAGTAGTGGGCCAGGCCGTAATAGGCGCTGACCATCACCCCGGCCACCGCGGCCAGGGCCGAGCCGATGACGAAGGTGGCGGCGATGACGCTGTTGACGTTCACCCCCATCAACTGCGCCACCGCGCGCGACTGCGCGGTGGCGCGCATGGCGCGCCCGAGCCGGGTCTTTTGCACCATGAACCAGAGGCCGAGCATGACCAGGATGGACAGCACCACGATGAAGATTTGCAGGTTGCTGACGTGGGCGCCGAGCACCTCGTACTGCCCTTTCGGCAGCAGCGGCGGGAAGGCGATGTACTGCCGGCCCCAGATCAGCATGGCGACGTTCTGCAGCACGATGGACAGGCCGATCGCGGTGATCAGCGGCGCCAGGCGCGGAGCGTTGCGCAGCGGCCGGTAGGCCAGGCGCTCGATGGAAAAACCGAGCAGCATGCAGACCGGAATCGCCACCAGAACCCCGGCCAGCACGACCAAAAGGCCGGGCAGGTCGGGCGCCACGCCCAGCACCACGCCGATCACCGCCAGCGCCACCATGGCGCCGAACATGGTCACCTCGCCGTGGGCGAAGTTGATCAGCTCCAGGATGCCGTAGACCATGGTGTAACCCAGGGCGACCAGGGCGTAGATGCTGCCGAGGACCAGGCCGTTGATCAGTTGCTGAACGAAGATATCCATCGGGAGTGGGCGGTCGGCAGCAGTCAGTCGGCAGTCAAGGCTTTATCGCTGCCGACTGCAGGCTGCCGACTGACGGCTTACTTGACCGTTTCCAGCACCACCCAGGCGCCGTTTTTCACCTGATAGAGGGTGACCGCGCCGCCGGTGGTGTCGCCCTTGGCATCGAAGCGGATGCGGCCGGTCACGCCCTCGAAATCGGTCTTGGGCAGTTCGGCCACCACCTTGGCGTGGTCGGCCGAGTCGGCCCGCTTCATGGCCTCGACCAGGACGTAGACCGCGTCATAGGCGTAGGGGGCGTAGACCTGGATCGGGCCGAACCGGGCCTCGAAGCGCTGCTTGAAGCCGGCGCCGCCGGGCATGGCGTCGAGCGGCAGGCCGGGCAGCGAGGCCACGGTGCCTTCGGCCTCGACGCCGGCCAGCTTGATGAAGTTGCCGTTCTGGATGCCGTCACCGCCGAGGAATTTGGCCGTCAGGCCCAGGCGCTTCATCTGCTGTGCCATGGGACCACCCTGCGGATCCATGCCGCCGAAGAACACGACATCGGGGTTCTTGCTCTTGATCGAGGTGAGGATGGCGGTGAAGTCGGTGGCACGGTCGCTGGTGAATTCGCGCGCCACCACGCTGGCACCGGCGGCCTTGGCCGCCTTCTCGAACTCGTCGGCCAGACCCTGGCCGTAGGCGGTGCGGTCGTCGATGATGGCGATCTTCTTCGCGCCCATCGAATTGACCGCGAACTGGCCCAGCACCTTGCCCTGCTGCTCATCGTTGGTCATTACCCGGAAAGCGGTCTTGTAGCCCTGGGCGGTATAGGCGATGGCGGTGGCCGAAGGCGAGATCTGCGGGATGCCGGCGTCGAAGTAGATCTTGGAAGCGGGGATGGTGGTACCGGAATTGAGATGGCCGATGACGCCGGCCACGCCCAGGTCGACCAGCTTTTGCG
Source organism: Thiobacillus sp. UBA2597 (assembly GCA_002339725.1). Lineage (GTDB taxonomy): Bacteria > Pseudomonadota > Gammaproteobacteria > Burkholderiales > Thiobacillaceae > Sulfuritortus. Next base: position 65,507 of record DDKN01000077.1, read on the forward strand.
CCACCACGGTGCCGGTCTTGGGATCGGCCTGATCGTCCTCGCCGATCAGTTCCAGCTTCACCGGCTTGCCGCCCAGGGTAAGGCCCTTGGCATTGATCTCCTCCACCGCCAGGCGGGCGCCGTTTTCGTTGTCCTTGCCCAGGTGGGCCTGTGGTCCGGTCAGGGGAGCGACCGAGCCGATCTTGATCACTTCGCTGCCGACCTCGGGTTTCGGGCCGCAACCGGCGGCGATCAGGGTGACCAGCAAAGCGGAAACGATGGAATAACGCATGCTCAAGGCCCGTCCTGTCTAGGTTTCAACGGCACGATTTATACCACAAAGCCCGGGCGCCGAAGACAGGCGTGTGCCGGCACCGCACATAAAAAAAGGCCGGACGGGCCGGCCTTTTTTCGGGATGCGCCGCACGGGCGCGTTCGATGCTTACAGCGACAGGACCCACTTGGCGATCGCGGCCGCATCGGCTTCCGGCACCTGCGGGTTGGGCGGCATCGGCACCGGGCCCCAGGCGCCCTTGCTGCCGTTCTTGATCACGCCCACCAGGGTGGCCTCGGCCTTGGCGTTGCCTTTGTACTTTTTGGATACATCGGCCAGGGCGGGGCCGACCACCTTCTTGTCGACCTGGTGGCAGCTCATGCAGGCATACTTCTGAGCCAGGGCCTGGCTGGCGCCAGCGGTACCCGCGGTCAGGCCCAGGGCCAGCACGGCGGCGGTAACGATCACTTTCATCATGTTCTCCTAGGAAAAAATGCACCTGATACAGGCTGCATCGGCATCTTATCCAAAGCGTCAGGCGCTGAGAATAGCCTGCATATCGTGCATTTGGACTATTTCCGCTAGGCAATTCACGCCAGTGCAGACGTAGGCGCTCGCCCGGTCGCGGCAGGGTTTGGCCAGCGCGGCCGGCAAATCGGCCAGTTCCGGGCCCAGGCACAGCAGCAGATCATCCGGGCCGGCGGCCGCCTGGGCCGCGGCGTGCCAGGCCGTCAACTCAGGCTGCGGCCCGCGCAGGATCACCAGGCGCGGCGGCGTCAGCACCTCGTGCAGGGCCAAGAGCAGGCTGGCATGGGGCGCGGGCTGCTCGGCCAGAGCCGGGTAGAACAGGCGCAGCGTCCGCTCGGCCGCCGCCAGATAGCGTGGTTCGCCCAGAAGGTGGCCGAGCCGGTTCAGGGCATAGGCGGCCACGCCGTTGCCCGAGGGCGTGGCGTTGTCATAGGCCGGCTTGGTGCGCACGATCAGCCGCTCGTGATCGTGGCCGGTGAAGTAGAAGCCACCGGCCGGGTCCTCGAAGTCGCCGAGCAGCCGATCGGCCAGCTCCCGCGCCCAGGCCAGGTCCTGCGGCCGGTACTCGGCCTGCAACAGCTCCAACAGGGCTTCGAGCAGGAAGGCATGGTCATCGAGATAAGCCTTGTGCCGGGCCACGCCGTCCTTGGAGCTGGCGAAGAGCCTGCCCTCGCGCCAGGCCTGCGCGCGCAGGCCGTCGGCCGCCGCCTGGGCCAGGCTCAGCCAGTCCGGCCGCTGCATGACGCGGGCGGCATAGGCCAGGCCCTTGATCGCCAGGGCGTTCCAGCTGGTCAAGATCTTGTCGTCGCGCCCGGGTCGCACGCGCTGCTCACGCGCGGCGAACAGCTTGGCCTTGGCCCGATTCAGCCGTACTTCCGCCTCGGCCAAGGCAATGCCCAGCGCGTCAGCCACCGCGCTCAGCGGCCGGTCCACCAGCAGATGCCAGGCATGGTCCTCGAAATTGGGCGCCGCCGTGAGACCCCAGTGCGGCGCCGCCACGGCGTATTCCTCTGCGCTCAGCAGGCCTTCGACCTCGGCCGGGGTCCAGACATAGAACTTGCCCTCCTCGTGCTCGGAGTCGGCATCCAGGGCCGAATAAAAGCCGCCTTCGGGCGCCGTCATCTCGCGCGCGAGCCAGGCCACGGTGGCTTCGACCGCCCGGGCGAACAGGGGCTCGCCGGTGCGGCGCCAGGCCTCGGCATAGAGCGTGAGCAGCGGCCCGTTGTCGTAGAGCATCTTTTCGAAATGGGGAATGCCCCAGCGCTCGTCGGTCGAATAGCGGTAGAAGCCGCCGCCCAGCTGGTCGAGCAGGCCGCCCTCGGCCATCTTGCGCAGGCTGAACACCACCTGGCTTTGCGCCTCGGCATCGCCCCGCCGCAGCAGAAACTCCAGCTCCGACGGGCGCGGGAACTTGGGCGCCTTGCCGTAGCCGCCCCAGACCGGGTCGAAGTTCATCTTGAGCGCCGTCACCGCCTCGGCGATCGGCCCTGCCGTCAGCGGCGCCGTCCCGCCCGCGCGCGGCACCGAGCCGGCCAGCCAGTCCATGAGCGCGGCGTTCTGACCTTCGATCTCGCTCCGCTGCTCGCGCCAGGCCTGGGCGACATGCTCCATGAGCTGGATGAAGCCGGGCAGGCCGTAGCGCGGCTGCTTGGGGAAATAGGTGCCGGCGAAAAAGGGCACCTGCTCGGGCGTGAGGAACAGCGTCAGCGGCCAGCCGCCGCCGCGCCCGGTCAGCAGCTGATGCGCGGTCTGGTAGATCTGGTCGAGGTCGGGCCGCTCCTCGCGATCGACCTTGATGTTGATGAACAGCCGGTTCATCACGGCCGCCACCTCGGGATCCTCGAAGCATTCGTGCGCCATGACATGGCACCAGTGGCAGGAGGAGTAGCCGATGGAAAGCAGGATGGGCTTGTCCTGCGCACGCGCCAGGGCCAGCGCCTCGGGCCCCCAGGAGTACCAGTCCACCGGGTTGTCCTGGTGCTGCAAGAGATAGGGGCTGGCTTCGCGGGCGAGGCGGTTGGGCATAGTGGGCTCCGGGTTCGGGGCCCATGAGTATACCCGAGCAAAACGCTCGGGATTAAACCCGGTCCAGCAACTGCCGCGCCACCCGTGCCATCAGGCGCATCTCGGCCTCGCCGATGACATAGGGCGGCATGAAGTACACGCTGTTTCCGATCGGCCGCATGAACACGCCCTCGGCCAGCGCCTGCGCGTGCCAGGCGCGGCCGAAGCCGGGTGCGGCGTCCTTCACGTCGAAGGCCCAGATCATGCCGGTCTGGCGGAAGTGGGCCACGCGCGGGTGGGCCGCCACCTCGGCCAGGAGGGCGGTGAAGCGGGCGGCCTTGTCGCGGTTGGCCTCGATCACGTTGCCGCCCTCGATGAGGTCCAGCACCGCCAGCGCCGCCCGGCAGGCCAGGGGGTTGCCGGTGTAGGAATGCGAGTGGAGAAAGCCGCGCGCGCTGTCGTCGTGATAGAAGGCGGCGTAGATCGCGTCGGTGCAAAGCACCGCCGACAGCGGCAGATAGCCGCCGGTGATGCCCTTGGACAGGCAAACGATGTCAGCGATGTCCGCCACCCGCGTCGCCACAATGTTCCCCGCTCCCTCCGGGAGAGGGTGGCCCGCAGGGCCGGGTGAGCGTGCCTGCTCGCAGGCAAACAGGGTGCCGGTGCGGCCGAAGCCCACCGCGATCTCGTCGGCGATCAGGTGCACCTGATAGCGGTCGCACAACTGACGCGCCTTTGTCAGATACACCGGGTGATACATGGCCATGCCCGCCGCGCCCTGGACCAGGGGTTCGACGATCAGCGCCGCCGTGGTCTCGGCGTGCTCGGCCAGATAACGTTCCAGATCGGCCGCGGCGCGCAGGGCATAGGTCTCGGCGCCCTCGCCCGGCTCGGCCAGACGCCAGTCGGGACTCATGGCCTGGTGGGTCTGGCGCAGGAGCGGGGCATAGGTGTCCTTGAAGATCGCCACGTCGGTGACCGACAGCGCGCCCAGGGTCTCGCCGTGATAGCCGTTTTGCAGGCTGATGAAACCGGTCTTCTGGGGCCGGCCCGTGTTGCGCCAATAGTGGAAGCTCATCTTCAGCGCGATCTCGGTGGCCGAGGCGCCGTCCGAACCGTAGAAGGCGTGGGCGAGGCCGGTGAGCCGGCCCAGGCGCTCGGACAGCTCCACCACCGGGGCATGGGCGCAGCCGGCCAGGATGACGTGCTCGATGCGCTCGAGCTGGTCGCGCAGGGCGGCATTGATGCGCGGGTGGCAGTGGCCGAACAGGTTCACCCACCAGGAGGAGATGGCGTCGAGATAGCGCCGCCCCTCGTAGTCGATCAGCCAGGGCCCTTCGCCCCGGGCGATGGGCAGGGGCGGGGTCGCCTCCAGCTGCTTCATCTGGGTGCAGGGGTGCCAGAGCGCCGCACGGCTGCGGCTGATCCAGTCGCGGTTGCTCACAATCTGCGTCACGGGGGCCGGAATGGCGATAGGATAACAGCCGGCATCGATCGCCATGGCATTGTCATCCGCCCGCGCCAAGATCGAACACCATACCCAGGGAGACCGCGCCATGAGCGCCGCCTTGCACCAACTTTGTGAACTGGTCGGCATCCTGCCGGATTACTACGACATCTGGGGCCAGCGCCACGAGACCTCGGACGCCACCCGGCGCGCCCTGCTCGGCGCCATGGGCATCGCCTGCGCGAGCGAGGCCGAATGCCTGACGGCGATCCAGGCCTGGCAGGAAGCGTCCTGGCGCCGCCGGCTGCCGCCGGTGCTGGTGGCACCCAGCCAGGCGCCGATCGCGCTCACCCTGCACCTGCCCGAGCGCGAGGCCGGGCAGGTGTGCAGCTGGCGCCTCACCCAGGAAGACGGTCACCAGGCCCACGGCCAGTTCACCCCAAGCGCGCTGGAACCGGGCGAGACGCGCGCGATCGAGGGCGAACCCTGGCGCCAATACCGGCTCTACCTGCCGCCCGTTCCTGACACCGGCTATCACCGCCTGGAGATCGACCTGGCCGGGAAAACCCAAGGCCTGCCGCTCATCGTGCATCCCCCGCAGTGTTACCAACCCGCCTGCCTCGCCGAAGGCCGCCGGGCCTGGGGCCTGTCGGTGCAGCTCTATGGCGTGCGCAGCCGGCGCAACTGGGGCATGGGCGACTTCGGCGACCTCGCCACCCTGCTCGACTGGGCCGCGCAAAACGGCGCCGCCTGCATCGGGCTCAACCCGCTGCACGCGCTCTACCCGCACAATCCGCTGCACATCAGCCCCTACAGCCCATCGAGCCGACAGTTCGTCAACACGCTTTATCTCGACGTCGAGGCGGTGCCCGAGTTCGCCGACTGCGCCGAGGCCAGGGCCGCCGTGGCCGAGCCCGCCTTTCAGGCCAAACTGCAGGCGCTGCGCGTTGCCGACCTGGTCGACTACGCCGGCGTGGCGCAGGCCAAGGGCCGCATCCTGCCCCTGCTCCATCACCACTTCCGCAAAACCCAGCTGGCTCAGGGCACGGCACGGGCCCAGGCCTTTCGCGCCTTCCAACACCAGGGCGGCGCAGACCTGCGCCGCTTCGCGCTCTACCAGGCCCTGCAGGCGCACCTGCACGCGCACGACGGCGACCTCTGGGGCTGGCCGGTCTGGCCCGCCGCCTGGCGCGACCCGAATTCAGCCGAGGCGCAGGCCTTCGCCGCCGAGCACAGTGAGCGCATCGAATACTTCGAATACCTGCAATGGCTGGCCGAAGACCAGCTCGCGCAGCTGCGCGCCAAGGCCGAGCGGCTGGGCCTTGGCATCGGCCTGTATCAGGACCTGGCGGTGGGCGTCGACAAGGGCGGGGCCGAGACCTGGGCGCATCATGATTTATTCGCGCTGGAGGCGCGCACCGGCTGCCCGCCGGACGACTTCAACCCGCGCGGCCAGGACTGGGGCCTACCGCCGTGGATTCCGCATCGCTTGCGGGAGGCGGGCTACGCCCCCTTCATCGCCGCCCTGCGCGCCAACATGCGCCACGCCGGCGCCCTGCGCCTGGACCACGTCATGGGCCTGATGCGCCTGTACTGGGTGCCGCCCGGCATGCAGGGCGACGAGGGCGCGTACATCCGCTATCCGTTTGGCGACCTGCTCGGCATCCTGGCCCTGGAAAGCCAGCGCAACCACTGCCTCATCGTCGGCGAAGACCTCGGCACGGTGCCCGACGAGGTGCGGCACACGCTGCATGACTACCGTGTGCTCTCCTACAAGCTGTTCTATTTCGAGCGCGAACCCGATGGGCATTTCCGCGCCCCCGGCAACTTTCCCGCGCAAAGCCTGGTCGCCGCCAGCACCCACGACCTGGCCACGCTCAAAGGGTTCTGGCAGGGCGAAGACATCAAATTGCGCGAGCAGCTGCGCCTCTACCCCAGCGAGCAGCTACGCCAGGCGCAGATCGCCGGGCGCGAGGCCGATCGCTGGCGCCTGCTGCAGGCCCTGGAACGCGACGGCCTGCTGCCTGAGGGCGTGACCGCCAACCCGGCCGAGGTGCCCGAGCTCACGCCCGCACTCATCCAGGCCATCCACCGCCGGCTCGCCCGCAGCCCGGCCCAGCTCCTCATCGTGCAGGCCGAAGACATGCTGGGCGAAACCGAGCAAGCCAACCTGCCCGGCACCGTGGACGAACACCCGAACTGGCGCAGGAAGCTGTCGGTGGCATTGGAGCACTGGCCCGGCGATGCGCGCACTTCAGGCATGGCGCAGGCTGTGCGGGCCGAGCGGCCTGGCAACGCGACGTAATGCCTTAGCCGCTGCCCGGCACCAAATCGCGGTAGGCATGCCAGCTGGCATGCCCGATGAGCGGCAGGGCGATGATCAAGCCGAGGTAAAAGGTGGCGATGCCCAGGCCGACGATCAGGACGATCAGACCGGCCCACAGCATCATGGCGGGCATATTGCCGAGCACCGCCCGGATGCTGAAGCGAATGGCGGTGAAGCCGTCCACCTGGCGATCGACCAGCATGGGCACCGTGATGACGCTGATGGCATAGGCACACCAGGCCAGGAGGAAACCGAGCAGCACGCTGGCGAGGGTGAAATTGAAGCCCGCTTCCGACAAAAACACCTTGTCGATGAAGTTGTCGAACGATGGCATGCTGCCCTCGTACAACAGGGCGAACAGCCCAACGCTGGCGGCAAACCAGAAGTTCATGAGCATGATGAAGCCGGCGCTGACCATGGAGACCTGGCTTTGGTTGAGCTTCCAGGCTTGATAGGCGCTGCAGCCGGAGAGGGGTTCACCCCGCTCCAAATGGGCGCTCATCAGGTAAAGGCCAATGCCCAGCGGCGGCGCGACGATGAAAAAGCCGCCGATCAGAAAGGGCAGCAGGTAAAGGCTGTCCGTGCGCCACACCAGCCAGGTGATCAGCCCGCTGATCACCACGAAGGCCAGACCGTAGCGCAGGCTGTAGATGCCCGCCGCGCCGATATCACGCCAGCCCTTGGCCAGCCAGGTGAACGGCCGGCCGAAGGGAATGCGGTTGACTTCGAGTTCGTGCCAAAGGGTACTGCCGGTATAGGGGGTTGGCTGCATGCGGCGTCTCTCTCGCTGCCCTGCCGTTCGGACGGCGGATCATCATTATTCCGGGCAATGCTAGCCTCGAACGGTGGGAGCGGCAATGGTGCGGACACCCCTCGCCGATCGATCCCGTCAGCGCTCCGCCGGCAGCTGCGGCCGCTCCTGCCTCGGCAGGCGCCCGGTCAGGCCCTTCAGGAAGGCCACCAGGGCCTGCACCTCTGCGTCCTTCAGCTCCTTGTTGAGCTGGGTCCTGGCCATCACCCGCACGGCCTCTTCCAGGTTGGGCACCTTGCCGTTGTGCATGTAGGGGCCGGTGAGTTCGACGTTGCGCAGGGAGGGGATGCGGTACATGTGCTTGTCCTGCTCCCGCCGGGTCACCTCGTAGCGGCCCAGGTCGCGGGTCAGTTCGTACTTGGTATCGTAGATGCTGCCCTTGAAATAAGGAAAGCGCTGCAGGTTCCAGGGGTAGAAGATGGCGCCGGGGATACGCACGTAGCCGGCATAGGTGGCGCTGGAGTGGCAGCCGACGCAGCGCAGCTTCTGAAACAGCTGCATGCCCTGCTGGGCCTGGGGCGAGAGGGCCTGCCTGTCGCCCTTGAGGAAACGGTCGACCGGGCTGTCGGGCGTGAGCAGGGTGCGCTCGTAGGCGGCGATGGCGCGGGCGACGTTGTCGATGGTGAGCGGGTCGGCACCGCCGAAGACGGCGGCAAACTGCCGGGCGTAGCCGGGGATCTGCTTCAGGCGGGTGATCACCGCCTTGTGATCGGGCATGGCCATTTCCACAGGGTTGATCAGCGGGCCCTTGGCCTGCTCTTCGAGGCTGGCGGCGCGGCCATCCCAGAACTGGGTGTTGAGATAGGCCGCGTTCAGCACGGTGGGCGCGTTGCGCGTGCCGGTCTTGCCGGCGACGCCGATGGCGGTGGCGCGGCCGTCGACGCCGGTGCCCTTGATGACATCGTGGCAGGAGGCGCAGGAGACGGTGCCATCGAGCGACAGGCGCGGCTCGAAAAAGAGCTGTCGACCCAGCTCCACCTTGGCCGGGCTCATGGGGTTGTCGGCGGGCACCGGCGGCAGCTCGGGCAAGGGGTAAAGGGCGGCATTGGCAGTCGTGGCGGCCAGTGCCAGGGCAACCGTGATGATGCGCATGACGGCTTTCCTCAGGGGGCGGGAATGAAGGTTCAGTCTGGGCCATCCGTGTCATCCGTGCCTTGACCTGCATCACGTTCGACCCTGCCGCAAAAGACAGGCCGCGACCCCAGGCCAGCGTCTCTTGTGCCCAGCCAACCGCGTTTGCTATTTTTTCCGCAGCGCTTTCTTTGCGAGCCGTGGCCATGGATATCCTGCACACGATCACCGCCCAGATTGCCAGCCTGAAGCTGCCGCTCTATGCGGTCACGCTGACCGCCGTGCCCCAGCCGGGCACGCCCCTGTTGTTGATGTTGCACTGGCACGGCTTTCGGCCCGAGGACCCGCCCGGCGTCCCGGACCGGGGGCGCCGCTACCGGCCGATCCCCGGCTCGGCCCTGCAGGTGAACGCGGCCTGGCAGGCGATCGAGGAGCTGGATGCCGCCATGCTCGACGCCGCCTGGCAGCTGGGCGCCTGGGATATGGAACGCACGGAGCGGCGCGGCTGCAACACCCTCGGCGCCTCGGAGCGCGAGGCGCTGGAATGCCGCCAGGCCTTTGGCGAGCATCCCCTGTCCCCGGCCGAGGCGCATTTGCTGGCCGAGGCCCCGGACCGTGAGGACCTGATGCACTTCGCCGCGGCCCGGGGCTATCTGCGCTGGCTGTTCCGCCCGGTGCGCGGCGGGCTCTGGCAGGAGACGGCGGAAGACGACACCCTGGCCGCCGACGGCAGCCGGCAGCCGCCCTGCCCGGTGGCCGCCCAGGCGCCGCGCGGCGGCAAGGCGGCACGCACCGTATACCGGCTGGGATCGGTGCAACACCTCATCCTGCCGGCCGGCCTTCGAGCCCCCTCTTGAAATCCTGAAAGCCGTCCCTAAATCGGACAACGCCAGCCGCCCTGCCGGCTGACCTGGCCTGCGCGCGTGGGCTATCCGCCCCCGGCTGCGGCCAATTTCATCTTTCGATTGGTGATATGAACTCGTATAGGAGACCTTGTTATGTCAATCCGTCCTCTTTACGACCGGATTATCGTCAAGCGCATCGAGGCCGAGCGCACCACGGCTTCCGGCATCGTGATTCCCGATACCGCTGCAGAAAAGCCCGAGCAGGGGGAGGTCATCGCCGTGGGTTCCGGCAAGCGCGATGAGCACGGCAAGCCCATCCCCCTGGAAGTGAAGGTCGGCGACCGCGTGCTGTTCGGCAAGTTTGCCGGGCAGACGGTCAAGCTGCACGGCGAGGAGCTGCTCGTCCTGCGCGAGGACGACGTGATGGCCGTGATCGAGGCCGACGCAAAGGCCATGAAGAAGGCCGCCTGATCCCGGATGTCTGATTGCGAAGGAGCAAAAACATGGCTGCCAAGGAAGTGAAGTTTCACGACAACGCGCGCGCCCGCATCGTCAACGGCGTGAACACCCTGGCCAACGCGGTCAAGGTGACTTTGGGCCCGAAGGGCCGCAACGTGGTGCTGGAGCGCAGCTTCGGCGCCCCGCTGATCACCAAGGACGGCGTGTCCGTGGCCAAGGAGATCGAACTCAAGGATAAGTTTGAGAACATGGGCGCCCAGATGGTGAAGGAGGTTGCCAGCAAGACCGCCGACGTGGCGGGTGACGGCACCACCACCGCCACCGTGCTGGCCCAGGCCATCGTCAACGAGGGTATGAAGTACGTCGCCGCCGGCATGAACCCGATGGATCTCAAGCGCGGCATCGACAAGGCGGTGCATGCGGTGGTCGCGGAGCTGAAGCAGATTTCGCGCCCCTGCGCCACCAGCAAGGAGATCGCCCAGGTGGGCACCATCTCGGCCAACTCGGACGCCAGCATCGGCCAGATCATCGCCGACGCCATGGACAAGGTGGGCAAGGAGGGCGTGATCACCGTCGAGGACGGCAAGAGCCTGGAGAACGAGCTGGACGTGGTCGAGGGCATGCAGTTCGACCGCGGCTATCTGTCGCCCTATTTCATCAACAACCCGGACAAACAGGTGGCGGTGCTGGAGGAGCCCTTCATCCTGCTGCACGACAAGAAGATCTCCAGCATCCGCGACCTTCTGCCGGTGCTCGAGGCCGTGGCCAAGGCCGGCAAGCCTTTGCTGATCATCGCCGAGGATGTCGAAGGCGAGGCGCTTGCCACCCTGGTGGTGAACGCCATGCGCGGCGTGCTCAAGGTGGCGGCGGTCAAGGCCCCGGGCTTCGGCGACCGGCGCAAGGCCATGCTCGAGGACATGGCCATCCTCACCGGCGGCACGGTCATTTCCGAGGAAGTCGGCCTGTCGCTCGAAAAGGCCACCCTCGCCGAGTTGGGCCGGGCCAAGCGGGTCGAGGTGCACAAGGAGACCACCACCATCATCGACGGCGCCGGTGAGAAGGCCCGGATCGACGCCCGGGTCAAGGCCATCCAGAAGCAGATCGAAGAGGCCACCAGCGACTACGACAAGGAGAAGCTGCAGGAGCGCGTGGCCAAGCTGGCCGGCGGCGTGGCGGTGATCAAGGTCGGCGCCGCGACCGAGGTCGAGATGAAGGAGAAGAAGGACCGCGTGGACGACGCCCTGCACGCCACCCGCGCCGCGGTGGAAGAGGGCATCGTGCCCGGCGGCGGCGTGGCCCTGCTGCGCGCCCGCGCCCGGGTGAAGGACCTGAAGGGCGACAACCACGACCAGGACGCCGGCATCAAGATTGTGCTGCGCGCCCTGGAAGAGCCGCTGCGCGCCATTGCCGGCAACGCCGGTGACGAGCCTTCGGTGGTGGTGGCCAAGGTGCTGGAGGGCCAGGACAACTTCGGCTACAACGCCGGCACCGGCGAGTATGGCGATCTGATGGCCATGGGCGTGATCGACCCGACCAAGGTCACCCGCACCGCGCTGCAGAACGCCGCCTCCGTGGCCGGTCTGATCCTCACCACCGACGCCACGGTGGCCGAAGTGCCCAAGGAGGAAAAGGCCGCCGCCCCCGCCATGGGCGAGATGGATTACTGAGCCAGCGCGTGCCAGCCATGTCCCGCGTCCCGGCCCCCGGGGCGCGGGTTTTTTATCCCTCCGCCAGACGCCGGATTAAATGTAAGCGATCGCTCACTCTTATCCTGCAACCCGGCATCTGCCGGCAGCGGCCTTGAAATAGCCCAAGCCCGTCCCTATCATTAGCACTCGTTGGGGCCGAGTGCTAACACTCGGCCCTGCCGTTTTACCCTACCAGAACTCAACCGCCACTTTTTTGGAGGCAATCGATGAAGATTCGTCCTTTGCACGACCGCGTGATCGTGAAGCGCCTGGAAGAGGAGCGCAAAACCGCTTCCGGCATCGTTATCCCTGACACCGCCGCCGAGAAGCCCGATCAGGGCGAGGTGATCGCCGTGGGTCCCGGCAAGAAAGACGACAGCGGCAAGACCATCCCGATGGATGTGAAGGTGGGCGACCGCGTGCTGTTCGGCAAGTACGCCGGCCAGGCGGTCAAGGTGGGCGGCGAGGAAGTCCTCGTCATGCGCGAAGAAGACATCATGGGCGTGATCGAGAAGTGATTTTTGCCATGGGCAAAAATCACTTTCAGTGAAGACGCATATCCGCGCAGCGGATGTGCGGTCGGAACGAGAAGCAACCCCCAATGACTGGATTCCCGCCTTCGCGGGAATGACGATTTAGGTAGCGAAGTTCCCGCCGCGCGGGGACAACAAAGATTAAGGAGTTTCAAATGGCTGCTAAAGACGTACGTTTTGGCGATTCCGCCCGGCACCGCATGGTGGCCGGCGTCAACATCCTGGCCGACGCCGTGAAAGTCACCCTGGGCCCGAAGGGCCGCAACGTGGTGCTGGAGCGCTCGTTCGGTGCCCCGACCGTGACCAAGGACGGCGTGTCCGTTGCCAAGGAGATCGAACTCAAGGACAAGTTCGAGAACATGGGCGCCCAGATGGTGAAGGAGGTTGCCTCCAAGACCTCCGACGTGGCGGGTGACGGCACCACCACCGCCACCGTGCTGGCCCAGGCCATCGTCAACGAGGGCATGAAGTACGTGGCCGCCGGCATGAACCCGATGGACCTCAAGCGCGGCATCGACAAGGCCGTCTCGGCCCTGGTCAACGAACTCAAGAACATCTCCAAGCCCTGCACCACCAGCAAGGAGATCGCCCAGGTTGGCGCCATCTCGGCCAACGCCGACGCCAGCATCGGCCAGATCATCGCCGACGCCATGGACAAGGTGGGCAAGGAAGGCGTGATCACCGTGGAAGACGGTTCCGGCCTGCAGAACGAGCTGGAAGTGGTCGAGGGCATGCAGTTCGACCGCGGCTACCTGTCGCCCTACTTCATCAACAATGCCGACAAGCAGATGGCGGTGCTGGAAAACCCCTTCATCCTGCTGCACGACAAGAAGATCTCCAACATCCGCGACCTCCTGCCGGTGCTCGAGCAGGTGGCCAAGGCCGGCCGCCCGCTCCTGATCATCGCCGAGGACGTGGACGGCGAGGCGCTCGCCACCCTGGTGGTGAACAACATCCGCGGCATCCTGAAGACCGTGGCGGTGAAGGCCCCGGGCTTCGGCGATCGGCGCAAGGCCATGCTGGAGGACATCGCCATCCTGACCGGCGGCACCGTGATCGCCGAGGAAGTCGGTCTGTCGCTGGAGAAGGCCACCCTGCAGGACCTGGGCCAGGCCAAGCGGGTCGAGGTGGGCAAGGAGAATTCCACCATCATCGACGGCGCCGGCTCGGCTGACGCCATCAAGTCGCGCATCGCCCAGATCAACAAGCAGATCGAAGAGGCCAGCAGCGACTACGACAAGGAGAAGCTGCAGGAGCGCAAGGCCAAGCTGGCCGGTGGCGTGGCGGTGATCAAGGTCGGCGCCGCGACCGAGGTCGAGATGAAGGAGAAGAAGGCCCGCGTGGAAGACGCCCTGCACGCCACCCGCGCCGCGGTGGAAGAGGGCATCGTGCCCGGCGGTGGCGTGGCCCTGCTGCGCGCCCGCTCCTCCATCGCCAAGCTCAAGGGCGACAACCACGACCAGGACGCCGGCATCAAGATCGTGCTGCGCGCCATCGAGCAGCCCCTGCGCGAGATCGTCAACAACTGCGGCGAGGAGGCCTCGGTCGTGGTGAACAAGGTGATGAACGGCAAGGGCAATTACGGCTACAACGCTCAGACCAGCGAGTACGGCGACATGATGGAAATGGGCGTGCTCGACCCGACCAAGGTCACCCGCACCGCGCTGCAGAACGCCGCCTCGGTGGCCGGCCTGATGCTCACCACCGACTGCATGGTGGCCGAGCATCCGGAAGACAAGCCGGCGGCCCCGGCCGGTGGCATGGGCGGCATGGGCGATATGGGCATGATGTAAATCAGCGCCCAGCTGACCAGCACCAGGGAAAAGCCCCGCTTCGGCGGGGCTTTTTTATTGTCCAGTGCATCGTCCAGGGGCGAGCAGTCCTTGCTTGACAGCCCTTACCCGAGCCCGTGAAATAAGACCTGGCCATCGCCATTTTCCCTCCCCGAAATCATGAACCGACGCCTCCTCGCCGCCGTCTGCGTCCTTGCTTTTTCCGGCAACGCCCATGCCCTGGCCACCGATCTGAGCCAACTGAGTCTGGAGGAGCTGATGGCGATCGAGATCACGTCGGTGGCCAAGAAACGCCAGCGCCTTTCCGACGCGGCGGCCGCCATCAGCGTCATCACCGCCGAGGACATCCAGCGCGCCGGCGCCACCAGCCTGCCCGAGGCCCTGCGCCTGGCACCCGGCGTGCACGTGGCGCAGATCGACGGCAACAAATGGTCGGTCAGCGTGCGCGGTCTGGGCGGGCGCTGGGCGGGCCGGCTTTTGGTGCTGATGGACGGCCGCACCCTTTACTCGCCGCTGTTCGGCGGCGTCTACTGGGACGTGCAGGACACCCTGCTGGAGGACATCGAGCGGATCGAGGTGATCCGCGGCCCGGGCGGCACGCTCTGGGGTGCCAACGCGGTGAACGGTGTGATCAACATCATCAGCAAGCGCGCGGCCGACACCCAGGGCGGCCTGGTCAGCCTGCGCGCCGGCAGCCACGACAACGAGGCCGGCTTCCGCTACGGCCTGGCCCTGGGCGAGGGCAGCCACCTGCGCGGCTACGCCAAGCTGAACGCGCGCGAGCCGTTCGAGCTGACCGACCACGCGCCCTACCAGAACGGCAGCCCGATCGGCACGCCAGGGCGCGCGGCGCATGACGGCTGGGCCATGCAGCGGGCCGGCTTCCGCCTGGACAATCAGCTGAGCGGCCGCGACCAGTTCACCCTGCAGGGCGACGTCTACGACGGCGATGTCGACCAGACCGCAGTCACTGTCAGCCCGGCCGTGGTCGGCAACCTGCTGGTGCAGGAGACGGCCCGGGTCAGCGGCGCCAATCTGCTGGCGCGCTGGCAGCGCCGCCTGGGCGAGGGCGAGTTGCAGGCGCAGGCCTTCATCGACCGGGCCGAGCGCAAGGAGGCCGTGCTGCGCCAGCGCATCGACACCTGGGACCTCGACCTGCAGCACCGCTTCCGCCTGGGGCAGCGCCAGGAGATCGTCTGGGGGGCGGGCTATCGTCTGATCGATGGCGCCCTGAACGACTCCACCACCGTCTCGTTCAATGAGACCAGGGGCGACACCGCGCTCTACAACGTGTTCATCCAGGACGAGATCGCGCTGCGGCCCGACCTCGCGCTGACCCTGGGCACCAAGTTCGAGCACAATGAATACACCGGCATGGCGCCGCAGCCTGGCGCCCGACTGCACTGGCAGGTGGACGACAGCCGGGCCCTGTGGGCGGCCTGGTCGCGGGCGGTGCGCACGCCGTCCTGGGCCGACCGGGACATCACCCTTCGGTTGGCCAATTTGGCGGCATCGCCGCCCGCCCCCTTTCCGCTCTATCTCGCATACACCGGCAGTCGGGCGTTTGATGCGGAACCACTCACCGCCTATGAGGCCGGCTGGCGCCAGCAGGTGCGCAGCGACCTCAACCTCGATGCCAGCGTGTTTTATTACGACTACGACGACCTGCGCTCTCTCGAGCCGGCGGGCGGCACGACCTATGTCTTTGCCAATCGGTTCCGGGCCAAAAGCTACGGCTTCGAGCTGAGCGGCGTCTGGCAGGCGACGCCGGATTGGCGCCTGCGTGCGGCTTATTCGCAGCTGCGGCTCGATGCCGAAGCCAAACCCGGCAGCGCCGACAGCTTCAGCGAGGCACTGATCGAGGGCAGCGGGCCCCGGCACCAGTTCCAGCTCCATTCCCACGCCCGCCTGAGCCAGAATCTGCATCTGGATGCCATGCTCTATTACGTCGACCAGGTCGAAAACCGTGCCGTGGGCGATTACACCCGCTTCGATCTGCGCCTGGCCTGGCAGCCGCGCAAGGATCTGGAACTCAGCCTGGTCGGCCAGAACCTCCTGGACGACCGCCACTTCGAGTTCACCGGCCAGGACAGCGCGGCGAGCGACGTGCCGCGCAGCCTCTACGCCCAAGCCCGCTGGCGCTTCTGACCGTGCGCGCGGGCGTCGTCGCCTTCTTCATCGTGTTTCTGGCCGGGTTGCCCGGCGCGCGGGCGACCGACAGCATCGAGTATCAACTCAAGGCGGCCTTTCTCTACCGCTTTGCCCAGTTCACCGAATGGCCGGCGGCCGCCCTGGCCAGCCGGGAACAGCTGACGCTGTGCGTGCTGGGCGAAGATCCCTTCGGGCCGGCACTCGACGGGCTCGCCGGCAACCCCGTGCAGCAGCGCCGGCTGGCGGTGCAACGCCTGTCCGACCCCCAGCAGCTGGGGCATTGCCACATCGTGTTTCTCGGGGCCATGCGGCCCGAGGTCCTGAGCCAGGTGCTCCGGCGCAGCCGCCAGCTGCCGGTGCTGACAGTGGCGGACCACAAGGGTTTCGCCGCCGCCGGCGGTATGATCCAATTCGTCATCGTCAACAACCGGGTCCAGTTCGAGATCAACAGCGCGGCGGCGGAGCGGGCCGGGCTCAAGCTGAGCTCGCATTTGCTCAAGCTGGCGCGTACCCTATACACGAGCTATCCGGACTGAACGCATGTTCCACTTCCAGAACCTCCCGATCCAGAAAAAGCTCCGGCTTGCCATCATGCTGGCCTGCGCCGTTCTGGTCGGGCTGTTCGCCGTGGCCTCGCTGGTGAAGGACTTCGTCTCGGCCAAGGCCGGCCTGGAGGAGAAATATGCCAGCCTGCTGGCCGTGCTCGGCAACAACCTGGCGCCGGCCGTGATGTTCCACGATGCCTCGGCCGCCCGGCAAAGCCTCGCCACGCTGAACCTGGAAGCGTATGTGCAGTACGCCGCCATCTTCGACCAGAATGGCCGGCCGTTCGCCGACTACGTCGCTGCCGGCCTGGCCGACGACAGCGCCAGCCACGCCGGTCTCACCCCCACCGGCTGTCCTTACAGCCGGTTCGGTCTCGACCGCATGACCCTGTGCCGGACGATCGAATTCGAGGGCGAGCGCCTGGGCAGCATGGTGCTGGTGACCAGCCTGCGCCCGCTCTACAACCAGACCCTGAGCGTGGTCCTGATCAGCCTGATCGTGCTGGTCACCGCCCTGGCGCTGGCCGTGCTGATCTCGCATCCGCTCGCCTCGGCCCTGGCCGGCCCTCTGGTGCGCCTGACCGACACCGTGCGCCGTGTGTCGAGCACGCACGATTACGCCACCCGCGCCGTGAAGGAAAGCGAGGACGAACTGGGCCTGCTCACCGACGGCTTCAACGAATTGCTGCAACAGCTGCAGCAGCGCGACGCCAGTCTCAAGCAATACCGCGAGGAACTGGAGCAACTGGTGGCGCAGCGCACGGCCGAGCTGGAACGCACCGTGGCCGAGCTGCAAAAGGCCAAGGAGCGGGCGGAAAGCGCGAGCCGCGCCAAATCGGAATTCCTCTCCAGCATGAGCCACGAGTTGCGCACCCCGCTCAATGCGGTGCTCGGCTTCGCCCAGCTGATCGAGCTCGATCCCAAGCTCGATGCCGAACATCAGGAAAACATCCGCGAGATCACCCGCGCCGGCAATCACCTGCTGGCGCTGATCAGCGACGTCATCGATCTGGCCAAGATCGAGGCGGGACGCCTGGACATCCCGCTCAGCCCGGTGCCGATCGACAAGCTGCTGGACGAGTGCCGTGCCCTGATGCAGCCTCTGGCGCGCGAGCGCGGCATCCGGCTCGACTTCTCGATGGCCGACTGCGCCAGCCTGGCCGTGCGCGCCAACTTCACCCGGCTGCGCCAGATCGTGCTCAACCTGACGTCCAACGCGATCAAATACAACCGGCCCCACGGCCGGGTCGAGGTGCGCTGCGAGCGGCCGGCGCCCGACTGGCTGCGGATCAGCGTGGAGGATACCGGCCCCGGCATCCCCCCCGAACGCCAGCAGGAGATGTTCGAGGCATTCAATCGCCTGGGCGCGGAAATGGGCCCGATCGAAGGCACCGGCATCGGCCTGGTCATCACCAAACGGCTGACCGAGATGATGGGCGGCCGGATCGGCTTCGCCAGCACGCCGGGGGTGGGCAGCACCTTCTGGGTGGAGTTCGCCCGGGTCGACTCGCTGCCCGCCGCGCCCAGGCAGCGCCCGGAGGTGGCGCCGGCCGACGACGAACCATCGGCACGCCGGGCCGGCACCGTGCTCTACGTCGAGGACAACGCCATCAATCTGCGTCTGGTGGAAAAGGCCCTGGCCAACCGCTGGCCGAACCTGAAGGTCCTGGCCGCCAGCTCGGGCGAGGCGGCGCTGGCCCTGCTCGAGGAGGTGCGGCCGGACGCCATCCTGCTCGACATCGGCCTGCCCGGTCTGGACGGCTATCAGGTCCTGCAACGCATTCGCGCGAACGAGGCGCTGCGCGCCATCCCGGTGATCGCCCTGAGCGCCAGCGCCATGATCGACGACCTCAAGCGCGGCGAAGTGGCGGGCTTCGACGCCTATCTCACCAAGCCCTTCCACATCGATCGCCTGATCCAGACCCTGGACGAATTCATCCCGCACCCGGGCGCGGATTCGCCAGCCCCAGGCAAGCTGGTCTAAACTGGCATCCGAGCGGCAGGGCCTGACCGGCTCGAGTCAGCCTGGCGTCATAACGATGGGGAGGAGGCATGGCCTACTGGGTTCGTTTTGCACATGCAGGCCGCCAGCAGATCGGCACCCTGGAGGGCGACAGCATCCAGGTTTATCGCGGTGACCTGTTCGCCGACGCCCAGCCCACCGGCGACCGGCTGCCGCTGGCTGCGGTCAGGCTGCTCACCCCGGTGACGCCGGGCAAGCTGATCGGGCTGTGGAACAATTTCCACGAACGCGCCCGGGCCGAAGGCCTGAGCCGGCCCGAGCATCCGCTCTATTTCATCAAGCCCGACACCTGCTATCTGGCCGACGGTGAACCGATTCGCCGGCCGGCCGGCTATGCCGGCAAGATCGTGTTCGAGGGTGAACTCGGTATCGTCATCGGCAAAGCCTGCCGCGGCGTCAGTCCGGCCGAGGCCGACGCCTACATCTTCGGCTATACCTGCGTCAACGATGTGACCGCGCGTGATCTGCTCAAGTGCGACCCCAGCTTCGTGCAGTGGACGCGCGCCAAGGGCTGCGACAGCTTCGGCCCGTTCGGGCCCGGCATCCGCACCGGCATCGATCCGGATGGCCTGTCGGTGCGGGTGCTGGTCAATGGCGTGGAAAAACAGAACTACCCGGTGGCCGACATGTTCTTCCGGCCGCGTGAGATCGTCGCCTGCCTGTCGCAGGACATGACCCTGAGCCCGGGCGACATCATCAGTTGCGGCACCTCGAGCGGCGCCGGCCCCCTCCAGGCGGGCGACACCGTGCAGGTCGTGATTGACGGGGTCGGCACCCTGAGCAACCCGGTGGCCTGAGCCCATGCCCGAAATCGTCTTCGACCTGCACCTGGTCTATGCCGTGGCGATCATCGCCTTCGCCTATCTCGTGCGCGGCGTCGCCGGCTTCGGCTCCGGCCTGATCGCCATTCCTCTGCTGGTGCTCGACGGCGTGCCGCTGAGCACGGCGGTGCCCATGGTGGTGTTGCTGGATTATCTGGCGAGCACCAGCCAGGGCCTGAAAAGCCGTCACGCCATCGTCTGGCGCGAGATCCTGCCGCTGTTGCCGTTCACCTTGACCGGCGTGCTCACCGCCTTGTATCTGTTCAAGACCGTGGATGCCGCCCTGCTGACCAAGGTCATGGGTGGCCTGATCATCGTCTATGCGGTCTATTCCCTGTTGGCCCCGCCGGAACACCAGAGCCACAGCCGCATCTGGGCCATCCCGGCCGGCGGCTTGGGCGGCCTGGTCGGCACCCTGTTCGGCACCGGCGGCCCGTTCTACGTGGTTTACCTGCATTTACGCGGCCTGGACAAGACCGCGTTCCGCGCCACCTTCGCCACCATCTTCATGCTCGACGGCGCCAACCGCCTGATCGGCTATCTGGCGACCGGCCTCTACAACCTGGAGAGCGGCCTGTTGATCGCGCTGATGCTGCCGGTGATGGCGGTGAGCCTATATATCGGCGGCCACATTCACCTGAAGATCAACCAGGAACTGTTCAAGCGCGGCATCAGCGTGCTGCTGGTGGCCAGCGGCACGCTGCTGCTGTTCAAGTAGCCGAGGCGGCCACGGCCGGCTGCTCGGCCAGCACCGCCTGCAAGGCCTGCAGGCAGTAATCGACGTTTTCCGGCCGGGCGCTGTAGCCCATCAGGCCGATGCGCCAGATCTTGCCGGCCAGGGCGCCGAGGCCGGCACCGATCTCCAGATTGAACTCATTGAGCAGACGACTGCGGGCGGCGGCATCGTCGATGCCGGCCGGGATGCTGATGGCGTTGAGCTGGGGCAGGCGCGCCGCCTCCGGCACCACGAAGCGCAGGCCGAGTTTTTCCAGGCCGGCCTTGAGCCGCTCGTGCATGGCGCGGTGGCGGGCCCAGGCATTCTCGATGCCCTCCTCGGCCAGGATCACCAAGGCCTCGTGCAGGCCGTAGAGCGGGTTGATCGGCGCGGTGTGGTGATAGGTGCGGCGGCCCTCGCCGCTCCAATAGCCGAGCACCAGGTTCAAATCCATGAACCAGCTCTGCACCGGGGTCTTGCGCGCGCGCACCTTGGCGATGGCGCGCTCGCTGAAGGTGACCGGCGACAGGCCCGGGGTGCAGGACAGGCACTTTTGACTGCCGGAATAGGCCGCGTCGATGCCCCACTGGTCGATCAGCACCGGGGTGCCGCCGAGCGAGGTGACGCAGTCCATGATGGTGAGCGCGCCGTGCCGGCGGGCCCGTTCGGCCAGGGCCTGGGCGTCGGACTGGGCGCCGGTCGAGGTCTCGGCATGGACGAAGGCGAGCACCTTGGCATCGGGATGGGCGGCAAAGGCATCGGCCACCTTGTCAAGGCTCACCGGCTCGCCCCAGGCGTCCTCCACCACCACGGGCACGCCGCCGGCGCGCTTGACGTTCTCCACCATGCGGCCGCCGAACACGCCGTTGACGCAGACGATGACCGTATCGCCCGGCTCCACCAGGTTGACGAAGCAGGTCTCCATGCCGACCGAGCCGGGGCCGGAGACCGGGAAGGTCAGCTTGTTCTCGGTCTGAAAGGCATAGCGCAGGAGCTGCTTGAGCGCTTCCATCATCTCGGTGAAGGCCGGGTCGAGGTGGCCGATGGTCGGCCGGGCCATGGCATCGAGGATGCGCGGGGGCACATCGGAGGGCCCCGGTCCCATCAGGATGCGGCGCGGCGGCTGGAACGGCTTGATGGCGGGTGCGGCGAACGGCATGAGCGGGCTCCAAAGACGAATCTTGATAATATTACTCGGCCTTGGCGGCTGGCTGGAAGCCGCCCACCATTCGCTTGCACTGCCAAAGACAGGGAGCCTCCATGGAAAAGACCGCCGTCATCATCGGCCTGGGCCAGCTCGGTCGCATCTTCGCCGGCGGCCTGCTGCGCACCGGCCATACCGTGGTGCCGATCAACCGCGGCGACAACATCAAGCAGGTCGCCGAACACCATGCCAATCCCCAGTTGGTGCTGGTCGCGGTGGCCGAGACCGATCTGCACCCCGTGCTCTCCGCCCTGCCGGCGCGCTGGCACAACGAGCTGGCCCTGCTGCAGAACGAGCTGCTGCCGCGCGACTGGGAGGCGCACGGCATCTTCGACCCCACGGTGATCTCGGTCTGGTTCGAGAAGAAACGCGGCACCGACGCCAAACCCCTGCTGTCCTCGCCGGTCTACGGCCGCCACGCCCACCTGCTCGCCGCCGCGCTGGAGGCCATCGACCTGCCGGTGCATGTCGTGACCGACCGCGAGCAGATGCTGTGGGAGCTGGTGCGCAAGAACCTCTACATCCTGACCACCAACATCGCCGGCCTCGCCGTCGGTGGCGACGTCGGTACGCTTTGGCACAAGCAGCGCGACCTGGCCGAGGCGATCGCCGCCGACGTGCTCGATATCCAGGATGCCCTGACCCACCGCCCGTTCCAGCGCGAACGCCTGATGCGCGGCCTGGCCGACGCCATCGCCGCCGACCCGGCACACGCCTGCGCCGGTCGCACCGCGCCGGCCCGGCTCAAGCGGGCCCTGCAGCATGCCGATCAGGCCGGCCTGAGCGTGCCAACCCTGCGCCGGATCGCGGCGGAACACGGCATCTGAGTTGGGCCTCGCCCGCTGTGCTAGAAAGAAGCATCCGCCACGCCCAAGGGAGGCCACCATGTTCCGACATCCGCTGCGCCAGTTCCTCCTCGCCGCCGTCCTCTGCCTCGGCTGCCTCGGCCTGCCCGCCCTGGCCGACAATGCCAAGGCGGCCAAGGCCCCGCCCGAGCAACCCAAGCTGATGTTGCGCCTGTCGGCCGACGGCAAGGCCATCGTCGACGAGACCGGCAAGGAGATCGCCCGCTTCAATCAGGACGTCAAGGTCAATCCCAAGCTGAACGTGAGCGACCGCCTCCCCGGCTGCTTCCGCTGCAAGCCGGAATGCGTGGTCTACGACGGCGAACGCTGCGTGCAGTGGGTGCGCTCCTGCACCTGGGACTTCGACTGCAAGTGACGCCCGGGCTCAGGCCGTCACCCTGACCTTGCCGGTCCCCGGCGCCAGCCGCCCGATCACGGCGGCCCGGCCGAAACCCTGCAGCCGGAACACCGTCATCACCTGGTCGAGCACGTCCGCGCTGCAGGACACCAGAATCCCGCCGCTGGTCTGCGGGTCGGTGAGGATGGCGCGCTGCCAGTCGGTCACGCCGTCGAACAGCTCGACCTCATGACCGTAGCCGGCCCAGTTGCGCAGGCTGGCGCCGGTGACATGGCCGGCCTGGGCCAGCTCGGCCACCCCGGGCAGCACCGGCAGCTTGTTAAATTCGATCTGCGCGTCGAGCTTTGAGGCCCGGGTGATCTCCAGGGCGTGGCCGAGCAGGCCGAACCCCGTGACATCGGTCATGGCGTGCACGCCGTCGATCAGCGCCAGCTCGGCGCCGGCGGTGTTGAGCTGGGTGGTGGAATCGATCATGGTCTCGTAGCCGGCCGGCGACAGCGCGCCCTTCTTGAGCGCCGCGCTGTAGATGCCGATGCCCAGACCCTTGCCCAGGATGAGCAGGTCACCGGCCTCGCCGTCGGCGTTCTGTTTCACCCGCTTGGGATCGACCACGCCGATGCCGACCAAGCCATAGATCGGCTCGGGCGCGTCGATGGAGTGGCCGCCGGCGATGGGGATGCCGGCCGCGCGCGCCACCGCCTCGCCCCCGGCCAGGATCTGGCGGATCACCTCGTGCGGCAGCTTGTCCACCGGCATGCCGACGATGGCCAGGGCCATGATCGGCCGGCCGCCCATGGAGTAGACGTCGGACAGGGCATTGGTCGCGGCGATGCGGCCGAACTCGAAGGGGTCGTCGACGATGGGCATGAAGAAGTCGGTGGTCGCCACCACGGCCTGGTGCTCGTTGAGCTTGTACACCGCGGCGTCGTCGCCGTGCTCGATGCCGACCATGAGATCGGGAAAAGCGGCCGCCACATGGGTGGTGAACGGCGTGTTGGCCAAAATCTTCTCCAGCACGGCCGGCGCGATCTTGCAGCCGCAGCCGCCGCCGTGGGAGAACTGGGTCAATCGAATCTTTTCGTTTGCCGGGGTCAAATTCATATCGCCTCTTCGATCAGTTGCTCGATGGCCGCGCACTCCCGCGCCGGCTCGAACCGCGGCGCGCGCGCCGCGCATTGTCGTTGCAGCAGGGCGTAAAAGCCCGGCTCGGTCTCGGCCCGGCGCATCAGCGCCGCCAAGGCCGCGGTGTCCCCATAGGGGAAATAGCCCGCATAGTCTAACCCGAGCATGCCGACGTTGCCCGGTATGCGCGAGGCGAGCACCGGCACCCCGGCGCTGATCGCCTCGATCAGGACGAAGGCGCCGCCCTCCATCTGCGAGCTGTTGACTAGCAGATGGCTGCGCGCGATCAGGCGGCGTGTCTCGCCATGCCGGCGCGGGCCCAGCCAGTGCCAGCGCGGGATCTCGCGCGCGCAGCGCTCGGCCTCGGCTGCCCACGCGGGGGCGAGCGCCTGGCCGACGTGGCGCACCCGGATGCGCGATTCGGCCGGCAACAGGGCCGCGGCATAGGCGGCGCGCAGCGGGTCCTTCTCTTCGCGCAGATGGGCGACGACACAAATCTCGAAGCGTGAGCGCGCCTTGGCTGCCGGCTGCCACGACGGCGCCGACTGGTAGATCACCCGGGCCTTGCCCCGGTATTCGGCGGGCACGGCCGCCAGCCCCGCCTCCTGCAGCACCACAAGATGCGACGCCAGCCTCAGGGACGCCTGCGCCGATGCATCCACCAGGATGTCGCGGTAAAGATCGGTGCCGGTCAGCACCACGATGAGCGGCCGGTCGGGATGCCGCTCGGCAAACTGCCGGATGCTTGCGGCACTGCGCCGGGCGTGCAGGGCGATCATCAGGTCGGCGGCGCCGCCGTCCCAGTCGAGCGCCATGCGCACCCGGTGCCCGGCGGCGCGCAGGCAACGCCGCCAGCGCAATGCGGTATGGGCATTGCCGTTGCGCGCCTCGGGCAGATAGGGGGTGATCAGGGCGATGCGCAAGGGCTTCACTTGAACAGACGGCGGCGCCGCGGCGGCAGGGCGGCGGCCAGCAGCCCGAGCAGGGCGAGCATGACCGCCGCTGTATTGCCGAAGCGGGCATAGGGCGTGAGCCCCTGGTGCCCCTGGCTCTGGCCATGCAGCACGCCCTGGACGAAGGGTTCGAGCTGCGCCGTGATGCGGCCTTTGGCGTCGATGATGGCGGTGATGCCGGTATTGTTGGCGCGCAGCATGGGCCGGCCGGTCTCCAGCGCGCGCATCTGGGCGATCTGCAGATGCTGCCAGGGCGAGAAGGAGTCGCCGAACCAGGCATCGTTGCTGACGTTGACCAGCACCGTGGCGGCGGGCAGGGCGCGGATGATCTCCTCGCCGAAGGCGTCCTCGTAGCAGATGTTGACCGCCACCTGCTGGCCGGCCACGGCCAGGGGCGGCTGCACCTCGTCGCCGCGCGCGAAATCGGACAAGGGAATGTGCAGGTAATCGACGATCCAGCCAAAGCCCCAGGGCACGAACTCGCCGAAGGGCACCAGGTGCTGCTTGCGGTAGGTCTGGCTGGGCGAGACGCCGAGCGAAATCACGCTGTTGAAATAGCGGCCGTCGGACAGGCGCTCGGGCACGCCGAGCAGCAGGTCGCCGCCCGTGCGGCGGGCATGGTCCGCCAGCAACTCCAGATAGTCCGGCGGCGTCTGGTCGAGGAACATGGGCAGGGCGGTTTCCGGCAACACGATCAGCCTGGCGCGGCTGGAGCGGGTCAGATGCAGATAATCCTGCAAGGTCCGCAGCGCCTGCTCCGGGCGGAACTTCAGTGACTGCGCCACGTTGCCCTGCAACAGGCTGACCGTGAATGGCGTGCCGACCGGCCGGGTCCACTCGATTTGCTGCAAACCCCAGCCGCCCAGCCAGAGCGCGAGCACGAGCGGCAGCCATCGGCGCAGGGCCAGGGTCGCCGCGCTGAGCGCCACCAGGCCGGACACACCGTAGACCCCGAGCACGGGGGCATAGCCGGCCAGGGGGCTGACCGGCACCTGGGAATAGCCCAGGGCGAGCCAGGGAAAGCCGGTGAACAGCCAGCCGCGCAACCACTCGCTCAGCAGCCACAACCCCGGCGCGACAGCGAGCGCCCGCCAGCGCTGCAGGCCACCCAGACGCGCGGTCAGCGCCAGGGCGGCGGCCGGAAACAGGGCGAGGAAGGCGCAGAACAGGATGGTCGCCACCACGGCGAGCGGCATGGGCATCATGCCGAAGTCGTGCAGGCTGACGTATACCCAGGACACGCCGCCACCGAAAAAACCCAGACCAAAAGCGAAGCCCTTCCAGGCCGCCACACGCACCGCATCGGTGCGCACGCTGTAATAGAGTGCGGCCAATGCGAGGATGGGCACGGGAAACCAGCCCCAGGGCGCGAAGCCCGCCACCGACAAGGCCCCCAGCGCCGCCGGCAGGATCAAAATTTTGAATGCGGGAACGCGCGGCACGATTCTTGTATGTGTTTTGATCGTGATTAAAAGAGATGCAAGTGTAAGTCTTTCGGGTACAATTCGTCCCCCTTCCGCAAACCGTTCCGACAGAAAAATTTCGATGCGCATCGGACCTCATCAGCTCAGGAACAACCTGGTCGTCGCGCCCATGGCCGGCGTGACCGACCGGCCGTTCCGCCAGCTGTGCAAGCGGCTGGGCGCCGGCATGGCGGTGAGCGAGATGGTGACCTCGAATTCGCTGCTGTACGGTTCGGCCAAGACCCAGCGCCGCGCCAACCACGAGGGCGAGGTGGCGCCGGTCTCGGTGCAGATCGCCGGCGCCGATCCCGGGATGATGGCCCAGGCCGCGCGCTACAACGTCGAGCGCGGTGCCCAGATCATCGACATCAACATGGGTTGCCCAGCCAAGAAGGTGTGCAACGTCATGGCCGGTTCCGCCCTGCTGCAGGACGAGCCGCTGGTCGGCCGCATCCTCGAGGCCGTGGTGCGTGCCGTGCCCGAGGTGCCGGTGACCCTGAAGATCCGCACCGGCTGGGACAGGAGCCACCGCAACGCGCTCAACATCCTGCGCATCGCCCAGGAGGCGGGCATTCAGGCCCTGGCCATCCACGGCCGCACCCGCGCCTGCGGTTATACGGGCGAGGCGGAATACGACACCATCCGCGCGGTGAAGGCCGAGGCGCACATTCCGATCATCGCCAACGGCGACATCACGACACCGGAAAAGGCGAAGCAGGTGCTCGACTACACCGGTGCCGACGGCGTGATGATCGGCCGCGCCGCCCAGGGCCGGCCCTGGATCTTCCGCGAGATCGAGCATTACCTGAAGACCGGCGAGCACCTGCCGGCGCCCGAGGTCTCTGAGATTCACCAGCTGCTGCTCGAACATCTGGACGCGCTGTACCGCTTCTATGGCGAGCTGACCGGCCTGCGCATGGCGCGCAAGCACATCGCCTGGTACACCAAGGGCCTGGCCGACTCGGCCAGCTTCCGCCACGCCATGAACCAACTGGAGTCCACCCACGCCCAGGTCGCGGCGGTGAACGACTTCTTCCAGCGCACGGCCGAGCGCGGCCGCCGCCTGGTCTATTTGCAAACGCCAGCCGCCGAACTCGAAGCGGCCTGAAATAACGCCCGAGGGATAGGATGTCTTCAAAAAACGAAAGTGAACTGGCCGCCTGCGTGCGCAAGGTGCTCAACCAATATTTCCGCGACCTGGACGGCGAGACCGCCAGCAACGTGTACGACATGGTGATCCATTGCGCCGAAAAGCCCTGCATCGAAGTGGTGCTGGCCAAGGCCGGTGGCAACCAGAGCCGCGCCGCCGAGATGCTCGGCATCAACCGCAACACCCTGCGCAAGAAGATGCAGCAGCACAACATTAAATAAGCTACAGCTTTCAGTCGGCAGTTGGCAGCAGCGCAACCCCGACTGCCAACTGCCAACTGCAAACTGAAGACTTGAGAAAATGATCAAACGCGCCCTGCTTTCCGTTTCCGACAAGACCGGCCTCATCGACTTCGCGCGCGCCCTGCACGAACAGGGCGTCGAGCTGCTGTCGACCGGCGGCACCGCCCGCGCCATCCGTGAGGCCGGCCTGCCGGTGATCGAGGTGGCCGACTACACCGGCTTTCCCGAGATGCTCGACGGCCGGGTGAAGACCCTGCACCCCAAGATCCACGGCGGCATCCTCGGCCGGCGCGACCTGCCCGAGCACGTGGCGGCGATGAAGCGCAACAACATCGGCAACATCGACCTGGTCTGCGTCAATCTCTATCCCTTCGTCGAGACGGTGAGCAAGCCCGGCTGCACCCTGGAGGACGCGATCGAGAACATCGACATCGGCGGCCCGGCCATGGTGCGCTCGGCCGCCAAGAACCACGCCTTCGTCACCATCGTCACCGACCCGGCCGACTATGCCGTGGTCATCGCTGAAATGAAGGCGGGCGGCGGTGCGGTGTCCGACGCCACCCGTTTCTCCCTGGCGATCAAGGCCTTCGAGCACACCGCCGCCTATGACGGGGCGATCGCCAATCACTTCGGCAGGCTGGTCGAGCAATCCGAATTCCCGCGCACCATCAACCTGCAGTTCAGGAAGGCGCAGGGCATGCGTTACGGCGAAAACCCGCACCAGAACGCCGCCTTCTATGTCGAGGCCGGCAGCCGCGAGGCCAGCATCGCCACCGCGCGCCAGCTGCAGGGCAAGGAGCTGTCCTACAACAACATCGGCGATGCCGATGCCGCGCTGGAATGCGTCAAGCAGTTCGCCGAGGCGCCGGCCTGCGTCATCGTCAAGCACGCCAACCCCTGCGGTGTTGCCTACGGATCGAGCCTGCTCGAGGCCTACGACCGCGCCTATCAGACCGACCCCGAGTCGGCCTTCGGCGGCATCATCGCCTTCAACGGCGAGCTTGACGCCGAGACTATGAAGACCATCGTCGAGCGCCAGTTCGTCGAGGTCATCATCGCGCCCAGGGTTGCCGCCGCCGCGGTGGAAATCGCCGCCGCCAAGAAGAACGTGCGCGTGCTCGAATGCGGCCAGTGGCCGAGCGAGCCGGCCAAGCGCCTGGACTACAAGCGGGTCACCGGCGGCCTCCTGGTGCAGGACGCCGATCTCGCGCTCTATGACGCATTGAAGGTGGTGACCCGTCGCGCGCCGACCGAACAGGAAATGGCCGACCTGCTGTTCGCCTGGCGCGTGGCCAAGTTCGTCAAATCCAACGCGATCGTTTATGCCAAGGACAAGATGACCATCGGGGTGGGCGCCGGCCAGATGAGCCGGGTCAACTCCGCCCGCATCGCCGCGATCAAGGCCGAGCACGCCGGCCTGGTGGTCGAAGGCTCGGTGATGGCCTCGGACGCCTTCTTCCCCTTCCGCGACGGCATCGACCAGGCCGCCGCCGCCGGCATCAAGGCGGTGATCCAGCCCGGCGGCTCGATGCGCGACGAGGAGGTGATCGCCGCGGCGGATGCACACGGCATGGCCATGGTCTTCACCGGCATGCGTCATTTCCGGCACTGATTTTTGAAAATGCATTAACCGCAACGGCGCGAAGGGCACAAAGAACCATCAAAAATCTTTGTGTGCCTTTGCGTTCTTTGCGTTCTTCGCGGTGAGATTAAAATGAAAGTACTTGTCATCGGTTCCGGCGGGCGCGAGCACGCCCTGGCCTGGCGCCTGAAGCAAAGCCCGCGCGTGCAAAAGGTCTATGTCGCGCCGGGCAACGGCGGCACCGCCCTCGAGGACGGCGTCGAGAATCTCGCGCTCACCGAGTTCGACGCCCTGATCGATTTCTGCCGCAAGGAAGACATCGCCTTCACCGTGGTCGGCCCCGAGGCGCCGCTGGCGGCCGGCATCGTCGATGCCTTCCGCGCCCAGGGCCTCAGTATCTTCGGCCCGACCCGGGCCGCCGCCCAGCTGGAGGCCTCGAAGGACTTCGCCAAGGCCTTCATGGTCCGGCACAACATTCCGACTGCCGCCTACGCCACCTTCAGCGACGCCGCTGAAGCGCACGCCTACCTCGAGCGCCAGGGCGCGCCCATCGTGATCAAGGCCGACGGGCTGGCCGCCGGCAAGGGCGTGGTGGTGGCGCAGACCCTGGACGAGGCCCATGCCGCGGTCGACGCCATGTTGGCCGGCAACAGCCTGGGCGAGGCCGGCCACCGCGTGGTGATCGAGGAATGCCTGCAGGGCGAGGAGGCCAGCTTCATCGTGATGGTCGACGGCGAGCATGTCCTGCCGCTCGCCACCAGCCAGGACCACAAGCGGCTGCTCGACAATGACCAGGGCCCCAACACCGGTGGCATGGGCGCCTATTCGCCCGCCCCCATCGTTTCGCCCGAGCTGCATGCCCGGGTGCTGCGCGAGGTGATCCGGCCGGTGGTTGCCGGCATGAAGGCCGAGGGCCAGGTCTTCACCGGCTTTCTCTATGCCGGCCTGATGATCGACGCGCAGGGCACGCCCAAGGTGCTGGAGTTCAACTGCCGCATGGGCGACCCGGAGACCCAGCCGATCATGATGCGGCTGAAGACCGATTTCACCCTGATCCTGGAGGCCGCCCTCGACGGCCGGCTCGACCAGGTCGAGGCCGAATGGGACCGCCGCTACGCCCTGGGCGTGGTGCTGGCCGCCGCCGGCTACCCCGACAACCCGAGGAAGGGCGATGTCATCGACGGCCTGCCGCCCGCAGGCGCGGACTACCACGTGTTCCACGCCGGCACCGCGCTCAAGGACAACAGGCTGGTCACCAGCGGCGGCCGCGTGCTCTGCGTCACCGCCCTGGGCGACACCGTGCGTCAGGCGCAGATGCGCGCCTACGAGATCGCCAAGCAGATCCGCTTCGACGGCTGCCAGATGCGGTACGACATCGGCCACCGCGCCATCCACCGCAAAAAGTGAATTTTTACCGCGCAGGCCGCCAGGGGCACAAAGAAACCCTGTTCTTTGCGCACCTTTGCGACCTTGGCGGTGAAATCTTTTTTGCCAGCTAAAACCAGCGGTGACACCGCTGCCTGACAGCGCCGCCGGCCGTCGAGCATCATCGACCCGGCCAGCGGCGGCGTGCTGCGCGCTTAATACTGATAGCTCAGCTTGGCCCAGACGAAGCGGCCGGGCTCGTTGACCCGGGTGTTGGTGCCGGCCTCGAAGCTGTTGTCGCGCGCCAGGTGCTCGGCGTAGTTCTTGTCGAACACGTTGTCGATGCCGGCCGTGAACAACAAGCCCTTGCCCGCCTGGTAGGCGGCGTTGAGCGCGAGCGTGGCAAAACCCGCGGTGCGGCCATAATCCTGGCCGACGATGTTGCCGTAGTTGAGGTCGTAGCGATCCTGCTCCGCCACCAGGCGCAACACGCCGCCCAGGGTCCAGGCCCCGGTGCGGTAGTCGAGGCCGAGCCGGCCTTCCAGCGGCGGGGTTTGGGCCAGCGGCACGTCGTAGCTGTCGTTGTCGCCGCGCACCCAGGCCAGACTGCCACGCAGGGTCCAGGCCGGGGCGAAACGCCAGGCGAGGTCCGCCTCGCCGCCGTAGCGGGTGGCGTCGATGTTGCCGCTGCAATTGTATTTGCCCATGGTCAGTGGCCCGCAGTTCATCACCCGGCCGCTCGCGCTCGGCAGCGTGGCGCCCGAGTATGTCAGGATGTAATCGCTCACCTTGCTGTAGAACACGGAAACGGATGCGCTCAGCCCCGCCGTCTTCCACATCAGACCCGCATCGAGCTGGGTGTTTTTCTCCGGCTTGAGCTGGCCGCTGGCGAGGATGCCGTTGTAGGTCGTGGCCTCCCAGTAATCCATCGGTCGCTCGCTGTAGCCCAGACCGGCGAAGGCCGTGAGTGGCCGGCCGGCCAGATCCTGCTCATAGCGCAAAAAGCCGCTCGTCAGGGTCTCGCTGGCCCCGGCCAGATAGGTGCTGGCATAGGTGCTGTACTGGTAGCGGTCGGCCGACCAGTCATCGAGGCGCAGACCGCCGATCAGGCGCTGGTTGTCGGCCATGGTGTGACGAATCTCGCCGTACAGGCCCCAGGTGTCGGTATCCATGTCGAGGATGCGGGGCAGGTTCTTGTAGGCATCGGCCGCTGCCGCCGTCGTCGCGTTTTCGATCTTGCGCAGCGTGTGCTCGTTGGCCTGCCAATCCACCCCCAGGGTCAGCCGAGTCTTGTCGGCCAGGGCCAGGTCAGCGCTCACGCGCGCGCTCTGGGTCTCACGGTCGGGGTTGTTGACCTTGAAGAAATTGGGATTGATGCCGCTGGGGGGCGTGCGCAGGCTGTAGTTGTCCATCACGTGGTCGATGTAGTTGTAATTGACCTGGGCCTTCACCGCCTGCAGCAGCGGGCCGAGATGGGCCTTTTCCAGCTTCAGGCCATAGCCCTCGCGGTCGAACTTGACGCCGTCCATGCCGCGGTCGGCATAGGCCGCCTCGGCGCGACTGGCGCTGGCGGAAAACTCAACGCGGGTGTCGCGCTCGGGCCGCCAGCCGGCGCGCGCGTTCAGGCTCTGGCGCTGGTAGAAGGAATGCACGCTGCGGCCGGCGCCGTCCTCGTAGTCGTCCGATTCGGCGTGGCTCGCGCTGGCCTCGACATAGGCCTGGTCGCCCGCCGCGGCGACGTTGGCCACGGCATCCAGCCGGCTCCAGCTGCCGGCCATGAGGCTGGCGAAGCCGGTCACGCCCGGCGCCGGCTGCGGCGTCCGCTCGAACAGCACCACGCCGGCGCTGTTGCCGTTGCCATACAGCACGGTCTGCGGGCCCTTGATTACGGTGACCTGATCGAAGGCCTCGGGGAAGACATAGGCGGTCGGCGGGTCCATGCGCATGCCGCAACCACCGTGGAAATCGGCGCCGTCGAGCAGCACGTTCAGGCGCGAGCCGGCCAGGCCGCGCAGCACCGGATCGCCGTCGGTGCCGGCCTTGCGGATCATGGAAAAGCCGGGCACGTTCTTCAGAAAGCTGGCGCCGTCGTTGGCCGGCACCGGCTGTTGCGGTGCGCGGGGATCGAGGCTGACGGTGAGCGGTTCGGCCATGCGCGGCGCGGTGACCACCACCTCGCCCAGCAGATTGGGCGCATCGGCCAGGGCCGGCACGGCGAGGGTGGCGAGGACGAGACAGGTGAGCGGCTGCAAACGATGAGGGTGCATGGTCGGCATGGTGGACAGATGGGGGTTTCAAAAGGCCGCCATCTTAATTGCCGACACCGGCATCCGGAATGCGACAAATTGCCGCGCCTTCGCCGCGTCGCTGCGGTGCCGGCTGATAGAATGGCGGCATTGATCATCAGATGGCCATAATGGAGACAAGCAAGGTCAAGGCGTTCCTGCTGCAATTGCAGGAACTCATCGTCGAGCGCCTGCAACAGATCGACGGCAAACCCTTCCGCAGCGATGTCTGGACCCGGCCCGAGGGCGGCGGCGGCATCACCCGCCTGATCGAGGAAGGCAATGTGTTCGAGCGCGGCGGGGTCAATTTCTCCCACGTCATGGGGGCCAGCCTGCCGCCCTCGGCCTCGGCCCAGCGCCCGGAGCTGGCGGGCCGCCGCTATGAGGCCATGGGCGTGTCGCTGGTGCTGCATCCGCGCAATCCCTATTGCCCCACGGTGCACATGAACGTGCGCTTCTTCAACGCCGAGAAGCCGGGCGCCGAGCCGGTCTGGTGGTTCGGCGGCGGCATGGATCTGACGCCCTACTACGGCTTCGAGGAAGACGCGGTGCATTTCCACCGCACCTGCCGCAAGGCGCTGGCGCCGTTCGGCGCCGGCTATCACCCGAAGTTCAAACAGTGGTGCGACGACTATTTCTACCTCAAGCACCGCCAGGAGCCGCGCGGGGTGGGCGGCATCTTCTTCGACGATCTCAATGCGGCTTCGGCCCTCACCCTTAACCCTCTCCCGCAAGCGGGAGAGCCCCCTGCAGGGCATAACGGGAACGCGGAGGCGTTCCACCACTGCTTCAACCTGACCGAATCAGTGGGCGATCATTTCCTGCCGGCCTATGTGCCCATCCTCGAGCGCCGGGTGGACACGCCCTACGGCGAGCGCGAGCGCGACTTCCAGGCCTACCGGCGCGGCCGCTATGTCGAGTTCAATCTGGTGTACGACCGCGGCACCCTGTTCGGCCTGCAATCGGGCGGCCGCACCGAATCGATCCTGATGTCGCTGCCACCCGTCGTGAAATGGCGCTATGACTGGGCGCCCGCCCCGGGCAGCCCGGAGGCCCGGCTGTACGAGGTCTTTCTGCAGCCGCGCGATTGGGCGGATGCCGTGCTTGAAGGCTGATCAGACCGCATGTTCGAAAGCCAGGAAGAGTTGGAAGCGCGGCGCCGGCGCCGATTCAAACGCATGCTTTGGCTGGCCCTGGCAGGGCTGGGGGCGCTCGCCCTGTTCGAGATCACCGCCTCGCCCCTGCAGGCCCTGTTCCTGTCCGACTATGCCAAGAAGCTGACCTACTCGGTCGGCAACGGCCCGAGCGACGCGATCGTATTCCCCACGGACGGCCCCTATGACCAGCGTCTGGGCTACACCCGGCTGCCGGAGTTCAGCCAGCGCCTGCTCCAGCGCAACTTCGAGATCAGCCAGCAGGCGCGCATCTCCAATGCCATGAAACAGCTGGCCGGCTATGGCCTGTACCTGCCCTACAAGGAAAAATCCGTGGCGGGCCTGACGCTGCTCGACAGCGAAGGGCAGGCGCTCGCGAGCATGCCCTATCCGCGCCACAGCTACAGCCGCTTTAGCGACATCCCGCCCGCCATCGCCCAGACCCTGCTATTCATCGAAAACCGCGAGCTGCTCGACCCCAACCATCCGCGCCGCAACCCGGCGGTGGAATGGGACCGGCTGGCCCAGGCGATTTTGGAAAAGGGGATGCAGATCGTCGACCCCGGCCGCAACGTGCCCGGCGGCTCCACCCTGGCCACCCAGATCGAGAAATACCGCCATTCGCCCGACGGCCTCACCCTCACCGCCGGCGACAAGCTCACCCAGATGGCCTCGGCCTCGGTGCGCGCCTATCTCGAAGGCGCCGACACCCGGGTCACCCGACGCCGCATCGTGCAGGACTATCTCAATACCGTGCCGCTCGCCGCCGCGCCCGGTCACGGCGAGGTGCACGGCATCGGCGACGGCCTCAAGGCCTGGTTCGGCCTCGACTTCGAGGCGGTCAACAAGCTGCTCTGGTATCCCCAGTCGACCCCGGAAACCGCCCGCGCCTACAAGCATGTCCTCGCCCTGCTCATCGCACAGCGCAAACCGTCGTATTACCTGTTGCACGGGCGCAAGGAGCTGGATGGCCTGGTCAACGTCCACCTCAAGCTGCTGGCCGAAGCCGGCATCATCAGCCCGGCCCTGCGCGACCTGGCGCAGCGCGAGCGCATCGTTTTCGCCGAGCCGCACCAGGACAAGACGCCGGCCAATGACGATGTCTTCATCGACAACAAGGCGACCAACGCGATTCGGGTGGAGCTGGCCAGGATGCTGAACGTCGAGCGCCTGTACGACCTGGATCGCATGGACCTCACCGTCCACACCAGCCTGCATTTGCCGACCCAGCGGGCGGTGACCGAGTTCATCAAGCAATTGCGCCGGCCGGACAAGGTTGCAGAGCTCGGCCTGTATGGCCCCTATCTGTTCGCCCCCGGCAACGACCTGTCGCGCGTGATGTACAGCTTCACCCTCTACGAGCTGACGCCGGCCGGGGGGCAGCTGCGGGTTCAGGTCGACAGCCTGAACCAGCCCTTCGACATCAACCAGGGTGCCAAGCTGGACATGGGCTCGTCGGCCAAGCTGCGCACCCTGATCACCTATTTGCAGCTCATCGCCGAGCTGCACGCGCAATATGCCTGGATGCAGGACGCCCAGCTCGCCAAGGTCGCGGTCTCGCCGGAAGACCCCTTGACCCAATGGGCCCTGCACTATCTGCGTCAGGCGGAAAACCGCGGCCTCACCCCCATGCTCGAGTCGGCCATGAGCCGGCTCTACTCGGCCGACCCCAAGGAAGGCTTCTTCACCGGCGGCGGCCTGCACCGCTTCGCCAACTTCAACAACGAAGACAACCACAAGGTCATGGACCTTTGGGAGGCGACGCGCAATTCGGTCAACCTGCCCTTCATCCGCCTGATGCGCGACATCGTGCGCCATCTGATCTATCGCCAGCCCGGGGTGGCGGCCCAGGTGCTGGCCGATGCCGACCATCCCGAGCGCAAGCACTATCTCGAAAAGTTCGCCGACCGCGAAGGCCAGGTCTACCTCGCCCGCTTCTACAAGAAATACAAGGGCCTCAAGCCGGATGAGGTGATGGCGCAACTGATCAACCACCTGGCGGCCAACCCGCGCCGGCTGGCGGCGGTGTATCGCTACATCCACCCGCAGCACGACCTCGCCGCCTTCGGGGCCTTCATGAAAAGCCGCCTGGCCAATGCCCGCGCCTATGACGACAAGACCCTGGCCCGGCTCTATCAGGACTATGGCCCGGAAAAATTCAACCTGACCGACCGCGGCTACATCGCGCAGATCCATCCGCTCGAGCTCTGGCTCGCCGCCTACCTGATCGCCCACCCCACGGCGAAATGGGACGATCTGGTCAAACAGGGCCGGGCCCAGCGGGTCGAGGTCTATCAATGGCTGTTCACAACGGCCGGCAAGGACGCCCAGGACAGCCGGATCCAGAGCCTGATGGAGATCGAGGCGTTCCAGGAGATCCACCGCCGCTGGCGCAACCTGGGCTATCCCTTCGGCAGCCTGGTGCCCTCGCTGGCCTCGGCCATCGGCTCCTCGGCCGATCGCCCGGCCGCCCTGGCCGAACTGATCGGCGTCATCCTCAACGACGGCGTGCGCCTGCCGGTGGCCTCGATCAACCAGCTCGATTTCGCCGTCGGCACGCCGTATCAGACCAGCTTCGTGCGCAAGCCGCCCGAAGGCCAGCGCGAGATCCCGGTCGCGGTCGCCCAGGTAGTGCGCCGGGCCTTGCTCGAAGTGGTGCACGAGGGCACCGCGCGCCGCCTGAGCCAGTCCTTCCAGCTGCCCGAGGGGGGCCAACTCGCCGTCGGCGGCAAGACCGGCACCGGCGACAACCGCTTCGAGGTCTATGCACCCGACGGCCGGGTGCTGGAATCGCGCGTGGTCAACCGTGTGGCCACCTTCGCCTTTTTCCTGGGCGACCGCTTCTATGGCGTGATCACCGCCTACGTGCCGGGCGACGCCGCGGGCCAGTTCCGCTTCACCAGCGGCCTGCCGGCGCAACTGCTCAAGCTGATGGAGCCCAGCCTGATGCCCCTGATCCTGGCCAGCGGCCCGGTGCCCGAAGCGGCCAAGTATGTGCCGCCCCCGCCGCCGCCCAAGCCGCTGGTCATCGCTGCGCCGCAGACCGCGACGCCGCCGAAGCCGGCGGAGGCGGCGGCGCCGGCCAAGCCGCACCCGCCGGCCGAGACCAGCGGCAAGGAAGGCCACGAGGCCGCCGAGGTCAAACGCGAGGCGGCCGAACCGGCCGCCGAAGAAGCGCCCGCCAAACAAAAAGGCTTCTTCGAGTGGCTGTTCGGCCTGTGATGCCGCGCGTCATTCCGGCTGACCCGAACCGGCGCTTCGCGTAAAATAATAAAATTCTGTTTTTGCTGAGGTTTTTGTTCCGGCCCGGGCCTGCCAGGCAACACCGGGCCCGTGCAGAAACCCCTCGTGTTCACCTGATGCAACTCTTCGCCTGCGGCGTCAATCATCACACCGCGCCGGTCGCCATCCGCGAGCGCGTCGCCTTCCCGCCCGACATCCTGGAGCGGGCCCTGGTCGACGTCACCGGCAATCGCGTCGCGCGCGAGGCCGCCATCCTGTCGACCTGCAACCGCACCGAGATCTACTGCAACACCGACCAGCCGGAGGCGGTGAGCGAATGGCTGGCGCGCTTTCATTCCCTGCCGCTCAAGGAGGTGAAGCCCTACCTCTACCTGCTGCCGAGCGAGCAGGCCGCCAGCCATGCCTTCCGCGTCGCCTCCGGGCTCGATTCCATGGTGCTGGGCGAGACCCAGATCCTGGGCCAGATGAAACAGGCCGCCGAACGGGCGAAGGACGCCGGCACCCTGGGGCTTTTGCTCAACCGCCTGTTCCAGCGCACCTTCTCGGTGGCCAAGGAGGTGCGCACCGCCACCCAGATCGGTGCCAACACCGTGTCCATGGCCGCCGCCGCGGTCACCCTGGCCGAACGCATCTTCCCCTCGATCCAGGACCAGGCCATTTTGTTCATCGGTGCCGGCGAGATGATCGAGCTGGTCGCCACCCACTTCGTCGCGCGCCGGCCGAAGCGGGTGCTGGTGATCAACCGCACGGTCGAGCGCGCGCGCGAGCTGGCCCATAAGCTGGGCGGCGAGGCGGCGGCGCTCACCGCGCTGCCCGAGTTGTTGCCCGAGTTCGACATCGTGGTCACCTCCACGGCGAGCCCCTTGCCCATCCTCGGCCTGGGCATGGCCGAACGCGCGGTGAAGCTGAGAAAGCACCGGCCGATGTTCATGGTCGACCTGGCCGTGCCGCGCGACATCGAGACCGAAGTGGGCCAGCTCGACGACGTCTTCCTCTACACCGTGGACGACCTGGGCGAGGTGGTGCGCGCCGGCCACGATTCACGCCAGGCCGCGGTCAGCCAGGCCGAGGCGATCATCGCCGCCAATGTGATCGAATTCATGCACTGGCTCGACAGCCGGCGCGCGGTGCCGGTATTGCGCAGCCTGCGCGATCACGCCGAGCGCATGCGCCGGCATGAAATGGACAAGGCGCTCAAGGCCCTGGCCCGGGGCGATGACCCGCAGGCGGTGATCGAGGCCCTGAGCCGCGGCCTGACCAACAAGCTGCTGCACGACCCCAGCCATGTGATCAATCACGCCAGCGGCGAAGAGCGCGAGGCCCTGGCCCAGCACCTGGCCCGACTCTACAACCTGCGTGACGATTCCTAGCCCGGGCCGCGCCCGCCTTCCGGCCCCAGGGCCGGTCCGCAACCGGCCTTTTCCCCCGACATGAAACCCTCTCTTGCCGCCAAACTGCAAAGCCTGGCCGAGCGCCACCAGGAACTCAACCGGCTGCTCTCGGCCGAGGACGCCACGGCCGACATGGAGCGCTTTCGCAAGCTCGCGCGCGAGCATGCGGAACTGACGCCCCTGGTCGAGCATTACCAGGCCTGGCGCCAGGCCCAGGACGACCTGGCCACCGCCGGCCAGATGCTGGCCGATCCCGAGCTGCGCGAACTGGCCGAGAGCGAGATCGAGGCGGCGCAGGCGAAGATCGCGCGGCTGGAAATCGAATTGCAGAAGCTGCTGCTGCCGCGCGACCCCAACGACGCGCGCAACATCTTTCTGGAGATCCGCGCCGGCACCGGCGGCAACGAATCGGCCCTGTTCGCCGGCGACCTGTTTCGCATGTATGCGCGCTATGCCGAACGTCAGGGCTGGCGCGTGGAAGTGATCTCCAGCAGTCCGGGCGAGGTGGGTGGCTACAAGGAGATCATCGCCCGCATCGTGGGCGAGGGGGCCTACTCGAAACTGAAGTTCGAATCGGGCGGCCATCGGGTGCAGCGCGTGCCCGAGACCGAGGCCCAGGGCCGCATTCACACCTCGGCCTGCACCGTCGCGGTGCTGCCCGAGGCGGACGAGGTGGGCGAGATCGACATCAACCCGGCCGACCTGCGCATCGACACCTTCCGCGCCAGCGGCGCCGGCGGCCAGCACATCAACAAGACCGATTCGGCCGTGCGCATCACCCACCTGCCGACCGGCCTGGTGGTGGAATGCCAGGACGACCGCTCGCAGCACCGCAACAAGGCCCAGGCCCTGTCAGTGCTGGCGGCGCGCCTGAAGGACAGACAGCTGCAGGAGCAGCAGGCGAAGGAGGCGGCTACGCGCAAGTCGCTGGTCGGCAGCGGCGACCGCTCCGACCGCATCCGCACCTACAACTTCCCCCAGGGCCGGGTGACCGATCACCGGATCAACCTCACCCTGTACAAGATCGACGCCATCATGGACGGCGAGCTCGACGAGCTGATCGATGCGCTCAGCGCCGAGCACCAGGCTGAGCAACTGGCGGCGCTGGGCGGGGAATAAACCGGGCTTTGGTCAGGCCCCGGATCAGCGGCGCCGGAACTGCGGCGCGGCGCCGCTCGCGGCCGGGCGCTCGTCCTTATGGCGGAAGGTAATGCGGGCCTTGGTCAGGTCGTAGGGCGACATCTCCAGGGCAACCTTGTCGCCGGCCAGGATGCGGATGTGGTGCTTGCGCATCTTGCCGGCGGCGTAGGCGGTCACCGCCACGCCGTTCTCCAGCGTCACCTGGAAGCGGTTGTCGGGCAGCACCTCGGCGACCACGCCTTCCATTTCAAGCAGTTCTTCCTTGGCCATCGTTTTATGTCCTTTTGGCTGCCGGCGGGCAGCGCCCGCCGCGCGAATTTGGAAAATGAAAAAAGCCCGGCGGGGCCGGGCTTTTCTCGCAGGGATGAGCGTCCGCTCAGGCCGGAACGATGTTCGAAGCCTGCTTGCCCTTGGGGCCGGTGGTGACGTCGAAGCTGACCCGCTGATTTTCCTTCAACGACTTGAAGCCGTTGCCCTGAATCGCGGAGAAGTGGGCAAACAGGTCCTCACCGCCCTCGTCGGGGGTGATGAAGCCGAAACCTTTGGAGTCGTTAAACCATTTAACGGTACCCAGTGCCATGGTGTGTATTCCTTATACAAAAATTGAGATGCCGACAAAGATCGGCGGCTACGGACTCTCAGGACAGGGGAATAACGGACAACTGGACAACCGACGAGCAGCGAGACACAGCTGGCGAATTACTCTGACTACGAGAAGCGCCCACGCACTATGGGGGTCAAAGGCACGCGCGTCAAGCATTATTTCGCGCGGCGCGAAAATAATTTCAGACCAGCAGGCCGGCCCGGGCCAAGGTCCACAGCAGTTGCTGGCAGGCCGCCTTCAGCGCCAGGCGTTCGGGTGCATGGCCTTGGGCCTGCAGTTCAGCCATCAGCCAGTCGGTCAGTTCGTCGAGATCGCGCGTGCCATCCAGCTCCCGCACCAGCAGCGCGCCGAATTCATCCAGTTCCACCGCGGCATGGCGCACCGAGGCCAACACCCGGCCGCGCCGGGCCTGGGCCCGGGCCAGGGCATGGGCCGCGGGCCGCTCCGGCAGATCGGCCTGCCAGGCCCGCGCCTCGGCCGCCAGGCGCACGCTCTGATAGGCGACCAGGCTGAACCACTCGGTCTTGAACGCCGCCACTTCGCCGATGAATCGCTCATCGCCGTGCTCGGCCACCAGGGCACTGGCCGCCGCCAGCAGTTGATACCAGCCCACGCTGTCCGGATAGCGCAGGGCCAGGCTGATCGCCGCCGCCTTGGCCAGCGGATGGGCGATGCGGCATGCGCCGCCGGCCGCGAGCCGGAAGGTCTGCGGCGTGTCGCGCGCCAGATCGACCTCTTCCTCCGTATTCAGGTCGGCATGGAAGGCCAGGCTGTCCAGGACGGACAGATCGGGCGCCGCGTTCACCGCCACCTCGCGCCGCACCAGCAGGGTGCGGCGGAATTTGCGCAGGCGGGCATAGTCCATCAGCTGCTCGACCCGGATGCGGTCGTTCAGGCCCGAGAGGGCGCGCGCGGTCGTCTCGCCCAGGGTGGCCGGCAGCATGGTGAAGAGCGCGGCGTCGGCCAGATAGGCCAGGCCCGCGCCATTCGCCCGCGCCATGAACTCGCTGAACCAGAGCGGCTCGTTGGTCGCTTCCAGATACTCGTGATAAAGGTAGGACGCCGGCGCGCGGCGCAGATAGTCGATCTCGGCCGAAAGGCCCTTGGCCTCGGGCGTGTCCTGCAATTGCAAGGCCGGCTGCAGCAGGTCGAACAGGGCCTCGGCCTGGGCGAGTTGCACCGAGGCGCGCGCGCTCCTGTCGCAATAGGCCAGCAGCATGTCGCGCAGGACGGCGCGGGCATGCCAGCCGGGCAGGGTGTTGTAGCTGACATAGGCGACGCCGTTGGACGCCAACTGCCGGCCGCACAGCTCGAGCACCCGGTCCTGCACCGTGCGCGGCACCCAGGAATACAGGCCGTGGGCGACGATGTAGTCGAACTCGCCCAGGTCGGACAAATCGTCGGTCACGCTACGGTGCAGCACCTGCACGTTGCCCAGACCCAGCTCGGCGATCAGCGCATTGGCCGCGTCGACGTGATGACGGGCCAGATCGATGCCGACGCATTCGCTGTGCGGCAGATAAAAGGCCAGGGGGATCAGGTTGCCGCCGCCGGCACAGCCCAGCTCCAGCACCCGGCATTGGCCGGCCGGCTTGGTGTTCACACCGAACAGCCGGGCGATGGCGCGCAGGCCGTCCGGATGGGTGTCGGTGATCGGCACGCTGTCGTAGGGCAGGTCGTCGTAGCTGGCCAATGTGGTGTCGGTCATGGTTATCGGCTCGCGCAATCGCCGCATACAATACCGCATCGCCCCCGAAAGACCCACCCGTGTCCAGCCTCGACGACCTCTTGCGCCACGGCGCCCACGGCTTCCAGCACAAGCTTGGCCTCGAGCCGGCTGCGGCCCGGCTGGAGGCCCAGGCTTTGGCCGCCCACGCCCTCGAGGTCAGCCGCACCTGGCTCGTTGCCCACGGTCGCGACCGCCTGGCCGGCGAACTCGTGCAAAAGATCGAGACCCTGTTCCGCCGCCGCTGCGCCGGCGAGCCGGTGGCCTACATCATCGGCCGGCGCGAATTCTATGGCCGCGCATTCCAGGTCGGCCCCGCCGTCCTGATCCCCCGGCCCGAAACCGAGCACCTGGTCGAGGCCGCGCTCAAACGCGCCGCGCCAGATGCCCGCGTGCTCGACATCGGCACCGGCAGCGGCTGCATCGCCATCACGCTCAAACTGGAACGGCCTGACCTCAAGGTCACTGCCGTCGATGTGAGCAGTGAGGCCCTGGCCATCGCCCGCACCAACGCCGAGGACTGGCATGCCCAGGTGGAATTCATCGAGAGCGACCTGTTCAGCGCGCTCGATGAGCGCCGGTTCGAACTTATCGTCAGCAACCCGCCCTACATCCCCGAGGCCGACCCGCATCTGGCCCAGGGCGACCTGCGCTTCGAGCCGAGAGGTGCTTTGGCCGCCGGGCCGGACGGGCTCGACGCCATCCGACGCATCATCGAGCAGGCCAAGACGCACCTCGCCCCCGGCGGCTGGCTGCTGTTCGAGCACGGTTACGACCAGGGCGAGGCGGTGCAGGGATTATTCAGGGCGGCGGGCTATGCCGAGGTGTTTCTGGAGCAGGATCTGGCGGGGCAGCCGAGGGTCAGCGGCGGCCAGCTCAAGTAGGTACGCTTGCACGCTATCCGCATTCTGTGTGTATAGCGTACCCTACGCGACTAACTGCAAAATGGCCCGCCTGGCGCCAGGCGGGCCGTTCCGTTATCGAGGACTCGCAGGGCACATACCGGTTGATGTCATCCACCGGACGCAAATCACGTTGCAATCCTGTCGCATCAAGCCGCCAGTTCCTGCAGCACCTCCGGATGCAACTCGGCGACCTTGAGCAGGGTCCTGGCTGCGCCGCTCGGCTGCTTGCGGCCCTGCTCCCAGTTTTGCAGGGTGCGAACGGAGACGCCGATGAGCGCTGCGAATTGCGACTGTGACAAGCCGGTCTTCCGGCGTGCCTCGATCACCGGCGAGGTGACGACGGCGACCTTGCCAGCCTTCATTTCACGCACCGATTGGAGCAGCTCGGCGCCAAGGTCGCGCTTGGCTTCGTAGGCGGCCAACTCGGCCGGGCTGAGTTTTTTACTCTTCGAGGGCACGGCGTATCTCCTTCAATTTGGGGCCGGTGAGGTTGTCGGTTTTCGACTTCGCATACAGCGTGAGCAGGACAATCTCGCCTTCGGCGTTGCGAACGAAATAGATCACCCGCACGCCGCCCGATTTACCCGAACCCGCCCTGCCCCAGCGCACTTTGCGGATGCCGCCGGAGTCGGTCACGACCGTACCGGCCATGGGATGTTCCGCGATGTAGGCGGCGAAGGCGCCGCGTTCCTCTTCCGTCCAATAGAGGGGCCATTGCTGCTGGAACAACTGGGTTTCGACGACGGTGTGCACGGCGCGTTTATACTCCTTAGGAGTATAGTTGTCCAGCACCTGACACGCCGAAAAAACGAAGCGGCCCGCCTGTTGCCAGGCGGGCCGATCCGTTGTCCACGGGAAGAACCCAAGCTCCCCCTCCCGGCCTCCCCCTTGCGGAGGAGGGGTGCGACGGCCTCAGGCGGCGGCGGCCTCCGGGTTGGTGTGGTAG
Source organism: Thiobacillus sp. UBA2597 (assembly GCA_002339725.1). Classification (GTDB taxonomy): domain Bacteria; phylum Pseudomonadota; class Gammaproteobacteria; order Burkholderiales; family Thiobacillaceae; genus Sulfuritortus. Next base: position 109,198 of record DDKN01000077.1, read on the forward strand.
CGGGTGATCCGCTCGACCTCGTTCTTCGAGCCCAGCACCACGGGCACGCGCTGGTGGATGCCCTTGGGCTGCAGTTCCAGGATACGTTCGCGGCCGGTGGTGGCGGCGCCGCCGGCCTGCTCGACGATGAAGGCCATGGGATTGGCCTCGTACATCAGGCGCAGCTTGCCGCCCTTTTCCTTCAGCTTGCTGTCCATCGGGTACATGAAGACGCCGCCGCGGGTGAGGATGCGGTGCACCTCGGCCACCATGGAGGCGACCCAGCGCATGTTGAAGTCCTTGCCGCGCGGGCCCTCCTTGCCCTTGAGGCACTCGTCGACGTAGCGGCGCACCGGCTCTTCCCAGAAGCGGTAGTTCGACATGTTGATGGCGAATTCCTTGGTGTCTTCCGGGATGGTCATGTTCTCGTGGGTGAGCACGAACTCGCCGACGTTCGGGTCGAGGGTGAAGCCGTTGACGCCATGGCCGGTGGTCAGCACCAGCATGGTGGACGGGCCGTAGATGGCGTAGCCGGCACAGACCTGCTTGACGCCGGGCTGCAGGAAGGCCTCGACCGGGGTGGGGCCGTCGACGTTTTCGCCGCCCGGGCAGCGCAGGATGGAGAAGATGGAGCCGACCGAGACGTTGACGTCGATGTTGGAGGAGCCGTCGAGCGGATCGAACAGCAGCAGGTACTTGCCGCGCGGGTTGCCGGCGGGGATCTGGTAGATCTCGTCCATCTCCTCCGAGGCCATGGCGGCAAGATGCCCCGCCCACTCGTTGCGCTTCAGGAAGATCTCGTTGGACAGCACGTCCATCTTCTTCTGCTCTTCGCCCTGGACGTTCTCGGAGCCGGCCGCGCCCAGCACGCCGAGCAGGCCGCCGTGGTTGACGCCGTTGGAGATCATCTTGCAGGCGGTGACGACGTCGTTCAACAGGCCGGTGAAGTCGCCGGTGGCGCCTTTGACGTGGCGCTGTTCCTCGATCAGGAACTGGGTCAGGGTGGTACCGATATGCATGCTGCCCTCGCGATGGTCTTGAAAATGAAGAATCGCGAATTTTATCAGAGCATTAGGCCTTTTTATAAGCCTTTTGTGGCCAGGGGAAAGCCTTCCCCCTCCCGACTTCCCCCATGAAGGGGAAAGGGGGCGAGCTGATCGGCAGGCGGGCCAGGGCGCTGTGCCCCATCGCGGGATAGCCGGGGTGGGGATTGACGAGGCGCCCCGGGCCTATTGGGTGGTCAGCTGGTCGGACCGGGTGAAGGACCAGGTGCGGGTGATGCTGAGGATGTCCACCTTTTTGCGCATCTCGGGCGGGAACGGGGCATACGGTCCGGCATTTTCCACGATGTTGCGGGCCGCGGCATCGAGCAGCTTGTGGCCCGAGCTGCGGTCGATGTGGACGTCGACCACATTGCCGTCGGCGCCAATCTCCACGGTCAGGATGAGCGAGCCGTAAAGACCCTGGCGCCGGGCCGCCTCGGGATAGTTGTTGTTGCCATAGCGCTCCACCTTCAGGCGCCAGTCCTCGACATAACGGGCGAAGACGAATTCCTGGGCGCGGGCACCGATGAAGGCGCGGCGCGGCCGGTTCTGGCTGGCCTCCCACTCCTGGTCGATGCGGGCGGCGAGCTTGGCCATCTCCAGACTGCGGCTGACCAGATCGGTCGGGGCGGCGTTGGGCTCGGGCGGCTGCGGCGCCGCGTCGGGCCGGGCACGGGGCTCACGCACGGCGTAATTCGACTTGGCCTGCTGCATGAGCAGCCGGGCCTGTTGTTCCAGGGCCTCGGCGCGCGCGGCCAGCTGGTGTTCGGCCGAGGCGGCGCTGTCCTGGCTGTGGGCGGGCAGCGGGCTTTTCGCCTGCAGCCTGGCCTCGACATCGCCGCCGCCGTCGAGATTGGCCTGGGCCAGCACGTCGGCCTTGAGCGGCTTGTCCCGGCTCATGCTGTTGACCAGCACCACCTCCATCGGCAGCTCGCTTTCGAACAGCTTGGGGTTGGCCGGCACGAAGTGGATGCCGAAAATGACAACGACATGCACGATGGCGGAGAAGATGACCGCCTGGCTGAAGCGGTCATCCCAATCGGTCGAGGTCATCTGCGTATAGGCCACGCGCTGATTATGCCTCCAAACGGGCGACGAACTGGCAGGCCAGCTCGATGTCGAGCAGGTCGATGGCGCCCAGCGTCAGCCGCACCCGCTCGCCCGGGTTAAGCGCCGGGGCGCCGGTGAGCTTGGCGATCAGCGGCAGGCCGTCCAGGCGCACCAGGTTCTCGCGCCAGACCGTGGCCTCGGCCTCGTGCACGCCCTCCTGCTGCAGCCAGCGCAGGCACCAGTAGCGTTCCATCCTGCGCTGGAATTCGGCATAGGCGTCGTAGGCCAGCTCGAAATCGCGCACATGGGCGAACAGCATGGGGTCGTTGCCGGCGTAGGCCGGGGGCTCGCCGCGCGTGACGGCCAATATCTGGCGCTGGTTGATCAGGTCGACATAGCGGCGCAGGGGCGAGGTGCTCCAGGTGTAGTGCTCGACGCCCAGGCCCTCGTGCGGCGCCGGCTTCAGGGTCAGGCGCACCTTGCCCTGGGTCTGCGCCCGGTAGATGCCGGCGACCCCGCTCTCCGCCAGGAGGCGGCCCCAGCGGCTGTTGGCCAGGATCATCAGCTCGGATACCAGCTTGTCGATGGGGTTGCCGCGCACGCGGGGCAGGATCTGCACCCTGTCGTCTTCCACCTTGAAGACGTAATCGACACGCTGCACCGAATCGGCCTTGCCGCGCGCCGCCTCCAGCTGGCAGGCAAAACCCCAGAGCCATTCCAGCTCGCGCCGGAAGGGATAGTCCGCGCCGCCGGCGCCGATGGTCTCTTCGTTGAACAAGGGCTCCAGGGTCTCGTGCCTCAGGTTGGCGGCGATGCGGATGACGTCGGCCTGGGTCTGCACCTCGCGGATGCCGTAATCGGGGCCGACCTCGACATAGAGCGAGAGCGCGGCGCAGTCGCGGTTTTCGGCCAGGGTGTAACGCTCGACCAGGTTCTCCGGCAGCATGGTGATCTTGTCGCCCGGCATGTACACCGTGGACAGGCGGCTGGCGGCGACCCGGTCGAGCTCGCTGCCGGGCGCGATGCCGAGCGCCGGCGCCGCGATGTGGATGCCGACCCGGACCGAGCCGTCGGGCCGGAAGATGACCGAGAAGGCGTCGTCGATCTCGGTGGTGGCGGCGTCGTCGATGCTGAAGGCCGGGGCGTCGCCGGCCGGCAGGTCGGGCGGCGGCGGCGGCGCGTGCAGCTCGGGAAAGCCGGTGCCCTTGGGGAAGTGCTCGAGCAGGAAGGCCTGCAGGTGGTAGTCGTGACTGGACGGAATGGCGCCGCAGCGGTCCATCAGCCGCACCGGGGTGAGGCCGGTCTCGGCGCAAGCCTCGGTCAGCGCCTTGAACTCGAGGCTGTTCTTGTCCGGCTTGTGCAGCAGGTGAAAGACCTGGGGCCGGAAGGCCTCGGGCAACTGACCGGCCTTGAGCTGGGCCACCCATTCGGCCTTCTGCGCCGCCTCGCGTGCGCGCCGCTCCAGCCCGGCCTTGGCCGCGGCCAGGGCGTCGGCCGGCGCCGCCTTGTAGCGGCCCTTGCCCTTTTTGTAGAAGTAGATCGGCGAGCCGTGCAGCTTGAGCAGCACCGCTCCCGCCTCGGGCGCGCTCGGCTCGTGGCCGTAGTACTCGCGCGCCAGGTCGACGAAGCCGAACTCGGCCTCGCCCGCCACCTCCCAGAGGAAATCGGGGTCGAGCTCCGCACCCAGCTGACGCGCGCCCTCCATGGCGGCGGCCGGCGCCGGCGCCGCAAAACGCAGCAGGATGTGGGCGGCCTTCACCTTGGCCCGCTTGCCGTGCTGCGATTCGAGCTGCACCGAGGCGTCGTTGTCGGCCAGGATGGTGCCGGCCTTGATGTCGCCGTCTTCTTCGTAATAAACGTAGGTCATTCTTTCTTCTTCACCGCGAAGGGCGCGAAGAAAACCACGTTGAACACCGAAGGCGTCTTGCGCACATGTCTTTTCATCTTTCGCGCCCTTCGCGCTCTTTGCGGTTTAAATCAAAATTCCAGAATCGTCGGGATGTACTCGGCGAAACGGGAAAAGCCGTGGTCGCCGCCCTCGAGCACCACCTGGCGGGCGCCGGCGAAATAGGCCACCGCCTCGCGGTAGTCGAGCACCGGATCGCCGGTCTCGACCAGCAGGAGATAGCGCTCGGGCCGGCTGATCGCCGGCACCTTGAGCGCCTGAAGTTCGGCCAGATGCTGCGCGGTGAATGTATATGTCTCGCCGCTGTGCCAGTTCTTCTGCGCCTTGCCCACCTCGCCGGCCAGCTTCTCGTCGCAGCCCACGCAGGGGTTGATCTGCACCGCCTTGAGGCCATGCCTTTCCGCCAGATAAGTGGCGTAGAAGCCGCCGAGCGAGCTGCCGATCAGCTTGACCGGGCGGCTGCTTTGCGCGATGAGGCCCTCCAGCAGGGCGATGGCCTCGGCCGGGCGGTGCGGCAGGTCGGGGCAGCGGTAGTCGCCGGCCAGGCCGCGCGCGGCAAGCCAGGCCTGAAGCTCGCGCGCCTTGCCGGACTGCGAGGAACTGTTGAAGCCGTGGATGTAGATCAGCATGAACGAAAGGGGGGCGCGGCCAGCCGCGCAGGAAAAGCCCGAATGCTACCCGACCCGGCCCGCCGCGTCAGCCGCGCGGCTGCTGCGCGAGCCAGGCCGTGAGTTCGTCCAGCAGAAGGCCGATGGCCTGGTTGAAGCCGGCGGCCGCGCCCGGGGCATCGTAGCTTTCGACCGGGGCGCCGACCCGGAAGTTTTTTTGTGCGATGAGGCGGGCGGCATCGCGCCGGATCAGCTGAACGTCGAGTTCGATCACGGCCTGGCCCGGTGGTTGACTGGCATCGTGATACATCTCGATCAGGCGCAGCGAGAGCTGCAGCTCGCCGGTGAGGCCCTCGCCGGTCAGGGCGACCTGGCGATACAGGCAGCTCTGGCGCAGGCGGTCGCGCACCAGGAGGGCGATGCGGTTGGCCGGCCGATCGGTCCATTGGGCATACTGGTAATGGCCGCGATGGCCCTCGGCCCTGCCGAAGGCAAGACTGGTGCCGTTGTAGAACACGGAAGGCGCCAGGGTATCGATCAACAGGGCCGTGCTACCCTGGGGCCTGGCGCACTCGGCCCGGCCGGGGTCCTGCAGGTGGTAATAGTGCTTGCCTTTCGCTTCCAGGTCGATGTTGAGGCAGCCGGTGAGCAGGCCGGCCGCGAGCAGCGCCGGCAGGTAAAGGCGTCGTTTCATTCTTTGGTCTCCCCCGGACCCAGGCTGCTCTCGGCCGGCCCGAACAGGGCGCCGGCCGGCTCGCGCAGGGTGCGCGCGGTATCGGCCACCGCCTGGCTGGCGCCGCGCAGGGCGCGCCCGGTCGCCTGCCATTCCTGCAGGGCCAGGTCGGTGCTGAGGCGCAGCTGGCCAACGCCGGTGCGCAGTTCCTGCACCGCCAGCCGGGTCTCCTCCAGCGTGGTCTCGAGCCTGGGGCCGACCTGGGCGAACTGTTTGTTCACCTGGGCCGCGGCATCGTGGCTGGCGATCAGGGCGCGCTTGAGGTCGGGTATGTCGCGCGCCACCGCGGCGCTGGTCTCGTTGATGTTGTCCAGGGTCGCCTCGACCGCGGCCAGATTGCGGTCGGACAGCAGGAGATTGAGCCGGCTCAAGGTTTCGTCGGCGCGCACGGCCACGCCCTCGATGCGCTCGGTGAACCTGGCCAGCTTGGCCTGACCCTCCAGCAGCACCGGGTAGGGCTCGCCGGCCGGTTTGCGGGTGAGCGGCGGCGCCTTCTCCACCAGGTTGTTGACCTCGATACTGGCCAGGCCGGTGAGCAGGTTGCGGTTGACCATGGCCACCGCCCCCTCCATCACCGGCGCCTTGGCGTCGATCTCGATCACCACGCGCACGTTCTTGGCCTCGGTCGGCAGGATTTCATAATCGAGCACCTTGCCCACCTTGATGCCGTACATCTTCACGTCGCTGTTGAGTTGCAGGCCGTCGAGCGACTGCTGACGGAAGTAGATGGTGTAGCGGTTGAAATGCCGGTCTTCCAGACCGCCCTTGAGCCAGAGCAGGCCGGCCGCGAGCGAGGCGATCAAGGCCACGATCACCGCCCCCACCCAGGCATAGCGCGCTTCCGATTCCATGGGGTGCTCCCTTATCCGCCACGATGCGGCACATGGGCCGCAAAATACGACCGAATCCAGGGTTCATCAACCCGGGCCACCTCGGCCACCGGGCCGTCGGCGATGACATGACCGCCGCTCAGCACGATGACACGATCGACGATGCCCCACAAGGTATCGAGATCGTGGGTATTCATGAACACCGTGATGCCGAGACTGTCGCACAGGGTGCGCACCGCCTGGTCGAAGGCGCGCGCGGCGATGGGGTCCAGCCCCGAGGTCGGTTCGTCCAGGAACAGGATTTCCGGCTCCAGCGCCAGTGCCCGCGCCAGCGCGGCGCGCTTGCGCATGCCGCCCGACAACTCGGCCGGTTTCTTGTCCAGGGCCGCCAGCGGCAGGCCGGCCAGGGCCATGCGCAGATCCACCAGCTGCAGGATCAGATGTTCGGGCAGCCGGGTGTGCTCCTTGAGCGGCGCCGCCACATTCTGCGCCACCGTGAGGGAGGAGAACAGGGCGCCATCCTGGAACAGCACGCCGAAGCGCTGGCGCAGGTGGTTGAGCCTCTCCTGGTCGGCCTGCCAGACATCGATGCCGAACAGCCGGGCGGTGCCGGCGGTCGGCCGCATCAGGCCGATGAGTTCATTGAGCAGCACGGTCTTGCCGGTGCCGCTGCCGCCGATCAGGGCCACCAGCTCGCCCCGGCCGACCTGGAAACTGACGCCGTCGTGCACCCACACCCCGCCCAGCCGGGTGCGGATGGCTTGGGCCTCGATCACGGGTTCGGCGCCGGTCATCAGATGCCCAGCTCGCTCAGCACGACGGCGAAGAAGGCGTCGATGATGATCACCGCCACGATGCTCTGCACCACGGTGGCGGTGGTGGCCAGGCCGACGCTGCGGGCGTCGCGGCTGACCCGCAGGCCGTTGTGGCAGGCGATCAGGCCGATGGCGGCACCGAACACCGGCGCCTTGGCCAGGCCGATCACCACTGTCTTGAGCTGCAACACGTCCTGCATGCGCTCGAGGAAGGCGATGTGGCCGATGTCGAGCTGGATGTCGGCCACCAGCATGGCGCCGTAGATGCCGGCCAGGCCGCCGACGAAGGTGAGCAGCGGCATGACCAGGATGATGGCGATCAGGCGCGGCAGCACCAGCACCTGGAAGGCCGACAGCCCGAGGGTGATGATGGCGGCGATCTCGTCGGCCACCTTCATGGTGCCGATCTGGGCGGTGAAGGCCGAGCCCGAGCGCCCGGCCACCAGCACCGCCACCAGCATGGGCGCCAGCTCGCGGAAGATGCCCAGGCTGGCGCCGTCGACAATGAAGATGTTGGCGCCGAACTTCTGGATCTGGATGCCGGTGAGGTAGGCCACCACCACCCCGATCAGGAAGTTCATGAGCACGATGATGGGCAGTGCGCGCAGGCCGACGTGCTCGAGCTGGACGAAGGTCTCGCGCAGACGGAAATTGCGCGGGCGGTGCAGGGCGTGCGCCAGGCTGGCGGCGGCGTGGCCCAGAAAGCGCAGACGGCTGTAGACCTCGCTCATAAGATCGGCCGCGCGTCTGCCCAGGCGCGCCAGCAGACTGGGCCGGGGCCGTCCCTGGAGCACGACCTCCTCGAAGCGCTGTTCCACCAACTGCAGCAACTCGGTCTGCCGGGGCTGCAGCCCGGTGAAACGCACATCGGACCAGGCCACGCCGGCCTGCCACAGCCGGCGCACCAGCAGCATGGCGCCGGCGCTGTCGAGCGCCGTCAGTTCATGGCCGTCAAGGGTGACGATGGCGGCACGCGGAATCGACGGCACGGGCAGGGCGGCGTCGAGCGCGGCAAGCTCGCTCAGGCACCAGCGGCCACGCAGGCTCAGCGTCCAGCCCGCGCCCGCTTGCCGCAGTTGATGCCAGGGTGTGGATGCCGCCGCCGCTGCGCCCAAGCCGGGTCTCTCCCCTCGAAGTCAGGCCGCCAACCTCGCCAGCAGTTTGTCGTGAATGCCGCCGAAGCCGCCGTTGCTCATGATCAGCACATGGTCGCCGCTCCTGGCCGCGCGCGCAATGGCCTCGATCAGGGCATCGAGCTCCTGCCGAACCACGGCCTTGTCGCCCAGGGGCGCCAGGGCACCGGCCACGTCCCAGTCGACCCCGCCGGCATAGCAGAACACCAGGTCCGCCCCCTGCAGGCTGTCGGGCAGCTGCGCCTTCATGGTGCCGAGCTTCATGGTGTTGGAGCGCGGCTCGAGCACCGCCAGGATGCGATCCCCGTCCACCTTGGCGCGCAGGCCGGCCAGGGTGGTCTCGATCGCGGTCGGGTGATGGGCGAAATCGTCGTAGACGGTGATGCCGCGCACCTCGCCGCGCAGCTCGAGCCGCCGCTTCACGTTTTGGAAGCGGCCCAGGGCCTCGATTGCGGCCTTCACCGGCACCCCGGCATGGCGCGCGGCGGCGAGGGCGGCCAGGGCGTTCATCCGGTTGTGCTCGCCCAGGAGTTCCCATTCCACCCGGCCCTGCAGCCGGCCGTCGAACAGCACATCGAAGGCATTCGGTCCCTGCGCCACCGCCTGCCATCCCCCTCCCTGCCCTCCCCCACAAGTGGGGGAGGGTTGGAAAGAGGGAGAACCAAAACGCTCCACCGGCGTCCAGCAGCCGCGCGCGAGCACGCGCTCCAGGCTCGCCTCGCGGCCGTTGGCCACGATCAGGCCGTTGCCCGGCACGGTGCGCACCAGGTGGTGGAACTGGGTCTCGATCGCCGCCAGGTCGGGAAAGATGTCGGCGTGGTCGTATTCCAGGTTGTTCAGCACCGCCGTGCGCGGGCGGTAGTGGACGAACTTGGAGCGCTTGTCGAAGAAGGCGGTGTCGTATTCGTCGGCCTCGATCACGAAGAAGGGCGACTCGGTCAGGCGCGCCGAGACCCCGAAGTTGCGCGGCACGCCGCCGACCAGGTAGCCGGGGTTGAGCCCAGCGTCTTCCAGGATCCAGGCCAGCATGCCCGAGGTGGTGGTCTTGCCGTGGGTACCGGCCACCGCCAGCACCCATTTGTCGCGCAGCACGTTTTCATAAAGCCACTGCGGCCCGGAGATGTAGGGCAGGCCGCGGTCGAGGATGGCCTCCATCAGGGGCTGCTTGCCGCGGGTGACCACGTTGCCGATGACGTAGACATCGGGATCGAGCTCGATCTGCTCGGCGCCGAAGCCCTGGATCAGCTCGATGCCCTGGGCTTCGAGTTGGGTGCTCATCGGCGGATAGACATTGGCGTCGCAGCCGGTGACCCGGTGCCCCGCCTGCTTGGCGATGACGGCGATGCCGCCCATGAAGGTGCCGCAGATGCCGAGGATGTGAATATGCATTTGTCGTTATCGAATCAGAAAATCCGTGGGCGCATTATCCACCATGCAGCTGCGCCCAGCGATGCCGGCAGCGGCTATTCAGGCTTGCCATAAGCCCGCTCGACCTTGGCCACGCGCACGACGTAGTCTTCGTACCAGGCACGCTGGCCCCGCTCCTGGGCGACGAGATGTTCCGCGTTCGCCTTCCAATGCTCGATCGCCTCGATCGAGGCCCAGTAGGAGACCGTGATGCCGAAGCCATCCGGCTCGCGCGCGCTTTCCATGCCGAGGAAACCGGGTTGCGCTGCCGCCAGCTCGACCATCCTTTCGGCCATTTGCCGGTAGCCCGCATCGCCAGGGCTGCGGCGCGAGGAAAAGATCACGGCGTAATAAGGCGGCTCCGGCGTGCTGGCGATGCCCGGCACGATTACAGCCCGGCCGCCTGCCGGTCGGCGTGATAGGAACTGCGCACCATGGGCCCGCAGGCGGCATTGAGAAAACCCATCTCGCTCGCCGCACGCTCGAACTCGGCGAATTGTTCCGGCGTCACGTAACGCTCCACCGAGAGGTGATGGCCCGAGGGCTGCAGATACTGGCCGATGGTCAGCATGTCGACGTCGTGGGCGCGCAGGTCGCGCATGACCGCGAGCACTTCTTCGTCGGTCTCGCCCAGGCCGAGCATGATGCCGGACTTGGTCGGCACATTCGGCAGCCGCGCCTTGAACTCCTTCAGCAGTTGCAAGGAATGGGCGTAATCGGCGCCGGGCCGGCAGGCCTTATACAGGCGGGGCACGGTCTCCAGGTTGTGGTTCATCACGTCGGGCGGCGTGGCGGCGAGGATGTCGAGCGCGACCTCGAGCCGGCCGCGAAAGTCCGGCGTCAAAATCTCGATCCGGGTGTTGGGCGAGGCCTCACGCACGGCGCGGATGCAATCGGCGAAGTGTGTCGCGCCGCCGTCTCTGAGGTCGTCGCGGTCGACGCTGGTGATGACCACGTATTTGAGGCGCATCGCGGCCACGGTCTCGGCCAGGTGGGCCGGCTCGTTCGGGTCGGGCGGCAGCGGCTTGCCGTGGCCCACGTCGCAGAAGGGGCAGCGCCGGGTGCACAGGTCGCCCAGGATCATGAAGGTGGCGGTGCCGTGGCGGAAGCACTCGCCCAGATTGGGGCAGGAGGCCTCCTCGCACACGGTATGCAGGCCCTTGGCGCGCAGCACGGCCTTGAGCTCGGCCACCTCGGGCGCGTTGGGCGACTTGGCGCGGATCCAGGCCGGCATCTTGAGCCGGGGCTTGGCCACCACCTTGATCGGGATGCGCGCGGTCTTGGCCCGGCCCTTGTGCAGTTCTACATCGGCCATCTTTAAAACCCGAACAAAAACCGCATTTTACGGGCAATCGGCTATCATGGCCCGCCTTTTGAATCTCCCCCTCCCAGCCTCCCCCACGAGTGGGGGAGGGGTGCTCCCTCCCCACAAGTGGGGAGGGTTGGGGTGGGGAATCTGTGAGTACGCCACCAAGATGGACCAAGCCATCCCCGTTACCTTGTTGACTGGTTTTTTGGGCAGCGGCAAGACCACACTGCTCAATCACCTGCTGCGCCACCTGCCGCTCACCGCCGTGGTGATGAACGAGTTCGGCGAGGTCGGCCTCGACCACCAGCTCCTGGAAGAAACCCGCGGCCCGCTCGCCCTGCTCTCGGGCGGCTGCGTCTGCTGCCAGGTGCAGGGCTCGCTCGCGCCCACCTTGAAGAACCTGTACCTGGCGCGCCAGAAGGGCGAGATCCCGAAATACGAACGGGTGATCATCGAGACCACGGGCATCGCCGACCCGGCGCCCATCCTTGACACCCTCCTCAACGACCGCTGGCTGGCCAAGCGCCACCAGCTCGACGGCGTGGTGACCACGGTGGACGCGGTGCTGGCCGAGCAGCAGCTCGACAGTTATTTCGAGGCGGTGCGCCAGGTGGCGGTGGCCGACCGCCTGCTCATCACCAAGAGCGATCTGGCCGGGCCTGAGCTGACCGAGGCGGCGAAGGCGCGCGTCGCCGCACTCAACCCGGCCGCGCCCATCCACACCGTGCTCAAGGGCGAGATCGACCCCGAGCTCATCCTCCACGTCGGCCTCTACGACCCGGAGCGCAAGCACCCGGACGTGCGCCGCTGGCTCAACGCCGAGCGCTACAGGCCGGTGCAGGCGAGCGGCCTGCTCGGCACCAGGCCGGCGGCGCCGGCGCTGCACGACGCGCGCATCCGCGCCTTCAGCCTGAGCTTCGATCAGGCCCTGGACTGGACCGGGGTGCACAGCGCCCTGGAGATGCTGACCGCCTTTCGTGCCCAGAACCTGTTGCGCATGAAGGCCATCGTCAATATAAAAGGCGAGCCCGGGCCGGTGGTACTGCATGCGGTGCAGCACGTGGTCTACCCGCCCGAGCGTCTGGCGGCCTGGCCGGATGCCGACCACAGCAGCCGTTTTGTCTTTATCGTCAGCGACTTGGAAGAGGCCTTCGTGGCCAAGCTGCTGAACGATTTCACCCAGGCGGCCGGCCAGGGGGTTCTCAATCGACCATCCGTGGCATAATGCAGCGCCAATTTTGTACCTTCATACAAAAGCAGGAGGAATGCCGTGGCTACTGCAAGCAAGAAGGCACCCGCTAAGGCCGGCAGCAAACCCGCTGCCAGGAAGGCAGCGCCCGCCAAGACCAGCAAGCCCGTGGCCAAGAAGGCGGCACCGGTGAAGGCCAGCGCGAGCAAAAAAGCGGCGCCGGCCAAGGCAAGCAAGCCCGCCGCCAGGAAGCCGGCACCCGCCAAGGCGAGCACGCCCGCGGCCAAAAAGGCCGCCCCGGTCAAGCGCGCTCAGCCTGCGGCGAAGAAGGCCGCCCCTGCCAAGAAGGCCAGCAGCACCCAGGCCGTTGCCAAGCCAGCGGCCAAGAAGCCGGCACCGGCCAAGGCCGCCGCCAAACCGACGGCCAGGAAGCCGGAGCCCATCAAAGCAACCCAGACCGTGAAGAAAGCAACACCTGCCGTGACCAAGACCGTCCCTGCCGCCCCGGCGAAAACGACCAAGTCCGCCACCTCCGTCAGCAAGCCTGCCCGGCCCATGCCCCCGGGCATTCTGAGCGAAGAGCAGATCCTCAAGATGTCCGACAAGGACTACATGAACGAGGCCCAGCTCGCCTTCTTCAAGGCCAAGCTCCTGATGATGAAGGAAGACATCCTGGACAACGCGCGCGAGACCGGCGAGCACCTCAAGGAGAACGAGGTCTTCGCCGATCCCAACGACCGCGCCACCGTGGAAGAAGAGAACATGCTGGAGCAGCGCGTGCGCGACCGCGAACGCAAGCTCCTGAAGAAGATCGATTCCGCCCTGCGCCGCATCGAGTCGGGCGAATACGGCTATTGCCTGGAGACCGGCGAGCCGATCGGCCTGGCCCGGCTGATCGCCCGCCCGACCGCCGAACTCTCCATCGAGGCGCAGGAGAAGCACGAGCGGCGCGAGCGGCTGTACGCCGACTGAGCCCGGACCGCCCGGTCGTCGCCGTGGCGCATGCATCGTGCTGAACCCGGAAACCTGGGAGCTCCTCAGCTACGTCGTCACGGTGATCGGCCTGCCCCTGGCCATCGCGGTCTTCCTCTGGGAGCAGCGCAAGGAACGCCTGGCCGAAGAGGAAGAGCTGCACCAGCGCCTCGCCGCCGCCTATACCGACTTTCTCAAACTGGTGTTGGCCAACGCCGACCTGCAACTGCTGCAACGCCACGCCCAACCGCCCGAACTCGATGCCGAGCAGCAGGAACGCCGCTTTGCCCTGTTCGGCATTCTGACCGCCATCTTCGAGCAGGCCTATGTCATGGTCTACGAAGACCGCATGAGCCGCCAGCGCCAGCGCCTGTGGCAGAACTGGGCCGACTACATGGAAGACTGGTGCGCCCGCGCCGATTACCGCGCCGCCCTGCCGGAACTGCTGCGCGGTGAAGACCCCGAGTTCGCCGACTATCTGCGGCGGATGGCGGCCAGGGCCCAGGCCAGGGCCGCATGAATCCGATCCAGCGCCTGCTCATCGGGCTGATCCGCCTGTATCAGATCGCCCTGTCGCCCTATTTCGGCAGCCAGTGCCGGTTCACGCCGACCTGCTCGGAATACGCCAAGGCGGCGGTGCAGCAACACGGTGCGCTCAAGGGCAGTTGGCTGGCGCTGCGCCGCATCGCGCGCTGCCATCCCTATCACCCCGGCGGTCACGACCCGGTGCCGCCGCCGAAGTAAGACCGGCAGCCGTTATAATCCGGCTCTTTTGAATTTCGAGT